>JAUXXQ010000003.1 GCA_030684815.1 Methylobacter sp. | reverse complement strand
ACCAGAAAGTCGGCACTGCCGGCAAAGCCGTCCCGCGACAAATAAGCTTGGTAGATGAACGGATACCCGTCCTTCATGTATTGAAGGGTTTCAAGTGCCTTGTCGTGATGGGATTGGCTTTTGATGATAGCAATGTTCTCTGCGCCGTGAGTTTCCTGCAGAAATGTGAGAAAGTTCGATTCATGGGCGTTCCCTTTGGCGGCAAGCAAAGCCATCATGGGGTCGTGATCCTTTTCGATGCCGGCGATCATGGCGGGTGATTCAATAGCCAGGCGTTCCATCCAGGATGCGAAGGGAGAGCGCATGGCAAGCACGAGATCGGATGGTGAGAAAACCAGTTTGTTGTTCGAGTTTTTATACATGGGTTTGTCCGTGTGTTGGTTGAATTTGTCAGTTATGGATCAATTATCCACAACTTTGAAAATACGCAAGACATCCTTAAAAGACCCAGGGTATGTTTCTTAACGATAAAATCAAGAACTCATATTTTTTGGCTCTTCCCGATTTCGTGGGGTAAAAGCTACATAGAGTGGTTAAGCATAGTTTTATGCTTTTGATTAATTGATTATCTATGTAACCAATTGTTTTACAGTTGAATTACTCATATTTTAGCTGTGCCCAATAGCGCCTACCCCACGAAATCAGGAAGAACCTATTTTTTATCAATTTATCAAATATAGTTATGAAGCCGATACATGGTATTTGACACATTACGCCCGATAGATCAACAGACTCAAAACTGATAGCTTTGATTTTTCACCAAAGCCCAATTTGTTGATAGTAGTCCCGTTTAGTGAGGAACTCCGGTATATTTGGAAAAATTCGTAAAGCATGTCTAAGGTACCCAGCAGCAGCAGGGTAATCTCGCATTTGTTCACAGACTTGAATTAGTCGTGTTAATACATAGGGCTTATTAGGTATTGCTCGGTTAATTTTTTCAAGAATATTGCGGGCTTCTGAGAAATTAGCTTCCAATCCATATATATTGGCTTCTAAGAACTCTAAATCCAATGATTTTCCGTCTAGTAATATTGCTTCTTTCAGAATATGTTTAGCACGCTCGAGTTTACGAAGCCCTAAAAATGTTTTGATAGCGACAATCCGTATTGCGGCTCCGCTTTCAGCATTAATTTGGACATCGTTTTCTTTTAACTCTCTATCAAATACCTCTTCAAATTCAAATAATCTATTGGCTCGATAAAGCGCATTGAGCTGCTGCAAGAATGCTGAATAATCCCTATTTTGTGAAAATTCGGCTCCTGCAATTTTCGCAGCCTTAAGATAATCTCGCTCATCCAAGGCGTCTATAACCAAAGATGACCAATCTTTTGCAATTGAATTGGGTGAAAATGGAACATAACTATTTTGAAAACTCAATTGTTTTTGGCAAGCGCTTTCAAATGCATTGCGTAACTGAATAATGTCCGAAAATCTATCGGAGGGGCTTTTTTCTAGGCATCGACAAATAACAGCTTCTAGTTCTGGATGAATTTGTGAATTTATCTCACTCGGTTTCTTAATCGGAGCATGACGCCTGACTTGAGCGGGCGTATCGTGTGGTAATTGCCCGGTGACTAATTGGTAAAGTAGCACGCCTAAGCTGTAAATATCGCCTTGGAGCAAATCTTTAAATGTTCCTTTACGCGAAACGCTATCTGAAAACTCGGGCGCGGCGTACAAAACCGTACCACCATTTTCTCTAGTTCGAACATAAATTTCCTCGGGAAGCGCGGAGCTTCCAAAGTCGGTTAATTTCACCAAATCTGCCGCACCCACTAAAATGTTGTGCGGCTTTATATCACCATGCGAGATAGGCGTAGGCAACGCTGCCAGAAATCCGACCGCATCAAGAACTTGTGCATACATTCCAAACAATCGCTCGAATGTGTTGCCAAAGTGTTGATTCCTTTGCTCCAGTTTTTGAGCGAGGCTTTGACTTGGAAAATACTCCATCTCAATAAAGAACCACTCATTCTCTGGTGGAATTCGCCCCATGTCGAAAATGCGGACAATATTGGGATGGGCATCTATCGTCAGAAGTTCTTTGCCCTCTGCAAGCAGGCGATCATCTTTTGTTAGATCCTTTGGTATCTTTACCGCTACGATCTCGCCATCATTCAGTCTTTCGACCCTCCACACCCAGCCATGACTTCCATCCCCTAGACATTCCAGCAAAAGATATTTATCGCCCAAACGTTTGTTGGTGCCGGGCAAAAAATGAGCAGACTTTATATTCACAGCAACCTCTCACAACGGCTCTGCTTCAACAGCAAAACTCCACTGCGTTCAATTTCAAAAATAAAACGGCTAAAAAGCACTGCTGTGTTACGTATTGCCGGTACCTGTGCTCCAACTGAAGATTTAAAACCTTGGCGACATCTCTGCAGAAACAGTTCTTTGTTCGGTGCAGAGACAACACCTTTACTCCATGCAGAAAGAATCAGTACTGAAGGGAAATCTCCCCATCGCATGGACGCCTCAAGTAGATTGCAAAGTTTTTCGTCGAGTTTTTTCTGTCCCCGATCGGTTCCATCAAAGCGTTCGAATTCAATTAACACCTCCGGTGTTCGCTGAGAGCGATTAAACCAGGTAGAGTCGGAACGAATATCCGCACCATGCGTCATGGGCACAGGACACTCAGTCACAGCCATAAAGCCAAGATCAGAGCCAAGCTCATTCCATGCACTGCAGCCAAGACTGTGCACTAAGACATCTTGATCGCGAACACCCCAGCTGCTTAACATTGGGTAGCTTTGATCAACGAAATCCAGCGACGACATTTCGGCACAGATTCGCGCAGAGAGATCAGTCACCAAAACTCCCCCAAACACGCAGTACCTCGGGTGATTCACCACCGTGAATCAGAGCTTTACCACCGACTTTCACCAGAAGCGGTGCGGGAATAGATCGGCCACAGACCAACGCCTCACCGGTGGATAGATTGGGTAATTCATCCAAATCGGCCTTGCTCACCATATCGGAGGCCTTTGCGATAAAACGCTGATCATCAGGGTTCTTAAGTCGCATAGTGATCAGGGTATTGCATTGCGAAGTCACGTCCGCATCCAGCTTCGATGGCCGTTGACTTACGATGGCAAAGCCAACGCCAAATTTCCTGCCCTCTCCTGCAATTTTCTTTATGATACGGTGACTAACAGCATTTCCACCGGCGGGAGCAAAATTATGTCCCTCCTCATAAACCAGAAAGCAAGGACGCAGTGGATCAGTTTTACTGGATGCTGCTCGCAGAATCTCGCTCGAAAGCAGTGCGCAGATGACCTGTTTGGCCGTATCACTTAGACCTTGCAGATCAATCACGACGAGTTGACCTTGCTTATTCGAAGGACGTCCGACCATTTTGTAAATGTCGGTAGGCTCTGACATGGCTGCTGAATAAAAACTTTGTGCCTCATTAAGTACCCGTGACAATTTCATTGAGGTCACAGCGGCACTGCGACTGTTCAACGCTTTGCCTTCCGCTTCAGAAAGGTCATCCCACTGCCTTAGTTCATCAATTCCGTCTCCTAAAAGATGACGAAGACGATTGATGTCTCGCGGCTCAGTTTTATCCGCCGTCCGCCAATAACGCAGCGCTACATCAAGCACCCGCTGCTGTGGCTCGGTTAATCCAGGCAGAATTTCTGCAACATCGTCCATTTCAAAGTGATCAAACTGCAAGGCAAGCTGGGTGTTCTTGCCGGCATATTTGTGTTTAAACGACTCGTTTTGCGGTGTATAAACATGTATCCCTGCCCCCGCATTTTGCAATAGCTCCAATGTATCGCGGATTTTCGGAAGCACTGTGCGATCGCGTTCATCCTCGCACTCCATAAGGTTATCGGAAAAATTCAATGTCCCTTTGGCCAGAGCTTTGCCGTACTCACCATGCGGATCAAAAACCACAACAGTTCCGTTATTAAGTGCCACAAGGCGTTCAATGATGCGGCCAACTGTGTAGGATTTACCCGATCCCGTCATAGCCAATACAGCCATATGCTCGGTGACCAGCTTGTTCACATCCAGAAAGACCGGTACCGTGTTTTCTCCTCGCTCATAACCAACGAGATTTCCCAAGTGCAAACTAGTGTGTTCATTGAACTCGTAAAAGTCACTTAAAAACTGAAAATCCACCGTTTCAACGACTGCACCGGGGTCTAATGGACGTCGCGGTATTTTGATCTGACGTGAAACTGGATCACGGTAGCCGACCAGTTCGACATTGGCATAGAGATTCTCCCCGGTAACACTGGCACCGGGAAGCAATTCCAATTCGGTCACGCCGTTACCAAAGCCAGCATTAAAAAGCATGTTCGTTCGGGTGATCCGAGTAACTCGACCGAGTACAGGCACCACGCCTTCATCAGTTCGTTCCTGATGCAAGATGCGAACAAATTCTCCGCGACGCACTGAAAATGAATCCTGAACAACCATCGTCAGTTGTGAGGCATCACCGGTATTACCAACTAGTTTTCCAAGTACTTTATGTTTCATGATTCAAATCCTTCGTCGAGACCGGACAACCACGTACTCTCGACGTCATTATTCCGTAGCGCTTCATTTAGTCCCTGCCGGTAGTAGGCGGAGAACTTTTCTAAAATATTTAATTGCTGCCGACTTAGCAGTTGTGGCAACAGCATTGCTTTCTTCTGGCTCTGCATGTCCAGAATCATTAATCTTGATGCCACGGTATCCAACAAAAAAGGATTCCAATCCGCTTCTTCACCTGCCAATTGAGCCATCTTGATTTGACTTGCCCGTGCGCTACGGAAGTGAAATCCGATAACTCCTTGACCTACTTCACTAGCGGGCTCCATACGGGATCGGTTCTCAGTCATCCTAAAGGCGATAGTCCGAGCAAAGTTGCCTAATATGCCGTTGATGAACCGGGTATCGCCAATTCCCATTAAACGTTCTTCCAATCCCTCAAGCATTAATGTGGCATCCGGTACAAACCCATCAGCAGTCAAAATGTGCTTGCGGCCGTCTTCGGTACGTAAATCCTGCCGGGCAATGCTGACAATAGCGGAAAACCGCTCAGCCAAAATGCTGGCGAGCACAGGGCCATCTGGGTTCCAAGGGAACAAATCTTTTCGGTAGTTCTGCCAAAAGCGTTCGATGGCGTCCCGCGTCTTTTCATATTCGGCCCAGTGCCGCAGATTCCTCTTCAGCGGCACCATATCGCGATCAATAAATAGAGGCGTGTCGATCAAGATCAGATTGATACTTGCTCCTTGCTGCAATTGCCGCTCGACGAGTGCATAACAGTGACGCATCTCCACCAAGTCCAAGCGTTTTCGTTGCGCCTCAAAGTCAATATCATCCAGCTCGGAGACGGAATCAGAACCGGTGGTGCTAACCTTGTTATCCTGTATTGCCAGGTCTGTCCGTACCGCCGCAGAGGCGTAGATAAACCCACCTAACGCCCGGTGGATACATGAATGACTCGCAATACCTGAAACGGTCAGATTAACCACTGATGGCGGTTTTACCGCTTTGATTAGCCCTGCATCTCGGAACAAGGGAGCCACCTGTTCAATATCGCGAATCTGCTTTAGCAGGCGACCTGCGCTACCGGGCAATCGCAACTGGCTATCAATCGCCAACGCCTGCGCGAGATTGGTTGTCTTCATAGGCTAAGCCTCTTCCTTCAAATTTTCCGCAAATGGCCAGTATTTCGAAGCCCGCAAAAATGCCAAGCCCGTTTCGGTTAAGCCCATGTCATATATCAATCCTTCACACCGTAAACGATGAATACTTTCCGGCAAATCAAAGCAAGCCAAATTCAACAAAGGTACCGCATAACCACGCAGTCTTTCCGACAAGCTGTCTGCCGTGCTTAGATCAAAGCCGTAGCAGCAAACCAAGACGGTTATATCTTCTGGATGCAAGGGCTCTGTCTGCGGCTCCTCCCTGGCTAGGGTGGCAGACGTTTTTCCGGTGTATTTGTCGAGTTCAGACAGGAAAGCCAGTACCTTGTCCGCGTGATCCAGCAAGCTAATGGACCAAATAGGCAGTGTTGTAACCGCAATCAGGCCACTGTTGGAATGTGCTTTCCAGTACCGAGTATGACAAGTCAGATTATTCAATGACGAATCGCTAATGCAGTCACCATCAGAACCCTGCAGTTGATGCGATAGCTCTCCTGCGAGAATCATCTCTAAAGACGCTTGCGTGGAACAAGCCATAGGCTGAGACGTTAACTTAATCACCCAATCCAAAGAGGAAAAAATACTTCCCTCTTTGTAGGGTGGCAGCAAAAGCAGAGTGCAGCCGGGCTGACGTCCCCAAGCGATGCCTTCCGCTTGCAGCTCTTGTAATTCCTGCAGCTGCTCACCCGCCATTAAAACAAACCCCTCCTTGGGAAATGTCTGCTCTGATGACGGCGAAATAGCCAACAGGCTGGCTAAAAATCGGCCACGCCGAGTAGCTTGCAATTCCGGGGATAGATAAAAATTCACGCACCGGCCCCAAAATAAAGCTGCATTTTCAGGATGCCCTTATTAACCAGAGCCTCTTGAACTGACAAAGCAAGGGTTGGGCTCTTGCCCTCAGAAATTGCTTTCGCCAAAGATTGCCAGTCTGCATAATCAAACCCGGTGCCATTCAATAACTGGGTTGCCGTGTTTTCCCATTGTGTGCGTTGCACATCCAGTGTCATCTGCAGATCGTGCAGGCTGAGTGTCGACACTCCACCCAGTGTAACCGATTCTGGCTTAGTTTCTTTGCAGGCAACAAACAAAGGCGTGAGAACCGGAATATAGTTTGAATTCAGTGCAGTCACCAAGTTTTCACGATGTGTTTGGATCGAGTTTTCTATTTTGTTAATCGCACCGCCTACGACGTTCAACTGAGTTTGAAGCGGGTTGAGCAAACGATCAGGTACATCGCGGATAGCACTGAACTGACCCTTGCGTGCCTGTTCTCTAAATTTCTCGCGTTCACTCTTGGCTAAGTCAGCCAAATCTTCAAACGCATCGCCAATTAACACCAGCTTCTGAGATAGGTCGCTGACTTCCTTGGCGTGGTCGGAGTCGGCATAATCAGGGGGCAGCGGGTCTAACATACGTCCAGCTTCGGTACACCGCGCCTTGAGATCTGCGAGATAGTCTGTCACTTTGACAAACTTTTCTTTGCCCGCGCGGTACGCACTCAGAATATGGCCGACGTTTTCTGTAACGCCAAACTGGGCTCCTGTATCGATGTTGACGCCAGCTTCTTCGGCCAGCAGGCGCAAGCGTTCGGCAGCCTTATCCAACTGCAATGAACGCAGGTAGTGCTGCAAAGTATCTGAACTGGCAGTGCCTTCGGTCGTTGTGGTACCACTGTCGTTCTGCTGCTGCAGAGCACCATCGAGAATGTTGGTCACCGTCTGTAAAGACAGTGTAAACAGGCTACGCGGAAATAACGTGAGCCCCTGCGCATCAGTATTAATATCGGTGATCAGGTCGTTGATGCGTTGCTTGATTTGCGATGCTGCTTTATCGACGTATTCCGCAAACAAACGAGCTTGTTCAATGCGCAGATAGAGTGATTGTTCCTTATCGTCGAGACGTAAGGTATTGATGTTGCCCAAACTGATAACAGGCACAAACCCAGGCCTGACTCGGGCCACCCGTTGCAATACTTCGGCACGTCCTGCAAGTAGAGCCGGTAATTTTTCGGCAATGGTATCCAGAGTATCACCACCCACTAGACTCAGTGCCTCTTCATCGACCTTGAGTTTGTCGAAGGCATTGCGCGCGGCTTGAAGTTGATCGCTTGCCTCCACCGTTTCTGTACCCATGGGTGATTTGCCCAAGGGTGCAAATAGGCCGGGGATACGGTCATAGCCAAAGACCCGTTCCAACTTGGCGACCGTGGCTTTGTAGCCATCGGCTGAATTGCCATCAAACCAGTTTTTTGCCTCGACAATGGCATTGTCCAGTTTCGCGCGAGGCAAGGTTTGCCACTTGGCCACATTAGCGGTAGCATCCAGAAGTTGCAGCAAATGCAGCTCCCCGCACCACCACATCCAATCATCGAATACATTCTTCGGTGTCACACCAGCATGCGATAGATAACCCCAGTACCAATCTCGTCTGGCCTTATCCAGTGTCCAGTCCTGCGGGATGGCTGGATTGGCGATGCGAGCCAAAAAATGTGGCAACTGCACTTGCGCTTGCTGTGGATTCGCCAAGTCGGAGAATAAACCAGCGTGTTCATCCTTGGCATAACCAAGGCTCAGGAATTTATTTGGCAAGGCCAAACGCTGCATCAAGGACGCAACCTCTTCGCCATCGATGCCATGCCGGGTTTCCAAGTCGTTCAAGCTTGAAAGTCCAGGCTCCCGAACGGCAAACAATGTCCAGGCACACCATAAAAGTTCTCGATCTTGCACGTTGATCTTGCCTGTCGGCCTCAACGGCCAGGCAATCAAGCCGCGTTCGTTCAAACGTCCACGCCATTGGTGTATGGCCTGATAAGTAAAGTCGCGCAGGGCGTTGAGCTTGTTTTTAAACTTGCTGGTCAATCGAGAATCATCCAGCGACAACCCCTTACACTGTTCCGGTAACAGACCAATCCGTTCCAGCTGATCGACTTCGCTCGGGTTCAGGTAATAAAGTAAGAGATCGTCTTTGAGCTTCTCGCTGACATCGCCTCGATTGTATTGCTCCATCAAGTGCGTCGATGCCGTAAAGGCCATTACTGGGAAACGCCCTTCATCGGCATGGCGCATCGCCGCGTATTGATGTAAGCGATCCAGCTCGTCACGGTTATTCACCCAGGCAAACCACGCCAGATTATCTGGATGCAGCTTCAAGGCATCACAAAACACCAAGCCACCCCGTTGACCGGCACCTTGCCCGCGCGAACTGGTTTGAATACTTAGGTTCTCTTTGTTGCTGAGTGCAGGTTGAGCGTATTGCCAATTCTTGTCCAGCAAGCGCATCAGCCCGGTCAATCGTGCAGTCCAGCGCAACCCTGGGTTGTGGCTGCTGGCTTGCAAGAAAGCCTTCATCGCAGTTTCATGCACATCAGCATCAGCCGGGTCACGGAAAATCATCGAGTTGTGCTGCTGATTGCGGTAGCGTAAATCCAGCCGCAACAGCATGGCCACGCTGGGACCAATGTGCGTCGCCTCATCATCCGGCACAAACGGATCGCTACCGATCAGCTTCTGCCACAGCGCATCGGCGGCAAATTCCACCGCTGGGTGGTCATACAGCAAACTCAACAGATGCTTGAACTCGCCCCGCGATAGCGGCAACAACAACACATCTTTTTCGGCTTCATTGATGGCAAAAGTGCGCAGGTTTTGCAGCAAGGCGGTCAAGCTCAGTGCTTGCTCTACAGCTGGGTATAACCATTCGTCCTTCTCGCGCTTGAACTTGGCGTCCTCCAGGGCTTGGCGGCATTTCAGGGCATCGTATGGAATTTTACGATACAGGCTGGCTACCGGTTCGCCATCTTCATTGGCTAGCGATAACAGCTCTTTGCAACGCGGTGGGCATACGTTCAATGCCAGCGGTAGCTGGCCATAAAGCAGCTCTTGTGCCACGGCGCGCAAATCGTGATCAGTGGTTTTGATACCTTCAATGGCGTGCTTATCCAGTACATGCTCAGCCACGCGCCCCGAGCTTTCCGTAACCGCATCGAACAACTCGCCAATCGCAGGCAAGCCCTTGCCTGCCATTTCAAACTGGGCCAACACCGCATCCACATTGGCCATAATCACATTAAACCAGCCAAAGTTAGCGCCACTCATAGCGTACGCAGCTTCCACCAAACCGGTGGGGTAATCGTGCGCCAATTTACGCTCAGTTTTAAGCTGCCCTACATAATCCGACACATCGGCAAAGGCGTTGTGTTCCAGTTCCACCAGTTCAAAACGGCGCGCCACCGACTGAATCTCGCGCAATTGCTGGCCCAAAAGCGGCGAACACAGCGCCACATAACGTAGCCATGGCAACTTCCGGCGAGGATCTTCTTCTTTGATGGCTTTGCCAATCAAGCGGATGGCTTGTCCATCCAGTCGTTTGGTATCGTCTTGCTCCAAGCCAAAGGTGGCGGCTTCGGCTACGGTTTCCAGCTCATCCAATACCACCAGCATGTATTCGATGCCAAACTTTTGCAAGTAGATGTAGGCGCTTTGCACCAAGCGCACCACCAGACCTTCTTCTTCGTACAGGGCTTCTTCGCTGTAGGTTTGATCGAGTTCAAGGCATTGAGCCAACTGCTTAGCATCAAATCCGGTCGGATTCAAACGATGTAGTGCTTGGCTTGCAATGTTGCTTTGGATCGAACCATCAAACTTGCCAGTCGCCAGCGGCAACATCGCCTTATACAGGCCATAGCCAAACCAATTGTCTGAGTTTTGGTAGTCGGATGCCACCTGCGAATAGCGGATGTACAACGCCAGATAGTTATCTTGGGTCGTTTGGTCGAACAGTGCCTTATCTGTTAGCTGATTATGTTCGTCACGAATGTACCAGCCTTTGGAGCAGCCGTTGATTTGGGCAATCAACTCATGCCCTAAGCGCGACTTACCGCGTCCCCATTCAGCCTCAACGGCAAACACATGCGCAAAATGATCGGCATCTTGATCGACGGTGTGAATAAAGGTGCGATAGCGTTTAAAGAAACGGCTTTGTCCGACTAAGGGGTCACGCGGTGGATAATCAGAAACACCGGTTGCAGCCCAACTGTGGCGCTTGGTAAGGCTGACTACTGCCTCATCAGTGAGTGTATTATTCGGTATGTTGGCGATCATTGTTGTGTTGTTCTGAGTTTAAGTTTATATCAGCACTTATCCTTCAATACGTTCAAAATGCCGCTTGTTATGGGTGGCTAGTCGTAGCTGAAAAGCCCCCTAAGATAGAGTACGTTTGTTTAATCGCTCTCACATTCAGTTGTTTATTAGCTCATTAAGTTAGTCTATAAACGGGTTTAACAAGCGCACACCGGTATGCTCAAAATCTGTAACATTACGAGTTACTACCGTTAAATCATAAGCGAGCGCTGTTGCGGCAATCAATTTATCAAGTGCGTGTTCAGCATGAGGTACGCGCAGCCTGCCCCATAACATAGCAATATCGCCATCAATACCCAGTATATGATTTTGGTATTGTTGTTGTATGGTATTTAACCAATTTTCCAACACTTTACCTTGTAAGCTATCACCACGATGGAAAATCAGATCGACACCTCGACGTAGTTCCCCAAGGCTAATGGCTGATAGATACAGCGGGAAATTCTGTTCGGTCGCAGTCGCAAAAAATTGACGCACACCTGCATTAGCCTTAGCGCCTTTTCTCATTTCACTAATGACATTAGTATCACATAAATACATCAGCCACCTTGCCATCATCATTGATGCGTTGAAAATCGGCATCATCACCCACATCAGGCATACTCGCCAGGGCTTCAGCAAAGCTTTTACGCGCGGGTTTTAGCAACACTTCCGCCAAAATGGCGCGGTGTTCCGCCTCGGTGGAACGCTGATGTTCTACTGCTCTTTGCTTTAAGGCATTGATAATGGTTGCATCGAGATTTCTAACAACTAAACTTGGCATAGCACACTCCAGGGGATATTTTGCTATCAATGCTATCACGTTGACAGAAATGTCTCTAACGGTAATGTCGACTTGATGGTTACCACGCAACACATCTCATTCTCTACGCCATTGTTCAGCCACTATTCTAATGGTCTGCCAAAGAAAACGCCCAGTGCGATTAAACACTTTACTGCCCGGCAGCCGAAAACAGGCATCGGCAAAATCGGGGTGAATCAAATACTGGCCACTTTGCCCGCTCGCACCATCCTGATAGCGCCAAACCGTTTTCACCAGCAATGGCCCAATTAGGCTGGCAAGTGCTGTATCCAGCGATCCAGGCGGCGGGCGTTCAGGAAAACAATGCATCCCTAAATGATCCAGCACCCGCAGAATCAATTCCGCCAGACTGCCGCACTGCCTTTCATCGCCTTCAGTGTCTTGAACCAAAACGCTGATATGACTGGGCTGAACCGCATTCTGACCCGGCGACAATTCCAACAATAAACCACCGCGACCTTCCGCCGCCCAGTTGTATTGCGCATAGGTCAGCATGGCAAGCAATAATGCCCAAGGCTGGCTAAACACCCAATTCACCGTGGTAGTTGTGTCTGGTGTGCCGATGGAATTAGCCAAGACATAAGCGCCATCGACTGATACACCCGGCAAAGCCAATAATCGGCCACGGGTCCAATTTTCGTTCGCTTGCATACCACTCGCATCAATTAGTGGCATCGCTGGCAATGTGCTATTACGTCCAGATTGCAGCGCAAAACTTGCTGCCAGAATCCGCGCTAATCTGGGCGTGGCCGACGCCTGTTCCAGACTGACGCCCAACAACGCCCGCTCGATAGCGGCATGGGGCGTGGCCGCCAGTTCTGCATCAGGCAAAGCCGATTCCACCCAGGCGGCCGCACCTTGCAACTGCGTAATCAACTGCACCAAAACACCGCTATCCGGCATTTGCCCGGCTTCCTGGCAACGGGCTGCCATAATCGACAACCACAGTTTGCGCACCTCCGGTAAAAGCCCCAACAGCGCCAACACCAGTTCCTGATCATCGCTCAGCGCCGGACGTTGCGCCAGTAGTCGATTACTCAACACCCAACCGCTAGCCGCCGGATGCGCGATGCCCGACAGTATTTCGGTCAACGTCTGCTCACCATCGGTCACATATCCACGAGCCACCAGACGCGATAATGCTGCGACGACCTGATTATTCATCAAATAAACTCGTCTGTTGTTTAGCCTGAGTTTGCGCGGCTTTTAACGCCGCCTTGCGCGCCTTTTCCTCTTCCTTCTTCTTGGCGATATAAGTATCGATAATGTCCGTGTTGTAGGGCCAAAATAACTGGGTATAGGCCTCGTTGGGTGCTGGCACTAACTGATTAAATAATTTCAATTGTTCAGGGGAACCGACCAGCCAGGTGGGTATATACGGTTTTGCCATCAAGGCCGAAAATCCGGTCGGCATTACGTGTTTGGCGATGATGCTAATTGGAACCTGTTCCGCGATGGTCGGTTGATTAAGTAACTGCGCCAATAATTGCGTTCCGCCATCGATATAACCGCCGCCCTTGTAGTGCCTGGCATCGCGATAGCCGGCGGGTTCGAAATGCCAATGCTCGATAATGGCTTGTTGATAGGCTTTGACACTGGCCGTCTTACAGCCAACCTTCATTCGGCTAATAAAACCTAGGGCGTTGTAAGCATAGGCATTGGCCAGAGCTTCTTCCAAGGGTGCATGAGGATGTTCAAAATGATTATTGGCCTGTTGATGCCAATGTCTTAAATAAACCGGTTGCGGCTCGCCTTGGGTCGCCAGAATCAATTCCAGCGTGGTGGCCGTCGATTCGACCAGGTGGTGAAAAAATTCGTGATTGAATATCTCAAACACGATCAGGTGCATCAGGGTTTCGGCAGAAAACAACCGCAGCGGCTGACTCAAGCGCAGCAGTTCGTTGTGATAATTCAGCAAGGGTTCTATCAATAAGTAAATACCCCACTGATCCACCGGCTGCAAATGAAACGGCCGATAAAACGCCATGGCTTCAGCGGGTAGCTTGTGCCACGACAAACTGCGAATACTTGAAGATGCATCGAGCACAGCTCCCCAAAGGGCTTCCTGGCTAACGCCCGGTGAAATATCCTTGAACGAGTCTTTTAGTTTTTTGAGCTCTTCGCTGGTCAGTGGCTGAGACGCGTGCCGACCGGTAGCTTGTGCCAATGCCAAGCCATTATCCAATTCTTGTGGCCCCAAAGGGGACGCACTCGACGGGCGGTCGAAACGCTCACCGTTGTACGTCAAGCCGTTGCCTTGCAACCACGCAAACAAGGTCGGCAAATCATGATCGAGCCTGGGCTGTAAGCCAAATTTAGAAGGGTTACGAGAAGAAAGACTGTCCATGTTGTCCGGGTCCAAAATCAGGAATGGCTGGCTTGTTGAAGCAAACTGTACAGTTGGTCGAGATCGCTAAATAACGCTTGGCCCTGACCATCGACACCATCAGATTTCAGGCGATTCAGGATGTGGCGGTCGAGCTGGTCGTTACCGGCCTGTAGTGCTTGTTCGGCAGAGATCAGTTCGGCTTCGGAGAGTTGGCCTTCGATGAGGGCTTCGACGAGGAACTTGGCGCAAGTTGTTAGGAAGCGTGAATATCGATAAGCCTGTCGGGCGCTAAGCAACTTTTCCGCCAAGCCATCTTCAGTGTTTTCGTCTAATCTCGGAATAAGCACGCGCCCAATATCTGAAAGCGAAGTGTGCTCAACGGTAGTTTTTACTGCCCATTGGTTCAGCTGCATCTGTCCTTCAGGCCTATTCAACCAATGGGTCAGCAGTTCAGCGCGAATGCCATTCGCGGTCAGCATGGCTACTCGCTGATTGACAAGCATTGGAAGCTCATCATTCAAGAAGAACTGGGCGCGAAAAATACCATCCATACCGAGAACAATCATCTTCTCTTTGGCTTGATACTTCGCCTCATCAGCATGAAGTGCTTTAGCAACACCAGTATCCAGATCAATAAATTCGTCAAAGCCAATATTGCGAATTCTTACTAATGGAACCTCGCCTGCTTCAACAAAATCACTGCTCGAAACAGGACAACCAGACGCTAGATCGGCTACTTCGATAACACTGCTATTTTCAATTTCTTTAATTCGATCAACTAAGGCGGTGTAGTGGGTGCGGTATGGCCTAGGATCGAGTCTCGCATCCAGTCGTGTTGTCGAAACACGATTCACCATTGCAGGAGATTCGGAAGTCGGTAAATTGAACTGATCAAGAACTACATCGACATCCTCGCGCAGTTCTTTCGCCCAAAATCGCAGCCGCTCAGCTTGGCGGACTTTGTCGCCGATGTATTTTTGGGCGGCTGCATTGAACAGAATTACAGGGATTGACCGCACATGGTCATTCACCATGTTGATTTGGCCTGTGCTACCAGCCACGCCTTGCTCAAGAGCCCGCTCACCCCACCAACTGCGTAAAAACGCGGCTACATAACCTTCGTCGTAACCATCCTTAATGCCCATGCGGGCGATGTGCTGATTGGTAATCGGCAGATCATCCCCGTAGTAAATTGAAACTCGCCCAATACTTCCAGCGCCGGTCAGGTTGATGAGAAGATCACCTCGTTCGACTTGGACTTTTTCGAGATCACTAATCCCTTTGATGTCGGCATAGTCGGCAGGCTCTAGGTCCGCAAGCAATTCGTTAACGTTTTTCGTTTTCAAGCATGGGTAGGTACCTCCATAGACCGGATGAGGGCCAGGGCTTATGACGTTATTTACAAGATTCTGCAAAGGGGCCCAAGGAAAGGATTTTATCTTCCTGATCGCTTTAGTAATTTCTGGTCGATAAGACTGCGCAGACATCAGCAATCCTAAGTCGCTGGGAGCTACTCGGTTAATGTGGTGTGATTCTCTAAACTTATCTACAGACATCACTCCCCCCGTTTGTATGCGCCGACAATCTTGTCGAGATCGTTGGGCACACCCGCCGAATAATCCTCGATATTGTTTTTCACCACATAGCCCAGTGTTTCCGCCACGGCCATAAACACATCGCCTTGCGGTTCGGGCAGGAATTGCTCGGGATGGTCTTTACTGGCGTGGCGCTTTTGCAAAAACAATATCGAGGTTTTGGCGCCAGTGCCTGAAAGCTTAAAGGTGTCAGCCGGTAGCGAGATTACGGCTTTGACGATGGCCTTGCCGCCGACAAACTGACCGGTTTTTTCGTCCTTTTTGCCCATGATGTATTCGCGCACATAGCGATCGCCGGAGTTACACAACACGCCATCCGGCAACACGATGAGTAACAGCCCACCTGGGCGTAACAGTTGTAAGTTGCGGTCGATAAACAACACTGCTGGATCAATGGTGGCGCCGACCGGCTTCCAGATGCCTTTGCCATCCGGCTTACTGCCTAAAGCCAGGCCGGAGGGGCTGGGATAAAGATGGTACTGCGGTTTTTTACCACTGGAGACATTGCGTAAATCGGTGCGATAGCCGGGCCACTTGGGTGTGCCGTTGTCATCCAAAGTCAAATCGCCGGTATCCTGCCATTTCATTTTTAGGTGGTCGTAGTAAGCGTTGTAGCTATCGACTACCTTTTCCGTGGGGCGAAAACCACCGAGCACTTGCTCCATCTGCGCTTCGTAGCGTTCTTTGGATTCCTTGCCCTTTTTGTCGTTGCTGAACTTGGGCGTACCGAACGGCGGATTGGTACAGATCAAATCAAAACTGTTGGGTTTAAAGGCTTGGCTGGTCAAAGAATTGTCGGTATAGAAAATTTTAGCTTTGGGCGCGCCTTGCAAGGCCATGTTGACCCGCGCCAACATCACCATACGCGGTGCGGCATCGGCACCAGTAAACGCATTATCGCGCAAGGTCTGCTTGAGTTTGGCTTTTTGCGCATCACTGATGCCACCCAGATGATCAACAACACTTTCGATATGACTGAGTGCGACTGAGCCAAAACCAAAGGAGCCGCAAGTGGCATCACAGAAACGAAAAGCCCCAGACGTCAGCCGCTCCATCATTTCGTTGTCTTTCTGGATGTCGTGCATGGCGATTTCCAGCATCGCTTGCTTGACGGGGTTGGGCGTGAGGTAAACACCCAGGCCGCCCTTGGATTCAAAATTGGCCCGCAGAAACACGTCAAATACGCGACCTAACAAGTCACCGGCGACATCGGCCAAGGTGCCCACTTCCTTACCGGCAATCATACGACCTTGGTTGTCGGTGACTGGCCCCAGGTTTTGCATGGCTTCCAGCAGGGTTTCGTAGTTTTTGGGCTGAGCCATCCTCAAATGCGTGTCACTGGGGAAGATGGCATTGCGTTGGCCGTCGTCGCTAACCACCACATAATCGTCATGCCCTTTAAAAGCTTCAAATGCAGCCTTGATCTGCTCTACGGCAACACTGCCGTGCTTGGCAACGTAATTGAAGTCAAACACTTCGCGAAAGCGCTGTGTTTTACCCTCATGATCGGTAAAGCTTAATTCTTCGCCATGATGGACCCGGAAAGTCTCCAAAAACAGCAGCTTGGCGACTTCTTCAATAATTTCGTTTTTGCCGTCGAGCCGGTCTTTGACTGTATGAAACACTTGTTCGTGAAACATATCAAAACGATGCATCAGCCGAGTATAAATCCGCATCGACCAGCGAAAGGTAGGGTCTTTTTCTAACTTTTCGTAATTGCGGATCAGCTCAATTGAGGGTACCTCGTCAACCGAGTGCGTGCCATCGCTGCCATCGACGCCAAACAGACTGTAGCAGCGGGTATTCTTGTCGTCTTGCAGATGGGCAAACACCGGCCAGTCACCATTCACACTCGCCAGCAGTTCGTAAGCCAGTTGGTCCAGCTTGTCTTCGCGGGAATAGTCCCAATAACCCGGCTCCAGCGCAATCAGCAATACCGACGGCGTCTGATTGCCTTGATCTTCACCCCAGATAAGACCAGCTTTTACAAAGTCATGATCAGTATTGAGCGGGGTATGTTCGGTATAGCTGCGGTATTGGTTACGAATTGCTTGGTAGCGTTGGTCCAGTGTTTGTTCGATTGCCATGTTTTTTGTATCCAGTGATAGTCCATTAAGCCAGCTTCAGCAGCGGGCCTTTTAATTCCAAACGTGCATCGTGTTGTGCCGCAGCGCGCAGCATTGGTTCGGTAACCACTCTGCCAGCCGGTAATTTGCTGATCAGTTGCGATAAGGGCATTGGGCGACCGGCTTTTTCTAATAAGGCGACCAATTCGTCACTTAAATTCGTTTCTTGGTTAGTTTGGGCGCACTTTATTTGAAAGGCTTGTTCGCCGTTCGAAGCCTGCTTGATTTGCACGCTGGGTTGGCAAAGCAACCAAAGTTTAACTTGCGCCAAATTCCAGCCCAGTTGTTGCCAGGCTAGGCCATAGTCTTGCCAAATTTGTTCTAAGGTCATGGCTTCTTGTTTAAGATTGCCTAACACTGTATCAATCGTCGCTAACTGGCTCATACTGTCTTGTCCTGGTTTTTATCGACTCATTAATCCTTCGGTGCCTCATAACCGGGGGCGAACTCCGCACTGCCTACGCCATAGAGAGCCAAGTGATTTTTCAACCATAATCGATATTCCTTTCCGAGTAGCTTATGGTCGGCGGAGCAATCCACCAACCATTGACGCAATACATATCCGGCGACTGCTGCTCTCAACTTGAGATGTAACAAACCGACCGTCATTCCATAATCGTTTTCGATGATCTCGGGATGCTCCTGATTGGGATGCGGTACCAGATCCAATTCGACGATTCGATTCCATTGAATGTCTGCGCTCGATTGTTCATGAGGTACAACCGGACTATCTTCGATGAGATCACTTCTCAAAATACGCGTAATGACAAAATCCAGAAATGTTTGTCGCTTCCTATCGAATGCGCGGACATGCCAGCGCAAACCATCGTTCACCAAGGCGAACGGAATAATTTCTCGCGTCGACAATCCACTGCTATGCGAGGTGTAATCAATACTGACGACTTTTTGTTGATGTATCGCACGGGTAATCGGAGCCAGTATCGCCACAGATGGTTGGTTAAGCAGTTTCGGTAATTCACTAGTCAGCAAAAATTCGTTACCTGCCACGCTACCCTCACCGAATCCGCGTGTTAATGCTGTCAATACACGTTCTGCGGAGTGAGTAAATGCCGGCGAGAAAGCTCGTCCAATTACATAGCATTTGGATTTGTTATCGAAATGGATATTGTCCGGGAACAACTCTCGATATTGTGCAAAGTCTCTTGTGGCAACAGCCGGTGCTATGCCGAACCGCTGTATTAAGTCTTGTCGTCCGATATCTCCGAGAAAATACAAACGAAATTCAATAAAGATGAGCCTTTCCCGCTGGGTGTGGCTCAGTGCGTCTAGGGTTGATGTTGGTTGTGTTGCGCTATTCATAGCGTTGCATTCTAAAGACTTTAGCGAATAAATCAACTTTTTGAATAATTGACATAATCATTTTGGTTATATATTATTTTCATTAAGATCAATGTTGTTAACCTATAGGAGGTGATATAGCTACAAATCCACCCACAGGCGATGACCACCGCAATGGTGCCGTAAGTGAACGCTCACAAACCCAAACGCCTTCAGGCCATTGGGTCAAACGTGATACGAACACCGGCCGATTCATGGATGTTAAATCCGATGGCAAGCCGTTCAAGGGCGTAAGGAAAGAGAAGTAATTAACCCGCAGCTTTTGACGGTTGAAATGACTCGATAAAGCCGCATTTATAACTGAATAAATGGAGGGCCCATGGGTCGCAGAAGAAGAAAGTCTATGTCGGAAGATTTATTTGATGTTTTGTCCGATTTAACCGATATGTTTTGGCAGGTTGGTGCGATTGTCGGCGCGGTTTTGATGTTTGCGTCATTTTGGACTTTAGACTGGGCAGTTGACCAATATGCAAGAGCATCAACATCACCTCTGTTAGGGCCATTAACTCAAAGCTTTGGCTGGGTATATTTTCTGCTTCCTCTGATGACTGCTGTTCTCGCATTCATTTTTGGCGCGAAGTCATATCAAGCGTTCAATAGAGAGCATCGTTATTGAAGTAATTCCGATTTCAATCCTAATTTTTCTCTGAATTTATATTATCAAAAAAACTTAAAGCATCTAAGGAGTATTATGAGTATACAAAAACATTTCAACACTTTTCACGATGCTATTAAGTTATCGAAGCAGGATGATGCTTATAAGACGGCAAGGGAACGAGACGATAGCATAACTAACGATGTTCGTAATGCTTTCAAAGATGCTGGATATCCGGTAATTGAGGACTTTATTCAAGGATCAATTTCTACCGATACAGCCATTCTCAAAAAATCTGGTGATTTCGACATTGACAGAGCTATCGTTATTGATTGCGATAATGCTCCAGATAACTGTGTTAAACCAAAAATTACACTATGTGAGAATGTTCTGGAAAAACGAGGTTTTCAAAATGCCAAAATTAAGAAGCCTTGTGTTACCGCGGATTACAAGAGTGAAAATCTTCATATAGACTTCCCTATTTATAGAAAGAATGGTGCTGAATATGAGCTGGCTATAGGGAAAAGAAACGCTGATGAATCCAACAGAAAATGGGAGGAGGCCGACCCAAGGGGGTTGAAAGATTGGATTAAAGACAAGTCATCATACATTGGATCGGCAAGCGACAAACTAAGTCAATTCAACCACCTAGTTCGCTACTTAAAGCGCTGGCGCGATGAAAAGTTCAGTGAGGGTGTTGCGGCAAAGATACATTCCATTGGAATTACGGTCATGGCCAAACAGTGCTTTTCGCCGTCATTTGATAGTGATGGGAAACCTGATGATTTAATCGCGCTTAAAACAACTGTGTCAGCAATGTTGATTCATGGTTATTTTACTGCAAAAGCAAACAGCCAATATCAAGTATCGGCATTTCTTCCAAAGAAACCTTGGCGGGACATTTTCGATGGAAGTAGTGTAAACACTGGAACTCAGTTCAGAAATAAACTAAGTACTCTTGAAGGAAAATTGCAGGATGCGATTTCGGAGACTGATGAAATTGAAAAGTGCAAAATTTTAAGAGAAGTGTTTGGGGATGACTTTCCTGTACCTGAAAAATCAAACAATTCTGCAAGTACTAGGAAAGCCATATTTTCTTCCTCAGGTGCAGTAGGAACTTCTCAAGGCGCATGAATTATCAGGAAATAGTTAGACATCTTTGTGATCAAGGTTACTTAGCAACGTTGGAAAATGTTAGTGACTTAGATTGTTTAGTGGTGAGCCATGACTTTGAGGGCGGAAACCTCAAATTAATCCACTTTTGTGTTGATGAAATTGACTGCTTACCAACATTTTTCTTAGGTAATTTTAGCCAGTATGGAAATCTCGCACATGTTCTACCGTTAGAAAAATTTGACCTTGGAAGTGTTTGTGTTGGTGATCAGGATTCGGTATCAGTCAATTTTGAACAACCAAAACTCGCATTTCAAGAATCGTTAGAGCGCCATATCAACCTCCTAACAAAGACAATATTAGAGGTTGCGTGGAATACAGAGGAGTTGCTTCGAGAATTTTATGCAAATTGGTTGCGAATTTGCGACGATTCCAGTGCGGATTTTATATGCGCTGCTAGTGGTGACTTGGAAGAAGTTCAGGTGTTCAGTCCGGTTTCTGGCCGGAAATGGGGTTTTGGGGCTAAGTATCTAGGGATTACCCACTGTGCATCATCTCTGGCTGAATTTTCATATATTGCACAACAGGATAAAAATCGATCTATAGCGGGCGAAGGTTTCATAATACCTTTAAATAATCTGAAGCCAGCTCCGACAACATCAGAGCTTCTTGGCGAATGGTATCTGCAAACGATTAAAAATAATTACATTTCTTCTAAATTTGAACAAAAAAAGGGGAAACGATTCTGGTTAATATTTAATGCTCAAACTCCATCTGGTCGGACTTGGTTTGGAATACAGTTAAGCATTAAAGGCAATGGAAAAAAATCATTACCGAAAAATGAAGAAAGTTTAAAGAACTGGAGTATTTCTCCTATCAGGGTAAAGATATTCAACAAAGAAAAGATTATGCCCCGTAGTGGCGCAAACCTTGGATTGGAAGGAAAATCGGTGCTTATGGTTGGTTGTGGGTCTGTTGGCGGTGAAATTGTCTACAAATTGGGGGCCGCAGGTATAGGCAACATGGTTTTATGTGACCCAGATATTTACACGATGGACAACATATATCGCCATGTATTGAGTGATCATTTTCTTGGTTGTAATAAAGCAATCGCGCTTAGCCTTGAACTTGATAGTAAATTCCCATGGATCAAAACTCAGTACGAGATTAGAAAACTTCTTGACTTAAGAAACACAAATTATCTGAATTCATTTGATTTAATTGTCATCGCTATCGGCTCTCCTACGCATGAACGTCTCTTTCACGATTTTCTGGTTCAGAATCATATTAAAACACCAGTCATTAATACGTGGTTAGAAGGATACGGAATTGGTGGTCATGCAGTCCTTGATCTACAAAATGCCAACGGGTGTTTGCGGTGTGCATACGTCGATTTGCAGACAGGTGCGCGTGGGCTTTCGTCAAATTTGAATTTTTTAGAAACTGATCAGAACTTGACCGTAAATCATGCCGGATGTGGAGAATTGTTTTTGCCTTACAATTCAGTCAGTGCAGCACAAACAGCTTTAATTGCCACAAACCTCGCGATTGGTACCCTTCTAGGGAAAATCACATCTTCTTCGAAAGTCAGTTGGAAAGGCGATTGTTCTGACGTAGTATCTCGTGGATTTTCGGTGACTCACAGATATACTGCTTTCGATAAATCGTTACAAATCTTACCGCTATATAACGAAGATTGTGACATCTGCCATGGGTGATGAAAACGCAATCTTTAAAAATGGTGGCATCTCATTGAACATTTCCAAAGACGCGCTGGCAGTATGGAAAAACCACAGACAGATCAACGCAAAGGATCACGAGAAATTTGGGGTAATCATTGGCTCTTGCTCGGAAATCAAAGATGAGTACTGGGTCGAATCTATAACCACTCCATTTCCCAACGACAGAAGCACAAGATATAGTTTCTTGTTGCGAGACAGAAATCATCAAAAAGCTGTTGACCTAGCTTTTGTTGAATCAGGCGGTACATCAATTTATTTGGGTACTTGGCACACACATCCAGAACTAATACCTACGCCTTCACTAATCGACAAGATGGATTGGTTGTCTTGCATTGGAAAAAATCCCGGCAGACAGTTATTTTTCGTAATTGTCGGGACTAAGGAGATTCGTGTGTTCGTCCGAACTAGCTTTGGTTTTACAAAATTGATTATGGAATCGTGATCATCATGGATAACAGTACTAAAAACTTAATGAATCAAGCTTTGCATGCCCCAATCGAAGACTTGGCGCTCGTTGAAACTCATATCAGATTAGTGTCATCTACTTCTGAGTGGTCGGATGTAGCGATTCTAATTGATGAAGGTGTAAAAGCTATTTTAATATTGCTGCTGCATGATGATCATGTGCTATCGATACTGAGATTTTGCTTATCCGTTAATGATAGCGTTAAGGCAATTGAATTTTTAGCTAGAAATAATGGCCAAATTCTATTTTGCTGTTATCAGGGTAACGTATTTAGTCAAGAAGAAATACAATCAACAGAAAAAATAAATAATATTTGGAGTAGAGTTCAAGGTCAAACTACAAAATTTACTCTTGAAGATATTAGAGATTTTTTTGATCGGATTGAGAAAAACTCAAAAAAAGTAGGTCGAGGGGATTCATTTTCTGCTGATACCAAACGAAAAGTAATGCTCGATAGTCACGGAAGATGTATGTTTGCTGGGTGTGGGCAAAACCTTGGTATTGACGATCTTACCAATACGGAAGGGAACTTTTCTTACTTGGCCCATAATATTGCTTCCTCGGAGCAAGGTGCTAGAGGTGTAATTGCACTATCTGAAAAGCTGTCTGATGATCCTGGCAACATATTACTATTATGCGATAAGCATCATCGCTTAATTGATAAAGTTGCAGCAGCAGATTACCCTGCCTATCGCCTTTCGGAAATGCGAAGAGAGTTTTGCGCTGTTGCTAACAATCTCTTGGATGGACTCGGCTATCAACCCATTCCTGTATTTTCTGTACTTTGGCCCGTTCATCGTCAAGTAATTTCCGCGCCATCAAATTTACAAATTGCTCAATCGCTTGCCCCTATCCGTTGCCGTATGCACTCTCAATTAAATGACATAAGTGACAATGAGACGATATTGAGGGAAACAAACCCGGAAGTTGCGCAGCAAGTTCTTAGACACAGTGTTTCGATTACAGCTGAAAAAATTCTAAGTCAAACGCATTCCTCTCGATATAGAGCCGGGCTATTTGCATTCGGATTGATGCCGTATTTGATTGCGCTCGGTGCAATGCTCGGGAACAAAAATAATATTACCCCTATGCTCAAATACAGGGATAGTGGTCAATGGTGCTGGCCGCTAGAAAAACCCATAGGAAGTTTTTACTCCATTAACGGATTGGAAGACTTAGCCGATAGCGAGAATGAAGTCTTAATCACTTTAGCATTAACAGCAGAACCTGAAAGTTTGATAAGAGCTCGACAGGAAATTGCTGAGTCAATTGGCGCAAAACACATTATTATTAAGGCATATCCTGAATATATGGGTAATGGTGCATTAGGCCATCCGGACGATGGGTGTGCTTTTACTAGTAGTGTGCAAGGACTAATGCACTTTTTAAAAGACAAGAAGTCTGTGAATAAAATTCACCTTTTCCCATGCGCGTCGAATGCCGCATGTGTCTTCTTCGGCCAAGCTTTTGACAGTCATCATGCAGATATGCTTGTGTATGATTTCTGCGAGCAATCAATGAAACCAATACTACTTATTGCAAATTCAGAGAATCGATGTGTAATTAGTCATATATAAAGTTTCCATTTACACGAAATGAAAATACAATTTAGCCAGAGTACTCGGTTTTCCTGTCCAGGGATATTGTGGCTTTCGGTGATATATTTCTTCGATAAACTCATTCTAAAAAGGATGAGTATCTAGCCAGACGCTCAAAATGGTCAATACGGATACCAATACTCATCCTCTGTAATAAAGCCTGCAACCAGTAATTCAACAAGAATATCGTGGAGCCAAATAACGGGTTCCGAATAGGACACCAAAAGCGCCTCTCCGTTTGTAATCGTTTAGCCCCCCTCTAAAACTAGCCAAAAAAGCCAAAAGATGAAAAACTATAGGCTATGATATTGAGCGATCGCGACCTGAGCCAAATAGATGCGGATTATCTGGATAAATTGCCAGAGACGCGCTTGCGCACCTTGAGCAAAGACCTGCTGGCAGACCTTAAAACGGCTAGGGAGCGGTTAAATCAATCCCCCGCGACGAGTTCACGCCCGCCGGGTTTTGTCGCAAAGTTTACCCGTCTACGTTAAAATCCGCCAATTTCAGCAAAATAGAATAACCAAGATGATCAGTTTTAAAGGCGCCCAGTTTCCAAAAGAAGTCATTCTATTCGCGGTATTTTTTTATGTCCGGTACGGTGTTTCCTATCGTGATGTCGAAGAGATCATGGAAGAAAGGGGTGTCACTGTTGATAATGCTACGCTAAACCGTTGGGTTATCAAGTATTCCCCTTTGATAGCCTTAGCCGCCAAGAAAATAAACGGGCTGTAGCCACCTCATGGAGAATGGACGAGACGTACATCAAGGTCAAAGGCGAATGGGTTTATCTCTATCGTGCCGTTGATAAGCTGGGCGACACCGTTGATTTCATGTTGTCC
>JAUXXQ010000016.1 GCA_030684815.1 Methylobacter sp. | reverse complement strand
ACCGCCCCTTGTGGCGTCCCCGCCACCGGTGTCCACCGTTTTAGCCCATCCATAATGTCTTGCTCTAAGTAGCTTTCTATCAGTTTTAGCACCTTGCCATCGCTGATAAGTTTTTCAACTTCGGCCATTAATTGGGCATGGGGAATTGTGTCGAAGTAACTCTTTAGGTCGGCATCGACAACCCAGGTTTGCCCCGCTTTCATGTGTCCGTCCACTTCCCTTAGTGCAAGTTTGCATCCCCTTAACGGTCTGAACCCGTAGCTGTGGTTGACAAACTCGTTTTCAAAAATGGGTTCTATCACCCTCTTTAACGCTGTTTGTACCACTCGGTCTTTGACTGCCGGAATGCCCAATGGACGTTCGCCTCCGCCTGCTTTGGGTATGCGTACCCGCTTCACCGGCAGTGGCTGATAGCTTCCTTCTTTCAACGCCTGTTGTAGCTCAAGAAGATACTGTCCTTCTTTGGCCGCGAAACGTTCTATGCTCATGCCATCTACGCCGTGACTGCCCTTATTCTTCCGCACTTGTTGCCAAGCCGCAGTTAAGGTCGCCAAGGCGTAAACTTTATCCATCAAACTATACCATTTACCTCCCTTCACACCGTTAACCAGTGCTGCCAACATAGGAGCCGTCCATACGGATGCTTCTACCCAAACCCAAGAGGCGTGGGTTTCTGTTTCTTGTTTAGTTGTTTCCAACACTGACGAAATAGCTTCGTTTAGCTGCATATTATGTATTTCTCCAAGTTTCTCTTCCTACCCCCCTTCGCTCGCCACGGTTTTGCTGCCCGTGGTTCTTCCGGTCAATTGGACGTGTAACTCAAGGCAAGTTTCACACAACGTCTTGTTGTAGGAGATTTTTTTTAGCTTCCCCTGTGAGCTTTTTTTTTGTGGCCTTGAGTCAACTGACTGAATCGCTACTACGAGGGTTCTGACTCCTGCCGCTGTCACCTCAGCGGCAGGTCTCCCCACTTACTTCAACTTACCTTCTTGGCATTCCGCTCCCAACC
>JAUXXQ010000158.1 GCA_030684815.1 Methylobacter sp. | reverse complement strand
CAATTTCATTTCGGAGTTAAGCATCTTTCCCTATTATTCATTCGGGCTGGAACAACTCTATGGGAGTGTTGATGGGCAACATCTTGAAATGGGAACACCTACCCTCAAAGCGCGTCATTCTAAAAAACACTTTAGGCGGGGCAAAGGCGTTGCAGCCTATACGCTGCTCGCCAATCACGTCGCGTTGCAAACTGAATTGATCGGATCGCATGAACATGAAAGCCATTTCTTATTTGATATATGCTACAACAATACCTCGAATATTATGCCTACTGCCATCACCGGCGACATGCACAGCATCAATAAGGCCAATTTCGCTATCTTACATTGGTTCGGCATGAAACTGATGCCGCGATTCGTTAGTCTTCAAAATCAACTGAAACACCTCTATTGTGCGGATGATATGGCAAACTACGAAAAGTTTTTGATTAAGCCTGCCGGACAGATTAATCGTTCTCTGATTGAATCCGATCATGCCCACATTGATCAAATCATTGCCACGCTGGGCCTTAAGGAAATGACCCAAAGTACATTGATTAGAAAACTGTGCGCATTACCCGCACAAAATCGAACACGGAAGGCCATTTTTGAGTTCGATAAATTGGTGCGCAGCATTTACACCTTAAAGTATTTACGTGATCCTCAGATAGAGCGTGATGTACACCGTTCGCAAAATCGTATTGAATCCTACCATCAATTGCGTTCATTTACATCGCAAGTCAGTGGCAAAAAGCAACTCATCGGCAGAACTGATTTGGAAGTCGCCATCACCAATCAGTGCGGCAGGCTAATCGCCAATGTGGTCATTGCCTATAATTCGATTATGTTATCGCTGCTGGTCGATAAGTATAAAGCTGCCGGAAACGAGAAAGTGATTACGATACTCCAGAAAATTTCTCCTGTGGCTTGGCAACATATTCACTTCTTGGGTCACTATGACTTTAAAAACAACCGTAACCCAATCAACTTTGATGAAATTTTAGCCAACATAACATTTGACTAACCAATTGATTTAAAATGATTTAAAAAATTCCGAGGGTTTGGGCTTAGAACCCCCAAATGCTATGAGTTGCCGGTACAGCGCGATAATGACCCGATACAGTCGGCTACCTTAAAAAAACTGATTCAGCCTTTTATTTTGCGGCGCTTGAAAACCGATAAAGCCATCATCAAAGATTTGCCTGATAAAATCGACAACAAGATTTATTGCAACCTCAGTAAAGAACAAGCGGCCTTGTATGAAGTCGTGGTCAATGATGTGGTTGCGCAATTAGAGGAGGCAGAAGGCATTCAGCGCCAAGGCTTAATGCTGTCGACCTTGATGAAATTGAAACAGGTCTGCAATCATCCCATGCAGTTTTTGCAAGATGGCAGCGCCTTTACCCCGGAACGCTCGCATAAGCTGGAGCGTATCGGCGAAATGCTGGAAGAAGCGATGGAACAAGGCGACAGCGTACTGGTGTTTACTCAATTTACCGAAATTGGCGAAAACCT
>JAUXXQ010000157.1 GCA_030684815.1 Methylobacter sp. | reverse complement strand
GCTGAGCTTATCAGTAACTGTTACGAGCTCCAGCGTGAGTTATTTAATACTGTGGTAGCAAATTCTATCGCGACACTCATGCCTGAAATAAAAAATCTCAATCCACAATTTAGGCATTCCGTCAATGCGTAAGTCCTATATTTTTCGAAAATTTATATTTTGAATAACGGTAAAAAGTGACATTTCTATCCTTAATATTAGGTTAAAAAATGCCGCCGGATTGACGTGTACCTCACTCTAAAGTTAAGATTTGGCGCTCCGCAAAAAGCCGCCAATATCGGCGACGTCAAAAACGAACCATGATTTGTGTTCGAGCACTGTCTTGGTTCGGCCTTCACTCAAAAAAGCAGTAACCTTCCTTGAGTGCGACTATTGTTATTCATAAACTCCAAATCACGAACAAAAAATAATGACAACAACGGGTTGCAAAAAAGCCGGTGTTTTATTGACCTTATCAATCTTCTTAACATCTATTCATTATCTCCTTAACACATCACAACAGTAAAAAAGCTCAGTGGACTAAAAATAGTTGATTTTCGACCGCAATCGTTGCCGATCTAAACACCCTTTTTAACAGGGGGAGAGGTAAGATTAGTTTGTTAAAATTAGGGTTGAGGTTGCTAGGTTGACCTTGGGGGAGGTGGCAACCTCGTCAACCTCGGCAACCATTTTCGGAAACCATTTTTTGGGCGGGGTGTGTTTTACTATGATTTTAGTGTTTAACGTTCACGCACCCTCATTGTTAGCTTCATTATTTGATTGTTAGCAGATGTTTAACGGCAATTCCAGGCCGGTTTTAATTCACTGATCAATGCATCTTCCAAGCCTGCCGCCAGATTAATCGTGAACTCACCAAACCGCAGTAAACCGGTATCTGCCAGAGCATAAATTTCAACATGTCTTTCCAGCGCCAATAGGATTTTTATTTCAATGTTATTGCGAATGTTTGTTACCTGACTAGGCCCTGGTCGCTGATAACCCATGAGCCTTTTCGGTAAAGTTTGCGTAGTTTTACCAATGTAGAAAACCTGACCCTCACCACTGATAAACGCATACAACACATTAGCTGACGTTGTTGCTGTATCAAGTTTAAATACCAATCTGCCTTCGACTAACCGCCAGTCACCAACCCTGTTAAAACCAATATCCATAAGACGCTGCCTATTATCTAAACCCATTTAATTTCATCCCATTTTAAACTTACTGTAGATGGAAATGATAATAGCCATTAATGCAAATGGCACGCGTAATAATTGCCGTTGGTTAGTCAGCGAGTTATTTAGTCAATCAATAAGTCAACCCATAAGTTAGCTTTCTCCAGTCTAGTTAAATAGAGAGATGGTATTATTGAGTATATGGCTGATCCTAAAAAAGCCATAGAAAGATAACCCAATTTAGCTAATTGACAAGGTAACAAACAATGACAACAAACAAATCTATCAGTAAAATGACAATCCCTGCTTATATGAATTGCAGCAAGATAATATATGTAGGAGCCCCCGGTGAGAATAAACCCTTTACTATTCACCCTGATGACCAAACTGATCCTAATGAACGAATATACCTGTACTACGACCGGTTATCAAAACGGATGCATATATTTAATCCTGATAGTTATGAGGGAATAGAATCACTACCCAAGAAAAAGATACTGGGCTTTACCAGTTCGGTGTTATATCGGGGTATTTACATAGATGGCAGTGAGCTGGTAGTACCGGTGTATGACTATGCGGCTAATACTGAATTATCCCTCAGTGAGGTTGTCGAAATAGCACAGAGCGGTGAATGGATGGTAAGAGATAGTAATAACCAGTATGATATTTATAAAAGCAATGACAAACCTAAATGGTCGGATAACTCATTCGAGGACTTATTGCAGATCGCCTTCGAGGGGCATGTAATAGAGAGCGAAAGCCATCCGTTAGTGAAAAACTTTAGATACTTGAAATAAAGTGTGTGAACCAAAGCTATTTATTTAATAATTTTGGTTCAGATATTTGATTGATGGAAATACCAGCACCTGAAAATGATGCTGGTATTTTTTACCAAATGGCGCTACCGACAAACTAATATAATTAGAGTTCGTAATCGTCGTATGTTTGCAAAACATCTTGATTGGTAATGCCAAGATAACGCAGAGTGGAACTGGTATTCGAGTAGTTCAGAACTCGCGCAATCGTTTCAACTTTCACGCCATCTCTGTACATCGCCATACCCCGTGATTTTCTCATCGAGTGGGTGTTGATGGTTAGGCCGAGCATGTCACCGGTTTCTTTAAACACGCGACTGACAGAAACCCGACTAATCGCTTTACCTTTAGCGCGGTTGCAATTAACTTGGAACAACCAGGTATCCGTTGGATATTCTTGCCGCCTACGGGTAATCACGGCAATGGCGGCAGCGTTCAACCTAATGGTTTTAGGTTTACTGGTCTTGGCTTCAGTCAGGCTCAAGGTGCGCTCAGGGATGTTCAGGTCAGCATACTTCAAGCGTAACAAATCGCCGATGCGCAATGACAAGTTAACGCCCACCTTCCAGATGTCCGCATAGAGTTGGCCGTATTTATTCATCAGGGCGGCATGGACCATATCAATTTCCGCTTTGGTTACCGCGTCAACAGTGTTCATTCTATGTACTCCTTTTGCTAGAAAGTACATATTATATTACATAGAAAGGTGGTTGAAACGACTTAGTGACTATAAATCAAATACTTATGATTGTAAGTAACACAAGGGGATTCTGTTACTTAGGTCTGGAGGGGGAGTTGGTGAAAATACTGTTGACTTGAACCGGTTGCTAAGGTAGTGAAACTCGGTTATGCTTAGGTCGCGAAGGCGGTAGTTAAGTCAACAGTGATCAGGAAGGGTAAACTTTAGTGAGTGGTGTCGTTACCAAAAACAGCATCCAGGGTAGGTGCAGTTAGCACAGCTTCACCCCAATGTTCTAAATCTTGTTCACCGGCGCTACTCAATTTATCAGATACCCAATTAGGTAGGTCACCAAAGCGGCGTGCCAATTGTTTTCTCAGCAACTTAGATTCACCTTGAATTACACCTTGAATCACACCTTGAGTAACACCCTCCAGTAAACCTTCTTGCCTAACCTTAGCAATCTCAAATCTTTCCACACTGGTTACATATTGCATTTTAGTACTCTCCTCGATGTCATTAATTTCTTGCCATAGTTCTTGTGCTAATTCTTCGGGTAGCCGCATCATCCAGTCAATGACCCTAAACAGATCAACGACCTTTTGCCGTTCCCATTGCCGTTCATACAACAGCCTGACCAACAAACGTTTAGCCTGGTAACGAGCGGTATCATCTTTACGGGTTCGCTGTGTCTGGATATGTGCAGCGGTAACGATGGCGAAAGGATTATCTGACACCTGTAATGCCTCCAACTGGTCGTGGTAATCAGTCAACTTGGCAATCGGAAAGTGGATCGATGTTTCACACCCCAAGACATTGTAACTAAAATAATCCGGTTTCCAGTTCACATGCACATCGGCTAATACTGCCATACTGGCTATGGGTCGGTGGTAACGATCGAATAGCCGGTAATTATAGACAAATATCCGTTCAGCGAATTCTGCCTGCTGACTACCTTGTACTTCAATATGGATGTAAACCCACTTCTCGCCGCCTGTGCATAAAGTGACCCTGACCAGCTTATCAACGAAGCGTTTACCCAGTTCGGCATCCTGCACCACGGCTCTTAATTCGTTATCCAGAAACGCATACTCTTTCGGCCAGTCAATCTGTGCACAGGCATCAGGAAAGTAAAAGGCCATGAAATCTGGAAAGAAATGTTCAATCGCTTCCTTCCAAGGTGAATCGTATTCATCTGTTACATGGGTAGGCGTTTCAGTACCTTCAACCGTTATACTTTCTGCCTTCAGCTCCAGTTTTTCATCCCGCTCAGTCATGACATCCCTCAGTTAATTGATACTTATTATAGGGGCATTAGTTTACCTAAGCAATGCAACCCCGACCGTCACCGGCACTAGCCCAACTTTTATTTGGTACTATGGTATTTATATGTTACATTTGCCATGTAGTATTAGTGTAGTATTTAAATCGTTTATGGAGATGTTCAATGAAAATAAATTTAACTAAACCCATTATTGACAAGGCGTTACAGGAAGGTAAGCGTTGCCTACTCTGGGATGATCAGGTCACTGGCTTATATGTTGAGGTGCGCACCAGCGGCAAAGGCAGTTATATCCTGCGCTACACCAGTCCATTACACGGTAGACAGTCAATGACATTAGGGTCAACCGACATTATCAAATTAGACGATGTCAGGCAAAAAGCGCGTGAACTGCTGACCGATGTCTACTTAGGCAATGAACCGGCACACCATAAGTTACAACTCAAAAATGCCATGATACTGGATGAAGTGATCGACAACTATTACCTCCCCCATATTAAAGCCTATAAACGCAGTTGGGAATCCGACTTCAGTATCTTGAAAAACCATGTCAGGCCAGCACTGGGTCAGTTAAAGATCAGTGCCATCCAGACCGAAGATATTGCTCGGTTGCAGCGTAGTATGAAGGAAAAAGGCTTGGCGGCAGCGACCTGTAATCGAGTTGTCATCCTCTTGGGTTTTCTGTTTAACCTGGCCATTAACCAGTGGAAACTACCGGCTATCAAAGACAATCCAGCGCGCGCCGTTAAGCAATTCAAAGTCGATAACCAGCAACAAGTATTCCTCAGTCCAGAACAAATTGAACGGTTATTCGTAGAAACCCGTAACTGTAGCCAGAACCCACAACTGGCTTACATCGTGGCCTTGTTAGCCTTAACCGGCGTCCGTAAGCGTAACGCCTTAAATGCAAAATGGAGTGAATTTGACGAAGCTAAACAGACCTGGTTAATCCCCACCACCAAATCAGGTAAAGCTCAAACCATACAACTGTCTGGGGAAGTGTTACAACTCTTGCTCATCTTATCCAGCAGAAACCAAAGTGACTACCTGTTCCCTAATCCTACTACCAACAAACCGTTTGGTAGTATCTTCTGCTCTTGGAATGGAGCACGAACCAGAGCCGGCCTACCCCATGTGCGTATTCATGACCTGAGACATACCTTTGCATCCTTACTGATTAATGCCGGTCATAGTCTATATGTGGTACAAAAAGCACTGGGTCATTACAACCCCAGTGTCACGATGCGTTATGCACACCTGGCCGATGAAACCTTGAAGCAGGCCAATAATGCGGTAGGTGGTCTGATCAAAGCCGGTATGACCAGTGTATTGCAACCTAATGGTACAGAGTCTAACCCTAACCCCTCCTTAACCCCCAAGCTGGACCTATCCCAAAAGGGTCGGGGGATTGGGGGCTAGGGGGCTAGGAGTAAATAGCATTTAGTAATCAACAAGATAAGAAAAAGCTGTAGCCCCCACCAACCCCTTAGCCCCCTTCCCTTTAGGGCTATCCCTAAATCCCAAAATCCCTAAATCCCTGAACCCTAGAATCCTGTTACAGTTATCAAGTTGCAAACTCCAGCTTCACCTACCACGACCAAGACGCTTAATCACATCCACTAACCAGCCACCTGGATCAGCAAGTCCTTTGGGTAATTCTTCCTGCAGATATTCAGCAATAACGTCTAACTCAGTTGCACGTAAGGTGAAGGTTGGCACACGAAACAACGCTTCCCTATCAGCTGAACTATGTAATTGCCGGTCATTGTTGCTGCCGTTAATTGGAGGGTGAACATCAGGATGACTTTCATTACTTCCACTGCCATGTTGTAACGGCTGGTCAGTTAATTCTGCCGCTGAATTAATTTCTCCAGTAGACAAAGAAGAAACAAAAGAATCATTATTTTGCTTAGATGATTGTTCCTCATATTTGACTTCAGGAGGGTTGTTATTGGTTCCTGTAACTGCTTCTGTATTCGTTATTGCAGCTGTCCCCAAAATAGCTAACCGGTCAGCACTGGCATCATAGTGTTCATCACCTAAGTCATCCTGATTCAAGACACTCATCAAGGCTGCATATTCAGTTTTAGCCATAATCGGTGCCTGATAAGGACGGTACTGAGGTCGTTCAGCAAAGGCCTTTCGTGCATTCTTAACATCAACCTGACCAATGATTTGATTCTTCTGTCTGGCCTGATTAATCAGTTCAGCTTGTTGGTACACGGGTAACTTGTTCAGGTCATAAGCCGCTCTGGGCGAGACAATAACCCGATCAGTTACCGCTTCCCGAATCACTTCAGACACGGTGTGTAACTTGTTCAATACTGATACCTGCATCGCATCAATGCCTAACTTCTTGGCAATATCTCGACCCAGTAAACCCTCACCCATTAACTGATGTACCGCATCGGCTAACTCTAAAGCGGTCATGGCTTTGCGCTGAACATTCTCAGTTAACTGTTCCAAAAGAAGCTGGGGCGATGCACTTTTCTCGAGAGAATGATGCGCAATGAGCATCACTGGCACTTCAGAAAGCTGCGCCATTAAGGCGGCACGATAACGTCTTTCACCTGAAATAATGCGAAAACGATGCGCATCTATTGCGCAAACACGTAGCGGTTGGAGTATGCCGTACTGCCTAATCGACTCGGCCAGACCTGCTAAAGTGCGCGCTTCATTGACTTCATCCGGTGCTTCCAGCTCACGTCGCGGTTGCTCAGGGTCTACTTCAAGTTGCTCAATAGGCAGGTAGTGCAGGGCAGGTTGCTGTATTGAATCGTTCATAAATTAATTATCCTGAGCATCATAATTGTGTCACCGGAGGGCTGATATGTTTAGCAAACCAGAACAATCCTGTGTAAGAAACACTGGCTCGACTGATGTGTAATTGCTGCGCTAATGATTCTAATTGTGCGGCCATTTCAGCAGGAAGGAACAAGTTAAACTGTGCCCAACCCTGACGCTCCCCCTTGTCAGAACGATGTGAGATCGGTGCTCGCCATAGCAATCCTTGTTGCCAAGGTGCCTGTTGAATGAACAGAGACAGGATGTCCTGACAGGCCAATTCTAAACTGGAGCCGTGTTGTTTGGCATACGCTTTCAAGTACAAACGTAATGCGGAAGGTAATCGAGTTTGCATTAAAACGAGATCAGTTGAAGTCATAAGCGTGATAGAAAAATGATAAATGATGAATAAAACATGATGGAAAAAATGATCAATGATGAATAGAAAAATGCATAAATAATGCGTAAACAATGCGAATAAAATTTCATTTGCTACAACAAAAGCACTCACTATCAAGAAGGTGCGTGATGAAATGAGCATAAAACAACCCACTAAAAACGTGTTAAACAAATAACAAATGAGCACGAATAAATAACAAAGTCGCAATGAAATCTTGAGGAATCTTTACAAAGTTTCAACGAAATCTTGAGAAAGTCTCAACGAAATCTCAACGGAATTTTGGGAAATCTTGAAAAAGTTTCAACAGATTTTCAAAAAATCTCGACAAGTTTTCATCAAATTCTTAACGGAATCTTGAACAAGTTTCGACAACTCTGCAGCAAAAGTTTAACGGCGTCTCGACAAATCTTGCAGCAAAAGCGCGAGAAATGTGCATCAAATCTTCAACGGAATCTTGAAAAATAAGCCTCAAATTAAAGCTCAGTATCAGGCAAAAACACCTAAAACAGCAAGCTGATTTGTTACCTTTATAGCTTAAATAAACTATAATATGACACAGTAAATTCATTATTGGAGTTCATTATTATGTCCACTCGTAACAAAGTTGAAGCCACCTTGATACCCAAATCTCACTTGAAAATGAAGTCACTTACCATCCGTTTACCCTCAGACATCATGAACAGAATGCAACGGATTAAGGATGATGCTGATGCATTAGGTTACGTATTTGATCCGCAAATCGTACTCACCAATGCCGTCGTCCAGGCCTTAAATCGCGCAGAAAGTGAACTGGAAAAGATACTGAATCAAGGCTCTCAATCCTGAAAATCAGCGGCAAAACCAGAGAAAAAGCAAAAAGTTAAGTCATTGAAAACAAGTGCTATTTTTTTATGACTTTTTTGCTCTAGTTAGTCCCTAGACAGTCGCCATTATGACCCTTGTTAAGAAGGAAAAATGCTACATGCGTGATAGTATGGGAAAGTGCGGGATCTTTAAAGAGGCATTTCAACAGCTAAATAAACTTTGGGTTGCTACTGTCAGGTAGTCCTTAGACAGTTATTTTTTAGGAAAAAATTAAAGTTATTTAAAAACAATAGATTGGAAAGGTACAAACTAGTAGTGTCACTGCAGGTGCAGCCAATGTCACTGAAGGCACGACTGCGACTTTTACTGTTGATTTAACCGGACGTGTTGCCGGTACAACTTACTCTGTAACGACTGCATTGGCCGGTACAGGTGGTGCAGCACCAGGTACTGATTTTGCCGCTAACTTAACATTAGACCCAACGTCAGTAGCAGCGGGTATTACCTTGTCCCCTGCTGGCGTGTTGACTATCCCAGCATCTTCTAGTGTATCCCGCGTTGTTTTATCAACTGCAGTAGTCCTTGATAACATCGTAGAAGTAGGTGAAGGCATGAGCCTGACCTTGTCTGCACCTACCGGTACCGATGCCGTCATCAGCGCAACAGCAGCGACCGCAGCGACAGCCATCGTTGATGCCGTGCCGACATTCTCAATTGCAGCCGGTGCAACTACTGCAACTGAAGGCACCAACGCCACCTTTACCGTTACCTTAAGCCATGCACAAACTGCAGCAACAACCGTAAACTTTGCCTTGACCGGCACCGGTGGCGCAACCATTACCGGTACGGGTGCTGATGTGGGCACACCTACAGTCGCTGGAACCGGTGTTACCTTAGCGGGTTCTACCTTGACCTTTGCGGCAGGCTCAACCACAGCAACCATCACTGTGCCGGTACTGGCTGATACACTGACTGAAACCGGCGAAGGCATTACTGTAACCTTGTCTACACCTAGCACAGGCGCTGCCGTCAGCACAACTGCAGCAGCGGCGAGTACTGCTTTGAATGATCCAATTCCTGGGCAGACTTTTGTGTTGACTGCAAACAAGGATATTTTTATTGGTACTGCTGGTAACGACACATTCACAGGTGGTGTTGGTACAGTAAATGCCACGGATATCTTGAGTGATGTGTCAACCACAGATGCGGATGTTGCAAATCTTACCCTTAGCGGTGCTGCTGCAGCTTTCACATCTTCAAACATCGAAACCTTAAACTTGGGTTTTGATTTTGCAACGACAGCAGATCTAAGCAATGTAAGTGGAGCAAAGGCAGTTAACCTTTTGTCGGGTGTGGCTGGCGTAAGCTCGATTACTGTTCAAGGCGTTGGTCAATCGACTGGCGTTCAAGCAGTCATTGCTGACAGTGCGATTAAAACCCTTGCTATTGAGGGGACTGCCGCAACCAACGATTCAGTTAAGGTAACTACGAAATCCGCTACCCTGACCCTAAATGAAGGTGCTGTTACTCCGATTGAAACGATTGAAGTTGCGACGTCTGGCACAGTCTCAAACGTGACATTGAATATCACCGGCACAACGGCCATCAAGGCAAGTGGTGATGCTAATCTAACGCTTACTGAAGCTGTGGCAAGTGAATTCAGTGCGCAGACAGTGACGAGCAGCATGACGTCACCTGCGACTCTGACTGTCAAGTCAATTGCAACAGCAACTTCGAATTATAACGGCGTTGCAAGTAGCGCGGTTCTTGAGTTGAATGGTGCTTTGACTGGTGCAACGGTGACACTAAACAACACACAGTCTTCCGTTAAACTTTCAGGGACAATTGGAGCGGGTAACGCAGTCCTAGCCGCAAATTCAGGCGCAGCAAATACGCTGAATCTGGCAGTTGCGGCCGACCAAGCAAATGCACTGACTACAACGGGCTTTACAACCGTAAATCTGACGCATGCTAAGTCAGTAGCATCATCTCCAGCGGATCTCGGCAACATTACGGCAACAGGAGCGACCGTCAATATTTCAGGTGCTGGTAACTTTATACTGGATGGCACAAACAATTTCAGCAAGCTGAATGCCGCAAATGCCACTGGTGATGTTACTGTTCTTCTCGCAGCGACTATGAATCATGCGACGGGTGGATCAGGTGCCGATACCTTCCAAATTGCTACAGATGTTGATTTTACTGTTGTGGGTGGTAATGGTGTCGATACGCTGAGATATACTGCTGCAGGAGCAATTAATCACTCAGACAATAGCATTTCAATTACCGACGTTGAGGTTTTAGATATTTCTGCCACTAACAATACAGTTACGTTTGCTGCCACTCAAATTACCGGCAAGACGCTCACTGTTTTAGGTAATGGTGGTGGTGATGCTCTAGCGGTTAACTTGGTTGCTACCGGTGACACTGCTGACCTATCCAATGTAACGATTAGTGATGTAACGGTAACTGTTACCGGTGGTGCTGGTGCTGATACCATTAAAGGCACCAAAGGTGCTGATTTACTCCTAGGTGGTGCTGGTGCTGATAACATCACAGCAGGTAATGGTGCTGATACCATCTATGGTGGTGCTGGTAATGACATTATCGACCTTACTGAGACTGTATCGTCTATCGACGTCGTTACCTTTGTTGGTTTACCTGCTACCGATGGTTATGACACTATTACAGGTTTCAAGCTGGGTACTGATAAAATTAATCTTGATGCAGGCGATGCATTGGAAGTAGTTATTGATACAAATACGGCTAACAATGTTATTGAGTGGGCAACAGCTCCGACGCAGTCTGGAGGGGTAATCACTAAAGCCACAGTGAAAACACAAGCTGCAGACAACTCAGGTTCTGAGGCTGTTTTGATATCTGCAGCCGTTAACGCTGCTGCAAATACCAACAAAGTAACGGCTGCAGACCTTATCGATCTGACCAAAGTAGCCGCGCTGCTGGGTGATACACTGACCATTACTGATGGTACAGCGGGTGGTATCGAAACAATGTTGTTTGTTGTTGAAGCTTCTGACTCAAACAGCGCTGTTACGAATAGCACTAAATTTGCTTTCTACACATGGACACAGGGCAGCAATACCGATACGAGTATTGGTGCAACTGAGTTAGCGTTGGTTGGTGTGGTGACAGGTGATGGAGCCTTGACAACTGCTGATTTCCAAATCACTAATATTATATAGCCTAACCCGCGTAAGGCGGATTCGCCGCTAGGCAATCCGCCACACTCGTGGTGATGTAAATTGACCCTCGTTTGGATGTTCCAAGCGGGGGTTTTTTATGCCTGCCTGTTCGAACCCGCGTAACCCGCGGTCGAGTCGCCCGAGGGAACTTCCCCCTCAGGCGCTCACAGAACCGTACGTGAGACTCTCGCCTCATACGGCTCTTCATGTCCCTTGCAAATTACCAAGTTTGCGTAAATCTTAAGTTCCTCCCATTTCTG
>JAUXXQ010000224.1 GCA_030684815.1 Methylobacter sp. | reverse complement strand
CCAGAAATGGGAGGAACTTAAGATTTACGCAAACTTGGTAATTTGCAAGGGACATGAAGAGCCGTATGAGGCGAGAGTCTCACGTACGGTTCTGTGAGCGCCTGAGGGGGAAGTTCCCTCGGGCGACTCGACCGGCTCTTTGTTGTCACAGCGGCCTTGCGTCAAACCGCCGAATCGTCTTGCAAATACTGGATCAAGGCTTGGAACTGGGATTGGGCCTTGCCGCTCGGATCGACGATGCTGTGGCTGAAGTATTTCCCGATGTTGGCAGCCGTGATCTCTGTGTTGAGCGGGTCGTAGGTCGATCCGTCGGCGCCGCCCGCGGTGTGCCCCATCGTTCTGATGAAGGCGATTTGGCTGATGCCCGCAGCGGCCTCGCTGTTGCCGCTGGCCACGGCCTTGTCGTACAACGCTTTTTCCGCCGGGCTAAGATTTGCCATGGTATTGATAAATCCCGCTGCCTTTTGCATGTAATCAAGTTCATCGGCGGTGAGCTTATCGGGAGACTTGCCCTGTGCAGTGATTTCAGCAAGCCGCTTGTCGTTGGCGAATAGGAAATCATGATCTTCCAGGCTTCTATTCACGGCGCCTTTAGCCTTGATCTCGGCCAGACGCGCCTCGACCGACTTGTCGATGTCCGTAGTGGCTGAGGAAGACGCAGAAGAGGCCGCGAGCGCATCTCGTGCTGCTTGTGAAATCGTGGTGCTACTGTCATTGACCGCAGACTGCGGCTGGGATGTCGAAACTCTTGTTTGTTGAGCGGTGAATTTTGCAGCCATTGCAGAAGATGTTGGCGATTGCTGCGTGGGGCGAATAGAAAAAGATATAGAGGACATAACACATCTCCTTGTTATAAACATGTCATTGCCGACATGGGGTTAGAGGCAAAAAAGTTACAATCAAATAAAAAAATCAACGGCACTGACCCCATTGATTAGAAAAATGAATTGTAATTGTCGAAATTTGATAAGCTATTTTTGTGCCAATAATTAATTTTTATATAACAATTTGAATTTAATAGTATTAATTTCTATTTTTTAGTTGAGCCGATTTTTTGACTCACTCGCCTGCTGGTATTTTTGCTTAGGCGGCAATTTTTTGTCGGCTTTCTTTGTCTCGTTCCCAAGTTCCAGAGGCTGGGGAAGACGGGGTCGGGAAGACGGGATCAGGTCTTGCGGGAAGACGGGGTCAGAAGACGGGGTCACAGAAGACGGGGTCAGGTCTTGCATTGTGCATCTCTTTAAAGCAATTTGATTGTGCAAAATTCAAGACCTGACACTTTAGGCTAATTCCGAAATAAAAAATACCAGCCATGGCCTATCTTTAGGCGGGTCGAATGAGGATGTCCCAGTTAGGCAATAAAGGATTGCGTAGCAAGCGTGCCTCGATGTCTGCCATGGCCTGCTTGGTCAGGGTGAC
>JAUXXQ010000222.1 GCA_030684815.1 Methylobacter sp. | reverse complement strand
GTCACCCTGACCAAGCAGGCCATGGCAGACATCGAGGCACGCTTGCTACGCAATCCTTTATTGCCTAACTGGGACATCCTCATTCGACCCGCCTAAAGATAGGCCATGGCTGGTATTTTTTATTTCGGAATTAGCCTAAGAGATTTTAAAATGCCTTGTGATTTTTCCAGCGATATTAAGCCGGGAACGCCAAGCCCCAGCTTGGCAATGCCGATAACTGTGGACACACGCCAAGCTGGGGCTTGGCGTTCCCAGCCGCCTATTTATATCCTTGCTAAAGACAGTAGGCCGCAACCGAAGGCTTTGGCGGGGTCTATGCCTTTATAAAGCGCATCCCGAATAAATAACTCCGGCTCGATGACTTCTAAAACGCCTTGAAAATCCAAGGTGCTGATTTTAATTCCGCGCTTTTTAAAATGATGCTGTTGGTAACCGTCGGCGATGACGGAAAGCACTTTAAAACCGTTTTTTTCAGCTTTTTTTTCTAACCATGTTTCGCCCGCTTGTTGCTCCAGTTCTGCTTGATCGGGTAAATCTTCTTGAGCGATGCCTTGGTCTAACAACGTTTTTTTCAAATGAACAACAACATCACGGCGGGCATATTGGGCCAAATTTGCCTTATGCCCTTCCACAACTTTCGACTTGTTTGCCGCATTGGCGCGCAAGGTAAACCGCAACCGGTCGCCTGTTTTCAGCTGCGGGTTAAATTCCTTGGATTCAACCGCCAAAATACCCGCCAATGGGCTTGGCTTAATTGACGACTGCAGATAAAAAACAGGAAAACCTTTGCTCTCATCGCGGCGAAATAAAAAGTCGCGTTCTTTGTGCTCAGGAAAAAGCCGCCATAACAAACGATGAAGTTCGTAATGATCGGCTTTTAAGATTTTCGCCAGTTGGTCGGGCTGTTCGGCCAACACATTAACGCGGCTCAGATACATGACCTTCTCCTGTTGCTAACAATACATATTCATCGCGTGAGCAAAATTGCCAATGCTTACGGTTTAATGGCTGATCGTAACGCGGCACACGATAGCTGTAGTTTTCAATGCCGCTGTGAGGACTTTTTTCCCAATAATAGGTGCTATTTTCCAAACCCAAATAGTGTTTCTTTTCGGCTTCAAACGGTGGATATTGCTCTAAAGCCGATATAAACGAATCGGCTGCAATAATTTTAGGGTTAACCGGCAGGCTTAACGGGCAAGACTTACGCCCTAAATAGAGGTGAAAGTTTGGCTGTTGCAACGCTTGCTTCAACTGTTCCAAACTGTAACCGGCTGGTTCATTTAACCAAACGGCGGCTAAGGCCAAGGCATCTTGGCGATATTCACGGCTGGATAAGACTGTACCTAATTTCCCGGAACGCAATTCATCGCGACGGCTATAACGATGCTTGTTTTTTTTGTCCTCGGAAGGGACTTGTACAGTGTGATAATCCTTAAGCACTAAGCCGCTGTGCGTCACTTTAAAGCCCATCGCCACCGAATCCGACAAGCGTTCTAACGCGTGTTCTTGTTCGCGCTTAATGCCCAATGCCGCTGCTAATAAGCCCACTATGGCCGAACGTGACGGATGCGTTGCACTGTGCCGCGACTCGCCTACCGCTTGCTCGCCCCATGAGGCTAATACGCCGTAAAGTTGGAAGCTCAAGTATTGCTGCATGGCTCACCTGCTGTTAAAAAACCGATAATTTCACTTAAGCTACCCTCGCTTTTTTCGGTCGTAACCAGGCAGGATTTTCTATCGTCCGCGCACTTGCCATAAACGTGGTCGAAATTCTCATACTGTGCATTTAAGTTTTTAATTGCATCGTTCAATAAATCGCTTCCTTGAACAGGCTTTAAAAAGGCGACCGATAAAGAACGCGGCTGTTGCGTGCCTTTTTCCGCTAATAAATAAGACGTGTAGGCTCTGGAAGCGAAGCTGTTTTGTTTGCCGGTGGGCGATACTTTAGTCATGGATTCGATGAATGCGGCTAAGGTTTTATTAACCAGCTCGCTGTCATTTTGGAGATTCTCGCACAGCAAGGTTTTGTTGATGCATACATATAAATAAAACACACCCGAAGCAAAGCCTGTTTCGCCGATATGCGCAGCACCGGCATCTTCATCGTGTTTATTCAGGTCATCAACAGCGGTGAAATAATCATCATCGACTTTGACCGCATGTACGGTGATAGCATGTGCGACTTGGGCGGCGGCTTCCACATTGTAGGCCGGGCTTGAGGCTTGAGGCTAGCATTCTACCGAACAGGGCTATGTCGACGGCTTTAGGTTTTTGCCGTAATAACGTTAATTCGGCTTCTTCCGGCGCTCGTTTTTCTGTCGCCAGTTTTGTCACTAAAGCATCAATCAGTCGTTGTTCTTCAGGCGCTATATGCGCTAGTTGTTCAATTTCTAACGGTTCGCCGCCCTCTTTATCTTTTTTGGTTTTTACTTTGCCGAAACAAGCCGCCATCAGTGCCGCCCATTCAAACGCATTTTTTTCTTCTACGCCTTGAGCTATTAAAGCGTTTTTAATTTCAATGCCAATGCGTTTGGTGCGTATGCCTTTATGTTCGCCTAACGCAGACTCAAACAACTCCGAAGTCCGCCAGGCTCTTTTCAAGCTCTGCGACGAAATGCGCAGCCGGTTTGCGCCGCCCATAATCGCGGTTTTAGGCCTGCCTAAATCATCGCGGTTAAGATTAGACGGTGGATAAGAAACTAAAGCATGTAATTGGATAAATTGTGTCATGGTGTATTTTTCCTTCTATTTATTTGGAATAGGTTAAAACTTCACTGAAATACGCTTTTGCCCAGGCAAATTTAAATCGTTGTTCCGGACGTTCATCAAATTGGTTTTTGTCGCGCTGTTCTGCCGACCAATGCAATACGCCATCAGCCAAAGACAGCACATTAGCAGTACGATTCAGTTGCATGACGGCGCGGCGCAGGTTTTCGTATAACTCGTCTATATCATGGCTGGCGAGTAATTGTTGAAAACGAAGTTCGCTGAAAACCGCTTTGCCGCTATGCTCTTTTTGTTGGCCTAACTGTTTAGGGAAGCTGTATTCACTATGTAATTTAACATGGGATAGTAATCCGGCTACAGCCGCCAAAGCTAACGCTGGGGTTTTCGGGAATCGCTGTTGTAACGCATAAAAACTCGGTTGCAATAAAACGTCTTCAGGCTTTTCGCAACGACGCAACTTTGCCCGGTCGCCGAGATTGACGTTTAATTTATCCCACCACTCTCTTATGGCCTGTTGTTCATGCTCACGCCACAATAGGTTGTAACGAACTTTTTCGGTTTTCTCTTGTTTATTTTCATCACTCATGTCCATGCTCCTTAAGCTACTAATGCTTTGATGTCTGAAGTTTCCCAGTTTTTCAGGAGCAAGAAATTCAGAAAGCGAAAAAATAGTGAAAAAATTTTCGAAAATTTTGCCACTCTTAATAAGCGTTAATTAATTCCCGTGTAACTTGTTTATTCATTATAAACAACAACTT
>JAUXXQ010000221.1 GCA_030684815.1 Methylobacter sp. | reverse complement strand
TAATGTTTCAATCCACATTCGACCTCATCTGCCAAATGACTTGTCTTACGACAATCCATCGACAGATGGAGGCCGGTGGATTGCCTCGCCGTAAACGACGAGGTTACCTGAAAGGATAATGATGCTAAAGCATCGTTGTTAAACCAACAAGGAAATTTGATGAATGAGGAAATAAGCAAAATGGCACATATTTTAGTTATTGAAGATGATGAGCAATTCCGCGAGATGCTGGTTCAGATGTTGACTCTGGATGCCCACAAGGTAACGGTTGCCCATGACGGTGAAGAGGGCGTGCAGCTTAGCCAACAAGTCAGTCCGAACCTGATTATCACCGACATACTGATGCCGCGTATGGACGGTATTGAGGCCATAATGGAATTGGCGCGGCAGGGCGGGGGTATCCCGATTATCGCCATGTCCGGCGGGCGGCGTTCGATCAGCGCCGAATTCAACCTTGAATCGGCGACGCTGATGGGTGTTAGGGCGACGTTGGCGAAGCCTTTCACCAGGGCCGATCTGCGTCTGGCCATAGAACAGGCGCTGGCCTGAGATGCCTATGACAACATCACCTTATATTATCGCCATTTCCAACCGTAAGGGCGGCACCGGCAAAACCACCGTATCGGTTAATGTTGCCGCTGAACTGGCCGCTCTCGGCAAACGGGTGCTGCTGGTGGATTTGGATACGCAAGGGCACTGCGCCGTGGGGTTGGGCGTTAATGCGACGCCCCCGGAACATTCCGTCCATCATCTTTTTATCGACCCGGCCTTCAGCTTGGCCGACGCTATCCGGGATACCGATTTCCCCAATCTTTTTCTTGCACCCGCCGACCAGTTGTTCGAGCATGGCAGCGGCGTGCGCGACGTGCGGCGTCTGGCGAATGCGCTTGCCGAGGAAGAAATCAAGGGGCGTTTTGATGTAGTGGTCGTGGATACGCCGCCTTCGTTCGATGTTCTGTTGCTTAATGCGCTTTCTGCGGCGAACTGGGTATTGGTTCCCTACGTTCCCCACCACCTGTCTTTCGAGGGAGTGCGGCAATTGATGCGGGTGTTGTTCAAAGTGATGTCGGGGGACAATCCCAGCCTCAAGATTCTCGGGTTTCTGCCCATGATGGCGGCGCAGCATATTAAGCAGCACCGGGCTGTCAGTGGCGAAGTTTCCCGCCAGTTCGGCGCGCACCGGGTCATGGAGGGGATTCGCAACGACATCCGCTTGGCAGAGTCCTTTGCTGTAGGCAAACCCATCCGTTACTACGCGCCCAAAAGCCGTGCAGCGGAAGACTTTGCCCAACTCGGGGCTATTTTGGCTCAACTATGTAAACCTTAGATTGCCAAACTTGCCCGGCAGGTTGGTATGCAGGCCTTCCGGTTTTAAAAGCCGGGAAGGTCTATTCGCAATGATAAAAAACAACCGCCTTGTAGTCCATTCCTGACAAGGATTGCGGTGTTTCAGTGTAGGCCTATCCTTGTCCAAATGAGGCCTTCGCCGATTGCGGCTACCGACTATATCGTACAAATTGACATCCTCCCGCAGCTAAAGCAAGGGGGGCCTTAGTGCAGCCCTTCATGCCCGAAGGGGACGACTGTAAATAAATAGTGTTAATCAAGGATTGTTGGGGAAAGTGCAATATGAAAGGGCCGGTTAAATTTTATCAACATGAATATTGGCTGGTATTTCCGTTACTGGCATCCTGCGGGCTAGGTGTGTTTGGCATTGCGGTGGCGAGTCGCTTGGTAATGGCTGGTTGGGCGGTGGCGGCGGCTTTGGCCATTATGACTGTCGGCTTGTGCTATTGGAGCCGTAACCGCTATCGGTTGTCATTGCAAATTGTTGAGCAGCGCTTGATTGATGGCCTGCAACAAAAAAACGACCAAATTATCAAGGCATTGCAGGATGAACAAAGTGAAAATGCGCTGTTGGCTCGCTCCAATCAGAGTGAGGCCGAGCGCAAACACATAGAAATGCTAATGGCTGGTTTGGCGCAACGGTTCGATAGCCTGGCAAACCGTTTCGGCGGGCAGGGTGAGGCGACAACAGGGCAGCCAAGCATAGGTCTTCCTGTTGAAGCGCAGATTGCCGGTTTGGCGCAACGTTTCGACGCGTTGATAAGCCATCTTGACCAACAACCGGCAGACGTGCAGCCGCAAGAGCAAAGCATAAACGGACTGGATTCGCTGTGCCAAAAAGTGTTGCCGATTTGGTCGGGCCAGGTCGCTTTGGCCAGGACGCATACTGAAGAGTCGATAGCCGAATTGGCGGAACGTTTCGACGCTTTGTCAAAACGCCTCGATGCGGCCGTTATCACTT
>JAUXXQ010000220.1 GCA_030684815.1 Methylobacter sp. | reverse complement strand
GCAGTTTTTGCAAGATGGCAGCGCCTTTACCCCGGAACGCTCGCATAAGCTGGAGCGTATCGGCGAAATGCTGGAAGAAGCGATGGAACAAGGCGACAGCGTACTGGTGTTTACTCAATTTACCGAAATTGGCGAAAACCTCGAACGCTATCTGGCCAAAGAAAAACACTATAAAACCTATTATCTGCACGGTGGCACCCCGCGTACTAAACGCGAACAGATGATCAGCAACTTCCAGGATCCAGACAGCGGCCCTGCCGTGTTTATTTTATCGCTCAAAGCTGGCGGTGTCGGCATCACCTTAACCCAGGCCAACCATGTGTTTCATTTTGATCGCTGGTGGAATCCTGCCGTTGAAAATCAAGCCACCGACCGGGCCTTTCGTATCGGTCAGCAAAAGAATGTCTTCGTGCATAAATTTGTCACGCTAGGAACATTAGAAGAGCGCATCGACCAAATGATTAGCGACAAGCAAAAAATGGCTGATAGCATCGTCGGCAATGATGAAAGTTGGCTAACCAAACTCGACAATCAGGCCTTTAAAGAACTGATTGCCCTCAATAAACACAGCGTTATGGAAGACTGATATGAGCAACTATGCAAAAACGTGGTGGGGACAGCGCTTTCTAGCCGCTTTGGAAAATTTTACCGACAGTGGTCGATTGGCTCGTGGTCGCTCCTATTCCACCGACAACCGTATTAAACAATGGCTACTACAAAACGGCAAAGTCGAGGCAAAACTGCGCGGCAACATCAATCCGTATTTTGGCGTGTATAAAGAACCGACCTATAAAGTCAGTGTGCAAATGACTCATTTATCCGAGGCGCAATGGCAAAAAGTCGTGCAAAAACTCAGCCAGCGAGCCAGTTTTATCGCCAGATTGTTGCTCAATGAAATCCCGGAAAACATAGAAACCGTGTTTGCTGAAGCTGGCGTACATCTGCTGCCCAATGACTATAAAGATTTCAAGGTGTCCTGCAGTTGCCCGGATTATGCCGTGCCATGCAAACACATTGCCGGTGTTTGCTATCGTCTTGCCGGGCAATTGGACAATGATCCGTTTTTATTGTTTGAAATGCGCGGCTTGGCGCCTGACAAATTATTGCGCGAATTGGCAAATTCACCATTGGGAAAAGTGTTAAGCGATGCTAAAGGCAGCGCCCCTGTTGAATTAATGCCGGTGGACAGCTTTTACACCCGTCCCGTCATCACGGAACTTCCCCAGCAAATCAGTTTAAAAAGTTTTTGGCACGGACAGCAGCCCTTGCCTAAGAGCATAGAACCCAGCCAAGCGGCCACTATTCCAGCCATGTTAATCAAAAAAGGCGGTGATTTTCCCGCGTTTTGGCAAAAGCAAAGTTCATTTATTGAGGTTATGGAAGATTTTTATCTTAGGCTAATTCCGAAATAAAAAATACCAGCCATGGCCTATCTTTAGGCGGGTCGAATGAGGATGTCCCAGTTAGGCAATAAAGGATTGCGTAGCAAGCGTGCCTCGATGTCTGCCATGGCCTGCTTGGTCAGGGTGAC
>JAUXXQ010000218.1 GCA_030684815.1 Methylobacter sp. | reverse complement strand
GTCACCCTGACCAAGCAGGCCATGGCAGACATCGAGGCACGCTTGCTACGCAATCCTTTATTGCCTAACTGGGACATCCTCATTCGACCCGCCTAAAGATAGGCCATGGCTGGTATTTTTTATTTCGGAATTAGCCTAAGGCCAAGTGGATAGTCTATCTACGGGCTGCCGTTATTCCGGAAATTCTTGTCTGGCATAACCGTGAAACCAGGTTTTAAAAACCTGGAAGGTCTGTCCCGCGATAAATTGATAGCCAGGATGTGTATAACAAAGCCAGGAAGTTTTCGTGTTTTTTGTGCTAAGTAGGCAAAAGCCTATTTCTTTTAACCTTTACATTGGAGTCCAATAGCTTTAGCTATTGGGGGTAAAACAGCTAAAGCTGTTTTACCCCCAACTTAGGTGATTTCTAATAAAAAATGTCCCTGATAATCGAAAGCTGTACAAAAACAGAGTCCACGAAAGCCACGAAAAAAAACAGTCAAAATAATAGCTTTGCTTATTTTCGTATCGCCTGGAGATGCCTGCTTTCGGATTTTCGTGCTTTTCGTGGACAATTATTTGGGGACTGTTTTTTTCAGGAAATCGCCTAATGGCTGGAACCGCGCCCACGCCCTGGTTTAACCGTAAAATAAGCAATTTTTTGCACCATCAACCCAGTTGGACTATAGTTGAAAAACTCCCCTATCTACCGTGCACACGACCATGACCACACAAAACACCACTGATCCTGAACAAAATGCCGCCCTTGCCCTCGATACCGTGAACGCGCTTTCTGCCGGGGTGCAAAAAATTATCGGCCAGGCCGAAAAACTAACCGAAACCATGCCTTCATCGCCCCTCAACCCCTTTGCACAAAAAACCTCCCTCGCCATCAACACCGTCAATGAGCTTTCAACTGACGTGCAAAAAATTATCGGCCAAGTTGAAAAATTAACCGAAATCGGCATCGCACTTTCCTCTGAAAAAGACACCACCCGCTTACTGGAAAAAATCCTGGTCGGCGCCAAATCGATCACCAACGCCGATGGCGGCACCATTTACCGGGTCTATGGCGACACCATTAAAATAGAAATTATCCATTCCGACAGCTTAGGGATTTATTTGGGCGGCGAAGGTAAGGCCGTCAATATGCCCAACATCCCGCTGTACGGCGAAAATGGCGAGCCCAACCTGAAGAATGTGGTCTGCTGTTCATACCACAACAACAAAACCATCAACATTGACGACGCTTACGATGCCGTCCATTTCGATTTTGTCGGCACCAAAGCCTTCGACCAGAAAAACAATTACCGCTCAAAATCGTTTTTGTCGATACCATTGACCAACCATCAGGGCGAAATCATTGGCGTGTTGCAGCTGATTAATGCGATTGACCCGATAAGCCATGACATCACCACTTTCGATTCAGTGGCGCAGCGTTTTGCCGAAGCGCTGGCATCACAGGCGGCAACCGTGCTGACCAAGCAACAGCTGATTGTCGACTTGGAAAACATGTTCGAATCGCTGGTCAAATTAATCGCCACTGCGGTTGACGAAAAATCGCCCTACACCGGCGGCCATTGTCGCCGCGTCCCCGAATTGACGTCCATGTTGACCGAAGCGGCTCATGAGACTGACCACGGTTATTTGCAGAGTTTTACGCTGAATGAGGCCGACCGCTACGAACTCTCAATTGCCAGTTGGTTGCATGACTGCGGCAAAATCATCACACCGGAAAATGTGATCGACAAAGCCACCAAACTTGAAGCCATTTTCGACCGTATCCATTTGGTCGAAGCGCGTTTTGAAGTGTTAAAACGCGACCAGGAAATCGCCTATCTGAAACAGCAACTGGCTAACGCAGCGCCGCAAGCCGAATTGGAACAAACTTTCCACGCCAACACCGCCCAATTAGAGGACGATTTGGCCTTTATCCGAGCCTGTAATACCGGCGGCGAAGCGATGTCGGATGCCGACATTGACCGCCTGCACAGTCTGAAACAGCAAACCTGGACACTTAATAATGCCGAGCAGCCGCTTTTAAGCGATGAAGAAATCTACAATTTGAGCATCTTCCGGGGCACGTTGACACCGGAAGAGCGGAAAATTATCAACAACCACATCAACGTCACCATTGCCATGCTGGAGGCGATTAAGTTCCCCAAACACCTGCAAAATGTCGTCGAAATTGCCGGCGGCCACCATGAGCGCATGGACGGCAAAGGTTATCCTAAAGGCCTGATGCGCGAACAAATGTCCATCCCCGCCCGCGCCATGGCCATCGCCGACGTATTCGAGGCCTTGACCGCAAAAGACCGGCCTTACAAGTCAGGAAAAAAACTGTCCGAAGCTCTGTTTATCTTGAAAAAAATGAAAGAAGAAGGTCATGTGGACCCGGATTTGTATGACGCCTTTATCGAGCACAAAATTTATAAACGGTACGCCGAAAAATTTCTCGATGCCGAGCAAATTGATGTTGATTAGGTGATTTTCGAGAAAGAATGTTCCCTGATGATAGTGGGCTATAGGAAATAGAGTCCACGAAAATCACGAAAATTTCGTGTTTTTTGTGCCTTTCTTGGACAATTATTTAAGACTATTCTTTTCAGGAAATGGCCTCAGAGGGTGTGGGAGCGCTGCCCCGCAATAATGACCAAACTTCAGCTATGAAACATACACTTCTAAAATCCTACCGCCCGCTGTCCTGCGTGTTCATCACCCTGCTGTTTATCGCGCACAGCGCGCATTGGCTGGATATTCCAACGCTGCAACGCATGGAAAACATCGTCTACGACCTGCGCTTGCGCAGCACTGCGCCCAACACCATCGACCCGCGCATCGTCATTGTCGACATAGACGAACAAAGTTTGGCTCAAGAAGGCCGCTGGCCGTGGCGGCGCGACAAAATGGCTTATCTGGTCGACATGCTGTTCGACTATTACCAGGTCAAATTGCTCGGCTTCGACGTGGTCTTTTCCGAGCCGGACACCAGCGCCGGGGTCGAATTGCTGGAACAACTCGCCACCGGCCCGCTACAAAACAACCCCGGATTCTTGTCAACACTGGAAACCATGCGCCCGCAGCTGTCTTATGACCAGCTGTTCGCCAAAAGCCTTAACAACCGCCCGGTTGTACTGGCTTATTTCACCAGTCCCATTGCCGAAAAGACCCCTGAAATAGGCGCATTGCCGCCCCCGTTGGCAAGTACAAAGGAACACCCGTTCAGCAGCCTGCTGGCCAAAGAAAAAAGCTACACAGCCAACCTGTCCAAACTGCAAACTGCAGCCAAATCCGCCGGTTTTTTTAACAACCCCACTGTCGACGAAGACGGTGTTTACCGTAGGCTGCCGCTATTGATCGATTATCGCGAGCAGATTTACCAAGCCTTAGCGCTGGCCCTGTTCAGAACCTTGCTCGACCTGCCGCCGGTTGAGTTCGTCACCGGCAGCGGTTACGGCAACAACGACAGCCAACGCCTCGAAGCCCTGAATATAGAGGGCTTTCACATCCCGGTCGACCAAAGCAGCACCTTATTAGTGCCCTATCGCGGGCGCCAAGGCAGTTTCCGCTATATTTCCGCAACCGACGTGCTGAACGGCGTCGTGCCCACAGACGCGCTGCAAGACAAAATCGTCATTGTCGGCACCACTGCCGCAGGCCTGCTCGATTTGCGCGCAACGCCGGTGCAACACGTCTACCCGGGTGTGGAAATACACGCCAATATCCTCAGCGGCCTGCTCGGCCAGCGCATAAAATCCAGGCCCAGCTATAGCCTCGGCATCGAATTGCTCGAATTGGCGGCGATCTGTCTGGCCGCCATCTTGGTATTCCCGCGTCTGCCGGTGTTTTTATCCGCGCTTATTTTCGGCGTCTGGTTAGCCGCCGGCATCGCCGTTAATTTTTACAGCTGGGCGGTCTGGGACATCGACACCGCATTGGCCGCGCCCATCACCTTGTTGGTGCTGCTCTACGGCATACAGCTGTTTTTCGGCTTCTTTTTTGAAAGCCGCAAAAAAAAGCAACTGGGCAACATCTTCGGCCAATATATCCCGCCTGAATTGGTCGAACAAATGAGCCGGTCTGACGAGGAATTTACCTTAAAAGGCGAAAGCCGCGAGATGACCGTATTATTTTCGGATGTCCGTGGCTTCACCACCATTTCCGAAGGCATGGAACCGCAGGAGCTGTGCGAGCTGATCAACGGCATTTTAACGCCAGTCACCCGCGTCATCCATGAGGCCAAAGGCACCATCGACAAATATATCGGCGACGCCATCATGGCGTTCTGGGGCGCGCCCATGCACAACCCGCAACACGCCAGCTACGCCGTCCAAGCTGGGTTAAACATCCTGCAAGCGCTCAGCACCATACAACAGGATTTTAAGGCCAAAGGCTGGCCGGAAATCGACATCGGCATCGGCATCAACACCGGAAAAATGAGCGTCGGCAACATGGGTTCGCAATTCCGCATTGCTTACACCGTCATGGGCGACGCAGTTAACTTAGGTTCGCGCCTGGAAGGCCTGACCAAGCAATACGGCGTAAAAATGATCGTCAGCGAAAGCACTGCGCAAGCCGCGCCCGAATTCACCTACCGCGAACTGGACAAAGTCCGCGTCAAAGGCAAGCACAAGCCCATTACCATCTATGAACCGTTAGGCCTGAGCACCGCCATCAGCGCCGAGCAACAGCAGTTGCTTGATTTATTGAACCAAGGCCTGCGCTGCTACCGGCAGCAGCAATGGGGCGACGCGGGGGCTATTTTCGGGCAACTCGCCGGACAACATCCCCACGACAAGCTGTATGCCATTTATCTGGAGCGCATCGCCTATTACCTCGAATCGCCACCGGAAACAGGCTGGGATGGCGCGTTCACCCATACCAGCAAGTAACAAAATGCGCCCTTCCGCTTAGTGGTTGGCCGCGTACAGCTGTTTAATTTCTTTATACCGGTTTAACGCATCTGCCAACGATTCTTTCGCAGGTTCCGTCTCATTGTTCGACAACGCTGTGCGCGCCTGCTTCAACACGTTGCTGGCTTGATTACGTTTGACATCAAGCACGTTATTGGCAATGTCTTTTTGCAGTTGGCGGGCACTAGAAACCAAGTCGATCACCACTTCGTTATTTGCGCCATTGTCCAGCGCGACTTTTGCCTCTTCCACTTTAGCAAGCGTATTGTCGATTGCATCGCTAACATCTTCATACGATGGATTTGCCACTGCAAAAGCACTTGATGCCATTGCAGCCATAACAAGAGTAGCCAGGATTTTTTTAACTGTGTTCATTAGATAAACCTCGTAGTTGATAAATAAAACATGTCTACCTAACGGCTCATGAGCTTTCTCGTATGGGAAAAATTCAAATTATTCGCTAGGTATGGTGATAGCTTAGCAGATATAGTTCTGATTAGTACAATTATTTGTTCTAATCAGAACTATTTTTTATTGGGGCACATGGGTCAGGCTCAACTGGCCCCATTAAAAATATTGAGGTTAATGTGGGCTAAGGTTATGATTTGGTACTAACTGAAACAATTTATATTAGCACTATGGCTTCCACTGCAACATTCCCAACCGTACTGCGCGAACTGTTACGGACACACCAAGCATTTTTGGCTTATGCGGCCAGCCATGTCCACACGCTAGACCTGACGCTGCCGCAATACGACATCCTAATTACCTTAGGCGACACGGCCGGCATGAGCTTTAAAAAGCTGGGCGAGAAAACCTTGATTACCAAAGGTACTTTAACCGGCGTCATCAGCCGTCTGGAAGATAAAGGGCTGGTGCAGCGGGCCGCTTCAAAAACGGATGGCCGCAGCCAGATTGTGCAGCTGAGCGCGGCGGGTGGGGATTTGTACCAACGCAGCTATCCCGAGCATCTGGCCTTTATTAACCGGATATTTACTGATTATGCCCCGGAAGAAGTGGGGAACCTTGAAGCCGCATTGCGGCGCTTACAGCAAACGGTCAGCACATTGCGTAGTGAGGGACATGGAAAGCCCGCTGATGAAGCCGATGAGTAGCCGGAATTATTGCAAACTGTAATTGCAATGCGGCATGAACAAACCCTAGTTTGGGATGTGTCTAGTTCCAGCTGGGGAAGTAACTTGGGAATTGCCGGGGATTCACCTTAAGTTTAGGGTATGGCAATCTTCTGAATTACAATATTAAAATATAGTTGGCTTTGGATTTGAGCATGAAAAAAGCACCATTAGACGATAACAACAAGGCGGTGTCAGTTTCCCCCGCCGAACAGAAAACGACATTGGCCGGGGAACCCCGCTACATCGTCGGCATCGGCGCTTCCGCCGGCGGTCTGGAGGCGGTGACCCAGCTGGTCAGTCACCTCAATTCACAGATACCCTGCGCTTATGTGCTGTTGCAGCATTTGTCGCCGCGCCACCGCAGCCTGATGGTGGAAATTCTCGGACGCGAAACCTCGGTCAAAGTCAAAGAAGCTGTGGATGGCGAGATGCCGCAAGTCGGTGTCATTATCGTGGTGCCTGCCAGTTACAATGCGACCATGAGCGAGGGCCGCCTGCGCCTGGTCACGGCAGGCCCCGAAGTGGTGCCCAAGCCATCGATCAATAAATTCTTCATTTCCCTTGCCGCCGAAGAAGGCGATGCCGCCGTTGGCGTGGTGTTGTCCGGCACCGGCTCGGATGGCACGGCGGGTTTGCGTGCGATCCAGTCGGCAGGCGGTTTCACCTTTGCGCAAAAACCGGAAACCGCCAAATTCGACGGGATGCCACGTGCCGCGATTGATGCCGGTGTCGCCGACCGTATTTTGTCGCCGGAAGAGATTGCCGCCGATCTGGCCAAACTCGGGCAGTTAAAAAACGAGGCCATGCTTGATGAAGGCCAAGGCCGCGATCTGGTAAAAATATTGTTGCGCCGCTTGCAGGAACACACGCAAATCGATTTTTCCGGCTACAAGATCGGTACGCTGATGCGCCGCATCCAGCGCCGTCTGGTGGCTACCAATATGCCCGATGTGGCCGCCTATCTTGATTTTTTGGACAGCCACCCGGACGAACTGGCGCGGCTATCCAAAGACATATTGATTTCGGTCACTGCTTTCTTTCGTGACCGCGATGCGTTCAATGTGCTGGGCCAGGCGGTGCGCAACGTCTGTTCGCGCAAAACCCCGGGCAACGAGATTCGCGTTTGGGTGGCAGGTTGTGCGACCGGCGAGGAAGCTTATTCCATTGCCATGATGTTCGCCGATACGCTGGGCGAGCGTTTGTCGCAATTCAAGATCCAGATTTTTGCCACCGACATCGACGAAAATGCGCTGTCGTTTGCGCGGCGCGGCGTCTATCCTGCTGCGGCAATGAGCGAGGTGTCGCCGGATCAATTACAGCGTTATTTTCACCCGCGCAATCAAGTTTACGAAGCCAGCAAGCAGCTGCGCGACCTGATTGTGTTTGCGCGCAACAACCTGGTTTGTGACCCGCCGTTTATGCGCCTCGACCTGGTGTCTTGCCGTAATGTGCTGATTTATTTTGAGGCGGCGTTGCAGGCGCGGGTGCTCAACACCTTTCAGTTCGGCCTGAATCCCGACGCCTATTTGTTCCTTGGCCGTTCCGAGAGCATCGCCCACGCTGAAAACATGTTCCGTCCGGTAGATAGGCGAGAGCGCTTGTTCTGCCGCAGCAATGTGCCGGCTTCTTCCGATATTTTGCTGTTGCCTAATGTTGAAGTACCTGCGGCCCATCATACCGCCAGCTCGGCCAGCCGACGCGAACGGCGTTTATTGGGCGACATGATGCAAGGGTTGACCCATCATTACGGCGCCTTTGCGGTGATGATCGATGAAAACCAGACGATTATGCACAGCGCCGGTGATGCCTCGCGTTTTTTGAGTTTCCCCGCAGGGACACCCAAGCTCAGCCTGGTTGATGTGGTGTCGGAACCTTTGCGCGGCGAACTGCTGGCTTTATTGCATCGCGGCATCCGGCGCCGGGAAGCGCAGGTCGGCCGGGTGCGCCGCTTGGGCAACATCCGGTTGCGCATTTCTGTCAGTCCTATCGAGAAAAGTACCGATGGTTATTTTTTGGTACTGTTCGATCCGGTGGTCGCTACGGAAAAAGCCATCGAATCCGCTGATGTGGCGGCGGTCGAAGCCAGTGAAAACATGGTCGAAGACGAGCTGATTTCGACCCGCGAACATCTGCAAACCCTGATTGAAGAAATGGCCACCTCCAACGAGGAAATGCAGGCGCTTAACGAGGAGGCGCAGGCAGGCTATGAAGAGCTACAGGCCACTAATGAGGAAATGGAAGCGGCGAACGAAGAATTGCAGGCGTCCAACGAAGAGCTGATCAGCGTCAATGAAGAGCTGAATATCCGCACCGCAGAGCTGGCCAAATTCACCGCCGAATATGAGCATTTGTACAATACCCTGGAATTTCCGGTGTTGGTGTTCGACACCCAAATGTCGCTGCACCGCTTTAATTCCGCCTCTGTCCGTTTGTATGGCCTCAAACCCAGCGCTACCGGCCAACCGCTGCACCGACTGAGGTTACCGGCTTACCTGAGCCCGCTGGAGGACATGATCGGCAGCGCCCTGGCCAATGCCGACCGCGAAACCGCGATTGCCCATTATGAAGGGCGCGATTACCAGTTGATCATCACCCCGGGGCAGGATGTCAGGGGCGAAACCATCAGCCTGATTGCCAGCGTGATTGACGTCACTGAACTGTCGCGGGCACGGAAAGACTTGGAAGATGCGCGTCAGATGCAGACCATGTTGATGGAGCGCACTACGGTGATGTATGTGATGAAAGACGTGCGCGGCCAGTATTTGTACAGCAACCCGCGTTTTTGTGAATTTTTTAACTTGGATGCCCATGACATCATCGGCAAAAGCGATTTTGCGGTGTTCCCCAATAGCATCGCGGCCGATTTATGGGCTTACGATCTGCAAGCCTTGCGCGAAGGCAAGCCGGTCGTGGCCCAGCATCTGATTCAAGACGGCGAGAACAAACGCTATATTGAGGCCATCCATATCCCGATGCTGGACAAAGACGGCAATATCAGCGCCATCAGCATAGAAGCCACCGACATCACCTTCCGTAAACATGCCGAAGAACAGTTGCGTTTGGCGGCCCGGGTGTTCGACCGTGCCGGTGATGCTATTTTGGTCACCGATGCCCAGGGGCGCATTTCCACCGTCAACCCGGTGTTTGTCAAAATCACCGGTTATTCGCTGGAGGACGCGATCGGCCACACGCCCGGCGAACTGCTACGTTCCGGTAAGCAATCAAAAGCGTTTTACGATGATATGTGGCGTGCGCTGAAAACCGATGGCAACTGGCACGGCGAAATATGGAACAAACGCAAAAACGGTGAAATCTACCCGGAATGGCTGACCATCAACCGGCTGGATGACGACAACGGCAAAATAGAACATTACATTGCGGTATTCAGCGATCTGTCCGACATTAAAAATGCCCAGAGCCGTGCCGATTATTTGTCCACCCACGACCCGTTGACCACTTTGCCCAACCGCAACCTGTTCCATGACCGTTTGCGCCAGTCCATTGCCGCAGCGCGGCGTGAAAAGAGCATGACCGCGCTGTTGTTCATTGATTTGGACGAGTTCAAAATGGTCAACGATTCGTTAGGCCATGATGCGGGCGATTCGCTGCTGAAAATAGTGTCGGAGCGCTTGCTGACCTGTGTGCGCGATGTCGACACCATTGCGCGTCTGGGCGGCGATGAGTTCACCGCGATTTTGGATGATTGCCCACCGGCGCAAGCCGAGCATATTGCGCGGCGGATGCTCGATGAATTGTCGCGCTCGTTTGAGTTGAACGGGCAGCGGGTGTTCGTGTCGTGCAGTATCGGCATCGCCTTTTACCCGGATGATGGCGAAGACAGCACCTCGCTGGTGCAAGCCGCCGACACCGCGATGTACCGCGCTAAAGAAGCAGGCCGCAACCGCTTTGAGTTTTTCCGCCCGGACATGCGTGTCGCCATCATGGAGCGCGCTACGCTGGAAACGGCCTTGCGCATTGCCATCCAGCAAAAACGCCTGACCCTGGTTTATCAGCCGCGCATCCTGTTGGCCGACCATTCGCTGGCCGGTGCCGAAGCGTTGGCGCGCTGGCATGATCCGAGTATCGGCCATATTGCCCCAGACCGCTTCATTCCGATTGCCGAACAAAGCGGCTTGATTGTCGAGCTGAGCCGTCTGCTGCTGAACCAATTGCTGGATCAGTTGGTCGAATGGCGTAATCTGGGCTTAAAATTACTGCCGATTGCCTTTAATTTATCGGCGCGCGATTTCCGGGTAATAGACACCGCCGACTTCATTTTATCGGCGTTGGAGATGCGCGGGCTGCCGGTCAATGTGTTGCAAATCGAGATTACCGAACGGGTGATGGTTGACGACCAAGCCATTGTCAAAAACAATATGCAGACCTTGCATGAAGCGGGTATCGAACTGTCTATTGACGATTTCGGCACCGGTTTTTCCTCGCTGGCTTATTTGAAACGGATGCCGCTGTCGGCATTGAAAATAGACCGCAGTTTTGTCGATGGCCTGCCCAAAGACGAAGACGATGCCAGTATTGCCCGCGCCGTCATCGGGCTGGCGCAGGCGATGAACTTAGTTACGGTGGCCGAAGGCGTGGAAACCGAGCAGCAATTGACTTGGCTGGTCGAACACGGCTGTATCGAAGCACAAGGTTATTACTTCTATAAACCGCTGGATACGGTGACTTTTGAGGACTTGTTGGTACGAAAATGAGCCTTGAACACGATTGGCAGATTCATTGCGAAGCCGAAGCGCTGGCCTATTCGGGCGCCATTCAACCGCATGGCGGGTTGATTCGTCTGGATAGCACCTTGTGTGTCAGCCACGCCAGCTCACAGCTTGGTGCTTATTTGCCTTATCAGCTCGCAGCGTTGCTGGGGCGTCCGTTGCCAAAAGAGCTGGCCGACGTTCTCGCCCCCAGTCTGGCCAAGCTCCCTGCAATACCGGGCAGCCGCAGCGAATTGTTGGCGGTCAGCCTGGCCAACGAGGCCAGTCTCGACATCGTCATCACACAGGGCAACGATGGCATTATTATCGAGCTGATGCCGCATACCGACACATTGATCAGCGCCAGCCATTATCCGGTGCAAATGAATACGCCGTACAATAGCGCCCAAGCATTGTTGTTGCACCAAGAGATGGCAATACTGTTCCAGCAATTGACCGGCTTCAACCGGGTCATGATCTATGCTTTTCGCGACGACGGCGACGGCGATGTGTTGGCAGAAGCGCTTAATGGAGAGGTTTATGGCAGCTATCTGGGCTTGCGTTTTCCCGGCAGCGATATTCCCCATATTGCCCGCACCTTGTATCTGAAAAATCCGTGGCGCTTGATTCCCGACAGTCAGGCGCAACCGGTGCCGTTATTAAGCCATCAACAGGACGCGCCCGATTTGACCTGGTCCGATTTGCGTAGCGTGTCGCCGGTGCATCAGGCTTATCTTCACAACATGGGCGTATGCGCCTCGCTGTCCTTGCCGATTGTGGTGGCACGCGAATTGTGGGGGCTGATAGCTTGCCATCATGCCGAGCCTCGGACGTTGTCGTTGCAAGTGTTGCGTGCGGCGAGCCGTAATGCCCGGCAGTACAGTTTAGCCATTGCCGGTTGGCAAGCCGCGTCGCGGATGCGTTTCATGGATAGCCTGAGCAGCCGCTTTAAAGCTATGCGCATGATGTTGTTGCGTCACGGTTCCATTTTGACCGCAACCGCCGAAATAGCCCCGATTCTGCTTGAGCAACTGAATGCCTGCGGTTTGGCGATACGCTTTGGCGATGACTGGGTGGATGTTGGCGAAATACCGGCATTCACTACACTTGAACGGCTTGATGATTGGTTTGAACGCGATTGCCCGGACGTTATTTACAGCAGCGACAGCCTGATGCGGATGTATCCCGAAGCGGGTGATTTGCCTGTGGCTGGCGTAATGGCGTTGAAATTGCGCACCCGTAGCCGCGACTCTTTGCATCTATGGCTATTCCGCAGGGAATTGGTCCAGGATGTCGAGTGGGGCGGCAACCCGAACAAGCCGGTGGAATACCAGGATGGCGCACTCGATATTGCGCCGCGCCGCTCGTTTGACAAATGGGCGGAAAAGCGCAAAGGCTACAGCCTTCCTTGGCAAAACGAAGACCGAATCGTCACGCTGCATTTACGACACATGTTCATGGAAATTTATGGCTGATACAGTCGATGCGCTTAGCGCTTTGCGCCGGGGTACGCACGATTTACACCAACGCTTGGAAGCGCTGCCGCTGTTTGCCTGTTTGCTGAGTGCAGCCGTCAGCCGCGACGACTATGTGCGGGCATTATCCGCCTTGCAGGGCCTTTATGCAGGGCTTGAAACTGAGCTGATACACGGCTTGCAACAACACGCGCCGGATTATCCGTATTTTCCCCGCTTACCGCTGCTGCAGCAGGATCTGGCGCAATTGGGTAGCACGCCCGCGTTAAATCCGGGCTTGCCGCCAGTGCCTATAGACGGCATGGCGGCTACGCTGGGGACGCTCTATGTCATCGAAGGTTCGATACTGGGCGGAAAGTTATTAAAGAGCCATTTGCACAGCCGCTTGGGCGAAACGGTGGCCAGTGCGTTGGCGTTTTACGGGCTTGATGGCCATTGGGACGTCACGCAAGCCTTACTGCGTGACAACTTATCGACGCTGGACGCTATTGGACAAGCCGTGGCCGCAGCGCGCCAGGCCTTTTTACTGTTTATCGACGTGGCTGAAGACGGTGCATCCTAAGCGCGGTGATGCCGACTGGAACTATTAATTTATATATCTAAGCCAAAAACGTAAACATCGCTTTAGCCGCTAAACGGCGGCTGTTAAAAATTTAAGTAATGGGCTGTTTAGCCGTTACATTCGAAAATAAATACAGGAGCCAATATCTATGAACATTCAACATTTAAAGCCCGTCCTTACCGGGTTTGCCGTCAGTTTTTTAGTGGCGGCTTGTACTGCCAAAAAAGCGCCGCCAACGCCGCAAATTGCGTTTCTGCCGCAAAAAACCATCACGGCCACCGGCTATGGCACCGTCGAAAAGACTGACCGGTATTCGCGTTCGCAAATCAAATTAATGGCCATGCGTGCGTCGAAAATGGATGCTTACAGGAGTTTGGCCGAGCAGCTTAGCGGTGTCCAATTACGCGGACAGACGAGCGTCGAGAATATGCAAGTGACCCATGACAGCTACAACACTTATTTGAATGCTTATTTACGCGGTGCGAGGGTGAAAAGGACATTGGCCATCGGCAGCGACCTTTACGCCGGTGATGATACCTTTGAAACCGTTGTTGAACTTGACCTGACACCACGGTTTTACGAATGCATCAATGGTTCAAGCGAACTGATTAACCAGTGCATCCAGCAGATCCAGAGCATCCCAAGCCCCAATTCCAGCGTTGACCAGAACCTTTCGGTAGCGCCGCCATTAGTGCCGAGCGTCAGTTCAAGATGCAATACGGTTGATTGCTACAGTTATCCCGAGACCAAAGGCTTCAGAAAAAAATAATGCCCCACTAACATCACAAAAAACACGAAATTTTCGTGCCTTTCGTGGACACTTTTTGGCACAGTTTATTTTAAAAATCCGTGTAAATCCGTCTAATCTGTGACGTCCGTGTTTTATTCCTTTTTCGGCTGAGTAGTTACAATGGCAAAAACAGTGTTGAAATACCTATGGGTCGTTTGTTTGTTGGCCCAATCGTGCAGCTTGGCACAACCACCGGTTCAAGCCCCGGTTAATACCGTCGTTATAACCGTTGAAGGGCAGGCGCCGATCAACAAGGGCATGCCGCTCTTGGCTAAAAAACAAGCGTTGCAGGATGCTATCCGCCAAGCCTCAATGCAGTCGTCGGTTAATGTGCAGGGCCGGACGTTGGTCAACCAAAATAGCATTGCCACTGATACGTTCTCCATGCAGACCGCCGCTGCGGTGAGCAGCTCCCGAATCATCAAGGAATGGCAAGCCGACAATATGTACCATGTTGTCGCCACGGTGGAATTATCTTCCGACGGTACCTGTGCGCCGTTACAGCGCAAACGCATTATCGCGACCGCTTTCCCTTTGGCTAAACAAGAGCAGGTGAGCGGTTACGAAACCCAAGATTTATACAGCGGCATTCCACGCGAACTGAATAATATATTGATGGAATCCGGCGAGTTTATCGGCACCAATGCCACCCATATCAATTTATACCCCAGACCCGAATTGGCGCCGGAGTTGCAAGACAGCATCGCCTACCGCCCGTCAAAAGTGATGCAAATGGCGGCAGCGAACGGTGTGCAGTTTGTGTTGTCGGGCGTGATTAGGGATATGGAAGTCGAATCCAGCGAATACATGAGGGGGGCAGGGCCTTTGGCGTTGGCCAGAAGCTTGGCGCGCGGCATTGTCGCCAGGCGCGGTATCGGCATTGATGTGTTCGTGCATGACGGCTTTACCGGCGCATTACTGTTCCAACAACGTTATGTTGAAAGTGCTGTTGGCGATGTCTGGATACCGGCAACGTATACCGTCGGCAGCGAGCGGTTTAATGCCACCTCATCCGGGGAGAAAATCGCTAACATTATCAGCCAGGCCAGCAGCGATCTGCGCCGCACTTTAAGTTGTTACCCGTTTGCAACGCGTATTACCGACATTAAGGGTGACAAGGTGTTTCTTGATGCGGGCGCGCAGGAGCGGTTGAATGTGGGCGATCAACTGATGGCTTATGCCGCCTCGGGGGATGACTTGACCTTAGACGGCGGTTTAAATTTTATCGGCAAAGATAAACAACCGGTCGGCGTCGTAACCATCGACAACATCACGCCGCGTTATGCCATCGGCCATTTAGAAGTGCCCGCCCGCGAGCTAGGCGTTAGAGTGGGTGACTGGGTAAGATCCTATTAAGGCGGGTTTCTTAAAACTGGCCGGTAACAAAAAAATCCGTGCAAATCCGTCTAATCTGTGGGCTATCAACTTAACACGGGACAGAGCTTCCAGGTTTTTACTGGAGCCGCTCCCGACAGCTCCAGCACTTCCGCCATCCATGGCAGTCGTAAAACCTGGAAGGTCTACTTCGGCATGCTTGTCCCGCTTTAAATGGGAAGCCAATCTGTGTGTTCCTCGTTCTATTTCTTTTTTCGCTGGGTAGTACTTAAATTCTTTTAAATACGCTAAACAGCCATTTTTTTTTCCTATCTTTTCCAAGAAACCGCCCGGAATTAGCCGCCAACGGCGGCGAAAAGCGAAAGGCTGAAAACCGCCTGTGTGCAGTGGCCGTTTTGCGCCCGTCACCTTGATTGGATAATCGGATGATTTTAACGGATAATGCGCACCTATTTATCCGATCTAACCGAAGCCGTGAAGCAATGAAAAAGAAAATAGAGGAACTGATCCTACAAGCCGTTGAAACCCTTAAAGCAAAGGGTGTTTTGGCTCAGGAAATGACCCCGAATATTACGATTGACCGCACCCGTGACCCGCAACACGGCGATTTTGCTTCCAATCTGGCCTTAATGCTGGCGAAACAGGCCAAACTTAACCCGCGCCAACTGGCCGAACAGCTGATGGCCGCCTTGCCCCCTGATGCCGCCATTATTAAGGTTGAACTGGCCGGGCCCGGTTTTATCAACTTCTTTATTGATCCCGCCGCCCAATTTCAGGTCATCCGGCAAATTCACGACCAGGGCCGCAGCTTTGGCCTGAGCCAGATCGGCGCCGGTAAACGGGTTCAGGTCGAATTCGTGTCCGCCAACCCGACCGGGCCCTTGCATGTCGGCCATGGCCGTGGCGCCGCTTATGGCTCGGTGGTTGCCGACTTATTGCAGGCGGTCGGCTTTGACGTGCATCGCGAATATTATGTTAATGACGCCGGTCGGCAAATGGACATACTCGCCACCAGCATCTGGCTGAGATACCTCGAAGAATGCGGCGAGTTGGTGCATTTTCCTAGCAACGCCTATCGCGGCGACTATGTGCGCGAAATTGCCTTGGACATCCATAAAAACGCCAATAATGAATATCGCAGGCCCGCTGAACTGGTGCTGGAAGACATACCGCCCGACGAACCGGCGGGCGGCGACAAAGAAGAGCATATTGATGCGCTGATAACCCGCGCCAAGACGTTGCTGGGCGAGTCACTGTATCAGGACTTTTTTCAAAAGGGCTTAAACACCATCCTGGAAGATATTAAAGTCGACTTGAGCGAGTTTGGCGTCGACTATCAGGAATGGTTTTCAGAGCGCCAGCTGATGAATGACGGTTCGGTGGAAAAGGCGTTGGAACGCTTGCGTGCCGGCGGCCATCTGTATGAACAGGATGGCGCGACCTGGTTTGCCTGCGCCAGATTGGGCGATGAAAAAGACCGGGTGGTGGTACGCGATAACGGCCAATCGACCTATTTCGCCTCCGATATTGCCTACCACATGAACAAACTGGATCGCGGCTTCGACCAAATCGTCAACATCTGGGGCGCGGACCATCACGGCTATATTCCCCGCGTTAGAGCCGCCATTCAGGCTCTGGGCGCCGATGAATCCAAGTTGAAAGTGCTGCTGGTACAGTTTGCCTCGCTGTATCGCGGCGAAGAAAAAGTGCAGATGTCGACCCGTTCCGGCGAATTTGTCACCTTGCGGCAATTGCGCAACGAAGTCGGCAGGGATGCGGCGCGTTTCTTTTACGTGATGCGCCGGTCGGAACAGCACATGGATTTCGACCTGAAACTGGCAACCTCAAAATCCAACGAGAACCCGGTATTTTACGTGCAGTATGCCTATGCCCGGGTCTGCAGCGTGTTGCGCCAATTGGACGAAAAAAGCTGGGAACGCGATTTGCCGCTGGGCATGAAAAACCTGACGCTGTTGGCCGAAGAACATGAGGCCGGTTTGCTCGGAACGCTGGCGCGCTATCCTGAAGTGCTGGAACGTGCAGCTTTGCAGCATGAACCGCATCAACTGGTGCAATACCTGCGTGAACTGGCCAATGAGTTCCATACCTACTACAACGCGCATCAATTCCTTGTTGATGATGCCAACATGCGCAATGCCAGGCTTAATCTGATTTGCGCGGTAAAACAGGTATTGGCAAACGGCTTAGGCCTGCTCAATATCAACGCACCTGAAGCAATGTGAACATGGCCAGAGACTACAAGAACAGAACGCAAAATAAGCATACGGCGACATCGTACCGGCAAAGTGCAGGCCAGAGAAAAAGCCTCAGCCTATGGCGATGGATGCTGATTACCGCGTTGATTATTTCGTTTGTGGTCTTTCTGGTTTACCTAAGTAGTAGCGGATCGAAACAAAGTCAGCCTGAGCAAGTGCCGACACCGGCAGCCGCCAAAAATGAAGCCGCGAAACAGGAGAAAAAACCTGATTTGGGGCCTGTATTGCCGCAGTTTGATTTTTATACCATTCTGCCCGAAAAAGAAGTCATTGTCCCTGACCACGAAATTAACACGCGCACCCGGGAGGAGCGGGTAGGGCAGGCCAAGGCCACCAGTTACATTATGCAGGCAGGCTCGTTCAAGGAATTTAAAGATGCCGACAGTTTAAGGGCGAAGCTGGCGTTAATGGGCATTGAATCGAAAGTTGAAAAGGCCAAGGTCGGCAATGTCGTATGGAACCGCGTAAAAATGGGGCCTTATACCCAGATGGCCAGCGTCAGCACTATCCGCTCCCGCTTGAGGGAAAACGGCATTGATGTACTCGTTATCGAAGTTGGCAATTAGGTGATTTCCGGGAAACATGCCGAACTACAGACCGTCCAGGTTTTAAAAATCTGGAAGGTTTAACTTGCGGTAGTCTGAACAGGCGAGACGTTGTAGGAATTAAGTTTGAATAATGCTTATTTCGAGAACAATGGTGGTTAGTTAACGAAGGCTTGCCTGATTTAATGGATGTTTCGATTAAAACGCTTATTCCTATTGGCGGCAAGGTTGGGCTTAAGGATGGCCAGCAGATTCTTTTGTCCAAGGATGGTGGACGACTTGTTGTGGTGCAAATGGTTGATTGATCTTGATATTGAAACGGCAATTACATTCGAAGCTAAATAAATTTATGATGGTTGTTAACTTACTCCGGCCTATGTCTTTGGCTATTTCTTCCAGGGAAACTTTTTTCTTATACATTAGGTAGATATGGTATCTTTCTTCTTTGGTTAGATGGGTGAATGTTCTCATGGGGCATCTCTTTAGTTTTTTGTTTTGGTAGACGGAAACTATGCCATCTAGCCTCTTTAAGAGGTGTTGCATTTATTATATGAATTCAAGAACAATGAAAAACCTGTACCCTGAAATAATCCCCCACCACACATTTTTCCTTGAAACCGGCAGCAAGCATACGATTTATGTAGAACAAAGCGGTAACCCCGACGGCATTCCGGTTGTTTTTCTGCACGGCGGCCCTTGTTCCGGCACTAAGCCCGATCACCGGCGTTTTTTTGATCCCGACCTTTACCGCATTATTTTGTTCGATCAGCGCGGCTGCGGGCAGTCATTGCCTTTTGGCGAGCTGGAAAACAATACCACACAGGATTTAATCGATGATATGGAGCGTATCCGTACCCGGTTGGCTATAACGCAATGGCTGGTATTCGGCGGTTCATGGGGCGCGGCGTTGGCTTTGTTGTATGCCCAGCAGCATAAGGCTAAGGTCATCGGCTTGGTTATTCGTGCGGTTTTTCTGGCGCGGCAGCAAGACTTGGACTGGTTCGCTAAAGCGGGTGTGGCTAAAATTTATCCCGAGCAATGGCAGCGTTTAACGGAAAGCATCCCTGAGCAATATCGGGATGATTTGGTGCAAGGCTTATGCGCTGCGCTATGGGGCGATGATGAGGTGACAAAAAGGCGGGGAGCCAAAGAATGGATAGCCTGGGGCGGTCAAGTCGCATTGGGTAACGCTTATCAATCGGATCCGAAAAGCGAGCATGTGACGGAAAACAGTGTTAAGCAGGTGCGCATGGAATTGCACTACGCCAAGCACCACTATTTTATTGCGGAAAATCAGATTCTGGACAATTGTAGTGTTTTGCTTGATATTCCAACGGTGATCATTCATGGCCGCCATGATTTTGTCTGCCCGATAGAGGCCGGTTACAGCCTTCATAAAGCTTTGCCGGACGCCGAATACGTTGTATTGCCCGAGGCCGGGCATATTGCCCAGGGCCAAGACATGATTAATGCCCTGATTGTGGCGACCGATAGTTTTGCCGCGCAACATAATAAGTAAATTTCCACGCAACGAGTCCCCTATAAAGCCCTAAATGCTTTATCATTAGCAGTTTTTTGGGCATCAGAACAAGTGCGTCGGTTTAACCCGGCTCTTGGCGTTGCTGCCTGCGCCTTATTATATAAAGTTAGCCTTCGCTGAATAATTACGATAAATGAAATTACATGACCACAAGCTCCGTAAATTGGGCTTAGCTGTTATTCAGGTGGAAACACAGGCGATTGCGGCTTTAGTTGAACAAATTAATGACAATTTTGTCACTGCCTGCAAGTTAATGTTTGCCTGCAAAGGCCGCGTGGTGGTGACCGGTATGGGCAAATCCGGACATATTGCCGGCAAAATTGCCGCAACCTTGGCCAGTACCGGAACGCCGGCTTTTTTTGTGCATTCGGGCGAAGCCAGTCATGGCGATTTGGGCATGATTACCCGGCAGGATGTGGTGCTGGCGCTGTCGAATTCCGGCGAAACCGAGGAAGTGCTGACGATACTGCCGATTATTAAACGGCTGGGTGTACCGCTGATCGCGATGACCGGCAACCCGGATTCCACGCTGGCCAGATTTGCCACCACCCATATCAATGTGGCAGTTGAGCAAGAGGCTTGCCCGCTGGGTTTGGCGCCGACTTCGAGTACCACGGCGGCGCTGGTGATGGGCGATGCGCTGGCAGTCTCACTGCTTGAAGCACGGGGCTTTACCCGTGACGATTTTGCCTTGTCCCATCCCGGCGGCAGTTTAGGTCGGCGGCTGTTATTGCGGGTTGGCGATATTATGCATGCCGGTGAGAAAGCCCCTGTCGTTGCCGAATCGGCGCTGATCAGTCATGCGTTGCTGGAAATGACCGAAAAGAAATTGGGTATGACAGCCATTGTCGATGCAGATCATCATGTCATCGGCATTTTCACCGACGGCGATTTGCGGCGCATGTTGGGGCGCAATCTTGATGTGCACAAGACCGTGATCGGTGAGGTTATGACGCCGAATTGTGCGGTTGTCTCTGCGGATATTTTGGCGGCGGAAGCGATGCAGATTATGGAACAAAAGAAAATCAGTGCGTTAGTTATTGTTGATGGGCAGCGCCGGGCGATAGGCGCTTTAAATATGCATGACCTGATTCGTGCGGGAATTGTGTGATGACCGAACTGCCGAATAAACCAGCCCTTTTGGCCAAAGCTAGGCAGCTCAAATTGCTGATTTTGGATGTCGATGGCGTGCTAACCGATGGCCGCTTATTTTTCGATGGCGAAGGCAATGAATACAAGTCCTTCCACGCCCGCGACGGTCACGGCATCAAGCTGTTGCGGCAAACCGGCGTCGAGGTTGCGGTCATTTCCGGGCGCAAATCTGCTTCGGTTGCGTTGCGTATGAAAAATCTGGGTGTCGAACATGTGTACCAAGGCCATGAAAATAAAATCGCGGCATTTGACGAAATTATTGGCAAACTAGGCATAAGGCCAGAGCAGGCGGCGCATGTCGGCGACGATGTGCTGGATTTGCCGGTGATGCTCAGGGTGGGCTTGGCGATTGCGGTCAGTGACGCCAATTTTGCCGTCAAACAGCGCGCCGATTGGTGTACGGAACTGCCTGGAGGGCAGGGCGCAGTCAGGGAAGTCTGTGATTTTATTATGCAGGCGCAAGGCCGTTTTGATGACGTGTTGGCGGCTTACCTGATATGACCCGGTTAAATGGGCATTACAATTATTTATACGTGGCCATTATCGCCGCCATGAGTTGGGGTCTGGTCAAAATGACCGGTTTGGACGAGCTAGGCGGTATCAGTGTGCCCGCGCACAGTCCCGATTATTTCAGCAAAGGTTATACCAAATGGGAAATGAGTGAGCTGGGCGTGGCAAAAAGCAAGCTGCTTGCCGACGAAATGATCCATTACAACGATGACGGCACCACTCATTTGAATAACCCGGAAATGTCTTTTTATAACGAGAAAACGCCGCCGTGGATAGTCAAAGCAGAAACCGGTATTTTGTCTGCCGATGGCAAAGATTTATGGCTTAAAGGCAAGGTGTTTGTCAGTCGGGCTTCGGCCAAAGGCGTTAGGGAACTGAAAATCAATACCTCTAATTTAAAAGTAAAACCGGAAACCAGTTATGCAGAAACAGGCGCAGGGGCAGAATTAATCAGCCCGCCAAATCGGACGACCGGGGTCGGTATGAAGCTGACTTTTGCGGAACCGATCCATCTGGAATTGCTCTCTAATGTGAAAGGTCACTATGAAACAAAATAAAAAATCTTGCTGCCTCACGCTACGCCTGAGTGTTTGCTGTCTGCTGTTATTCGCGCTGTACAATACCGGCGCGTACGCTTTGGAAAGTGACGGCGACCAGCCGATCACTATCGATTCCAATGCGGCAACCTATGATGATGTCAAAGCCATCAGCATTTATACCGGTGATGTGGTCTCCATCCAAGGCAGTATCCGCGTCAAGTCGGATAAGCTGGTGGTTTATTTCACCAACGGTGAAGTCAGTAAGATGGTGTTTACCGGCAATCCGGCAAAATTTAAGCAAACACCGAAAGTAGGTGACCCGGACATAACTGGTGAGGCATTGACGGGGGAGTATTACCCTAAAAAGAATTTGCTGGTTTTGATTGATAAAGCTACGGTCTGGCAAGGTCGGGGCGCTTATTCCAGCGATTTTATTGAGTATGACCTTAAAACATCGCTGGTTAAAGCCGGGGAAAAAGGGTCTGCATCTAAACGTGTCCGTGTTGTCTTGCAGCCCGAATCCAGTGAGCAAAAAGGTAAATGATCGGGTTTGGCGCGTAAAATGGACTCCATTAAACCTTTATCGATACCAATATGACCAGAATCGCCGCAAAACAGCTGATTAAAAACTACAATAAACGCAATGTGGTTAACGGTGTCTCGTTACATGTCGATACCGGTGAAATCGTCGGTTTGTTGGGGCCTAACGGCGCCGGCAAAACCACCAGCTTTTATATGATGGTCGGCCTGATTAAAGCCGACCAAGGGTCGATTACGCTGGATGGGCAGGATATTACCCGGCATCCCATGCATTTGAGGGCGGCACTGGGGATAGGTTATTTGCCCCAAGAACCGTCGGTGTTTCGAAAGCTGAGTGTGGCCGATAACTTGCGTGCGGTGTTGCAAATCCGCTCCGACTTAAGTGAAGGGCAGGCGGAGCTGGTGATTGAAGAGCTGTTGCAGGAGTTCCATATCCTGCATCTGCGCGACCAAATTGCCTTGGGCTTGTCCGGCGGCGAACGGCGGCGCGTTGAAATTGCCCGGGCGCTGGCAACCAACCCGCAGTTTATCTTGCTGGATGAGCCTTTTGCCGGTGTTGACCCAATATCAGTGGAGGATATAAAAAAAATCATCGAGCATCTGAAAGATCGCGGCATTGGCGTGTTGATTACCGAGCATAATGTCAGGGAAACCCTAGGCATTTGCGATCGTGCGTATATACTTAATGACGGCAGGGTGATTGCTGAGGGCGGGGCGGAAGCGATCGTTGCCAATGAAGAAGTCCGTAAAGTGTATTTAGGTAACAACTTTAGCCTTTAATCTTGCAGCATTAATTTGAAATGAAACAATCCTTAAATCTACGGTTAGGCCAGCAACTATCGATGACGCCGCAATTGCAGCAGGCGATTAAATTGTTGCAGATGTCGACATTGGAATTACAGCAGGAGATTCAGCAGGCGCTTGAGTCCAATATGATGCTGGAAGTTAATGAAGAGGAAAATAGCGTTCATGAAACCGAAATCACGCAAGAAAAGAAGATTGACAACACCGATTTGTTGACCAGCCAGGGGTCGCAAACAGAGATGCCGGACGAATTGCCCATTGATTCTTCTTGGGACGATATTTATGAATATGCCATGGAGTCGGGCGGAAATTCTGCCGAAACGGTTGAGTTTGAAACGCAGCGCAGCAAGTCGTCAACCCTGCTTGACCATTTGTTGTGGCAAGTTGAGCTGACCTCGTTTTCAGACCGGGATCACGCCATCGCCCTGGCAATTATCGATTCTATCAATGAGGACGGTTATTTGCTCAGCAGTCCTGAGGATATTTTTCAGGGTTTACAAACCCAGCTAGACGACCTGGATTTCGATGAGGTCAACGCGGTGTTGCACCGGGTACAAAATTTCGACCCGGTCGGTGTTGCTGCCATTGATTTAAAGGATTGTTTGCGTTTGCAGATACTTCAATTGCCGGAAGCCACGCCCTATAAAGAGGAAGCGCTGACGCTGGTGACCCGGTATTTGGATTTGTTGGCTACGCATGAGCAGTCAAAACTGATGCGTAAGCTGGGCGTAACTGAGCGGCAATTGGATGAGGTCGTCGCCCTGATCAGAACCTTGGATCCCAAGCCCGGCGCACAGATACAGGACTCAGATTCCGAGTACGTGATCCCTGATGTCTACGTCGTTAAGCAGGGCGGAAAATGGCAGGTCAACTTAAATCCGGATATAGCGCCAAAATTGCGTATCAATCCGTTTTATTCGGGCATGATAAAAAGGGCCGATAACAGCAAGGATAACGCCTGCATGAAAGATCATCTGCAGGAAGCCCGATGGTTCATTAAAAGCCTGCACAGCCGCAACGACACCTTATTGCGCGTTGCCCGCTGTATCGTGGAAAAACAAAGCGGCTTTCTTGAACACGGTTCTATTGCAATGAAATCGATGGTGTTGCGTGATATTGCTGAAGAGTTGGAACTGCACGAGTCGACCATATCCCGAGTGACCACGCAAAAATTCATGCATACGCCTAATGGCATTGTCGAATTCAAGTATTTTTTTTCCAGCCATGTTTCAACCGAAGGTGGCGGCGAATGTTCATCAACGGCCATCAGGGCGTTTATTAAAGAGCTTATCAGTAATGAAAATCTGGCAAAACCGTTAAGTGATAGTAAAATAGCCGAGCTATTACAAGAAAAGGGCATTAATGTTGCTAGAAGGACAGTCGCCAAGTATCGTGAAGCGATGTTGATTTCATCGTCAAGTCAGCGTAAGCGTCTTTTATAGCGCTGCTTGGCATCAAACAAACCAATTATTTACCATTAAAGGAGTTTATCTCATGCAAGTCATCGTAACAGGCCATCATCTTGAAGTAACTGACGCCCTAAAAGCGCATGTCGATTCAAAATTTGAAAAATTAGCGCGTCATTTTGATAATGTTACCGATGTGCACGTTATTTTAAGCGTGGAGAAATTAGTTCAAAAAGCGGAAGCAACATTGCAATTGAGTGGGGCAAAATTATTCGCCGAAGACCATCAGGCCGATATGTACGCAGCAATTGATGCGATGGTGGACAAATTAGACCGCCAGATCACCAAGCATAAAGAAAAAAACAGTCAACATAGATAAAGTAGGAGCAAGGTAAAAGGTACAAGGTAAAAGGCGTTTTTTTGAATCTTGAACCTTTTACCTTGAACCTGATTTCATGAAACTATTAATTGTTAGCGGCCTTTCCGGTTCGGGTAAGAGTATCGCCCTAGATACCTTGGAGGACTGCGGTTATTACTGCATCGATAATTTGCCGGTCGCCTTGCTGGAAAGTTTTATCAACCAGGTTATGTTGGCCGATAACAAAACTTACGCCAAGACCGCCATCGGCATTGATGCCAGAAACCAAAGCGAAAGCCTGGTTAATTTCTCCGAAAGCCTGGAGTTAATACGCAACAGACAAATTGATTGCCAAATTATCTTTATGCAGGCCGAAGAAGCCACCTTATTGAAACGCTACAGCGAAACCCGGCGGCGGCATCCGCTGACGGATTTAAACGTTCCGCTGAGGGAAGCGTTAAAGATTGAAAAAGAAATACTAACGCCGGTTGCCCGCTATGCCAGCGTGGTTATCGACACCAGCCGGACTCATGTGCACCAATTGCGTGACTTGATCAAAGAGCGGATCGGCGAAAGGGAGACGCGGCATATCTCCTTACAGTTTCAATCATTCGGCTTCAAGCATGGCGTTCCGTTGGATGCCGATTTCGTCTTTGATGCGCGCAGTTTGCCAAACCCTTATTGGATTCCGGAGCTGCGGGGGTTGACAGGAAAAGACCGGCCAGTGATTAATTTTCTCGAACAACAGGATCTGGTTAGCGAGCTTTTTAATGATGTGGCCAGCTTTCTTGAGCGCTGGATACCCCGGTTTGAGGCAGAGGGACGCAGTTATTTAACGGTCGCCATCGGCTGTACAGGCGGCCAGCACCGTTCGGTGTATTTGGCTGATACCTTAGCACGGCAGTTTAAAGCCTCTTTTTCCAATGTCATTATTCGCCATCGGGAATTGCAATAAAATCTTTGTAATGTTGGGTTAGCGCTTAACGTAACCCAACATTAGAACAATGGTTTTTTGTTTATTTCAACGACAGCGTTTCAGCGCGGCCTATCATTTCAATCGACAGCTTGTCTTCCTTGCTCAGCCAGCCGATCGCACGCTGAACATCATTTCTGTTAATGCCTGTATCAGTGGTGACTTTATTCACGCTGGAAGGGCCGTTTTTATCCAGATATTTCCAGATTACTCCTGCTGCATCGCCGATTGTATTAGACATAGTACTCACCTTTAAGTTTAAGTTGTTGGGTTAAGAGGGTTTAGAAGGATGGTCTGGAAGCACAATATTAAGCTCCAGTGTTTCCTGGGTGTCGTTTTGTTCGAAATTAACCGATATGGCGTCTTGCTCCACAGTTATGTATTTCCGGATCACTTCCAGTAACTCTTGTTGTAATTGCGGAAGGTAGGACGGCTGGTTTCTGGAGCTACGCTCATGAGCGACCAAGATTTGCAGTCTTTCCTTGGCAAGCGATGCTGAGCTGGCTTTAGAAGATTTAAAATAATCCAGTAAGCTCATTATTTGCCCCCGAAAAGCTTCCCAAAGAGGCCTTTTTTCTCATCAATAAAGCGATGGGGCTTTTCCTCGCCCAAATAGCGGGCAACAATATCCGCATAGGCTTGACCGGCATCGCTTTTTTCATCGAGGATAACCGGAATGCCTGCATTCGATGCACTTAGCACCGACTTTGATTCTGGTATCACGCCAAGTAAATGTAACGATAAAATTTCCTGTACATCGTCAACACTGAGCATTTCGCCTAATTTTACCCGGTCTGGCGAGTAGCGCGACAACAGCAGGTATTCTTTAATGGGATCTTCGTTTTGTTCGGCGCGGCGCGATTTGCTGGATAGTATACCTAGCATACGATCTGAGTCCCGTACTGAAGAAACTTCGGGGTTGGTGACAATAAAAGCATCATCGGCAAAATACATGGCCAAATGCGCGCCTTTTTCGATGCCGGCAGGGGAATCGCAGATGATGTATTTAAAATCTTTTTTCAGTTCCTCTAAAATCTTGCCTACACCTTCTTGGCTCAGCGCGTCCTTATCCCGGGTTTGCGAGGCTGGCAGAATGTACAGCTGGTCGCAGTTCTTGTCTTTTATCAGAGCTTGGTTAAGCGTCGCTTCACCGTTGATAACATTGACAAAGTCATAAACAACACGGCGTTCGCAGCCCATGATTAAATCCAGGTTACGCAAACCCACATCAAAATCGATGACCGCCGTTTTGTGGCCTTTTTTTGCAAGTCCCATGGCTATAGCGGCGCTTGTGGTTGTTTTACCCACGCCGCCTTTGCCCGATGTTACGACTATGATTCGTGCCACACACAACCTCTCAAGAATAAATATAAGTTAAATATCTTTAATTACTAAAGCATGATTTTGTAAATAGATTTGAACAGGCTGATTGAGAACCGTGCCATTCAAATCTTCGCTGATCTTATAATTTCCGGCTATAGAAATAAGCTCAGCCTGCAAGTCCGAGCAAAAAATACGTGCGGCTGTATTGCCTAAAACGCCTGCCAAAGCACGGCCTCTTAGCGAACCGTAAACATGGATATTGCCTTCGGCCAGAATTTCGGCCCCGGCGCTCACCTGGGCTAAGATAATCAAATCGCCTTCGGCATAAACACGCTGGCCGGAGCGCACAGGTAGGGTAATCAGCGTCGTAGTTGCTGCCGAAACAGCTTGCGGCTCAAATACGGCCTCAGGTTTGGGTGTTTGCTGTTTTTCTGTTCCGGACGCGGCGCTCATGTTATGCCCCGCATGTATGGGGATACCAAGCTCCAAGGCCTGTTGGTTTTGTTGGGCTGTCCCCCCGCGTATGCCTATCGGCAATAAATCCAGCTTACGGATAATGTGTGTGAGTTCAGCCACATTAATCTCGACATCACGTTTATTCAGCTCTTGCAGGTCAAATACCAGCGGCGAATTTTTGAAAAACTCGGGTGCCAGCTGTACTTTTTCCTGTAATTGTTGCTCAATAATTACAACATCATTACTGGCTAAAACCAGAACAGGCACAGAAAAAGTGCTGCTTTTGAATTCCAGTGCCGATGAGCGATGAGTATTCTGTTGAGAGTCTGTTGACATCCGTTAAGTCTGGTTAGCCGGAAATTGCGCTGATTTTAACATTGCTAGTAGAAAAAATCATTTTTACAGTGCGGATAAATTATTTTTTTGGTATAGGCGGAAGCATTAACGGGCTAATGTTTGGCCTTAACGGCAATAGGCAGGGCGATGGCTGTCTGTAAATGTGCACGTTAAAATGAGGTAGGAGGCTAAAACCATTTGTTTTATAAGGTGTTTGCGGTATTAGTAAGGTGGGGCGGGCTTGCAATCTGTGGCATTATCCTTTAACTTAGCGGCACATCCGTAAAGGCTAGGGGTGCTTACCTTTTTCATGCATAGCACAGTAAAGGTCGGCTGAGAAAAACCCTTTGAACCTGACCCCGGTTAATACCGGCGTAGGAAAGCCCAGACTTCCCTGCGCCTTATTGTTTTGTTGTTGGAGATAAACATGAGCGCTGTCCTGAAAGAAGTTACGTCTACCGAGTCCAGTAGCGTAAAGATTGATTCCTACCCCGCATCGGAAAAAATATATGTTCAAGGCAGCCGCCCCGACATACAAGTGCCTATGCGTAAAATCACCTTATCCGACACCCCGCTGCATTTCGGTGCGGATCAAGGCGCCGAGAAAAATCCGCCGCTTTATGTTTATGATACTTCCGGTGTTTATACCGATCCCAACGTTGAAGTCGATTTGAAAAAAGGTCTAGGCGCGATTCGTTCCACCTGGATTGAAGAAAGAAACGACACCGAAGAATTGGCAGGACCCAGCTCTGACTTTGGCCGCCAGCGCCTTGAAGATCCTGCGACCGCCGAACTGCGCTTTGAACATATCCGCAAACCGCGCCGCGCCAAGGCGGGGAAAAACGTCTCGCAAATGCACTATGCCAGGCAGGGCATCATCACCCCGGAAATGGAATTTATCGCGATCCGCGAAAACCAAAAAATGGAAGAAATGCGCCATTTGTGGAAAGACCAGCACCCCGGTGATTCGTTCGGTGCATCCATTCCCGATGTCATTACCCCTGAATTTGTCCGTGACGAAGTGGCCAGAGGCCGGGCCATTATTCCGTGCAATATCAACCATCCCGAATTGGAACCGATGATTATCGGGCGCAATTTCCTGGTTAAGATCAACGGCAATTTGGGCAACTCGGCGGTGACCTCATCTATCGAAGAAGAGGTTGAAAAAATGCTTTGGGGCATCCGCTGGGGCGGCGACACCATCATGGATTTGTCCACCGGCAAAAACATCCACGAAACCCGTGAATGGATTTTGCGCAATTCGCCGGTACCGATTGGCACTGTGCCGATTTATCAGGCGCTGGAAAAAGTGAATGGCAAAGCCGAAGACCTGACCTGGGAAATCTTCCGTGACACCTTGATTGAACAAGCGGAACAAGGCGTGGATTACTTCACTATCCATGCCGGCGTGCGCTTGCATCATGTACCATTAACCGCAAAACGCATGACAGGTATCGTGTCGCGCGGCGGTTCCATCATGGCGAAATGGTGCCTTGCACATCACACCGAAAGCTTCTTGTACACGCACTTTGAAGATATTTGCGAAATCATGAAAGCTTACGATGTATCTTTTTCATTAGGCGACGGCCTGCGTCCCGGTTCGATTTACGACGCCAATGATGAAGCGCAATTTGGCGAACTGGAAACGCTGGGCGAACTGACCAAAATCGCCTGGAAACATGACGTACAAACCATGATAGAAGGCCCAGGCCACGTGCCTTTGCACATGATCAAGGTCAATATGGACAAGCAGTTGGAAGAATGCGGCGAAGCGCCTTTTTATACCTTAGGCCCACTGACCACCGACATTGCGCCCGGTTACGACCATATTACTTCGGCGATTGGTGCAGCGAATATCGGCTGGTACGGTTGTGCGATGCTGTGTTATGTGACGCAAAAAGAGCATTTAGGTCTGCCGAACAAACAGGATGTACGGGAAGGCATCGTGACCTATAAAATCGCCGCCCATGCCGCTGATTTGGCGAAAGGCCATCCGGGTGCGCAAGCGCGTGATAACGCCATGTCCAAGGCGCGTTTTGAATTCCGTTGGGAAGACCAGTTCAACATCGGCCTTGACCCCGAAAAAGCGCGTGAATTTCACGATGAAACCCTGCCGAAAGAATCGGCCAAAATTGCGCACTTCTGCTCAATGTGCGGCCCGCATTTTTGCTCGATGAAAATCAGCCAGGACGTGCGCGATTATGCCAAAGCCAAAGGCATTGCCGAAGAAGAGGCGCTAAAACTGGGCATGGATGAAAAGTCCCGGCAGTTCCTTGATGAAGGCGCTGACATTTACCATAAGGTGTAAGTAACTTTTCATTAATGGCAGGTTAAAATCACCACGCAGAACACGAACAGCACGAAAAATTAAACTTCGTGCTGTCCGTGGACAATTTCCGCTATGTTTTTTTGAGCCACTCAGCGAAAAATGGAATGGAACACGGATGACAAAGACCAAACGGATAATCTGTGTAAACTCGTCACATCTGTGTTCTATTTAGTCATTTTTAGCAACCGCTGAGCAGTTACGTTTTTTCAAGAACGACCTTACTCGTCTTCTTGACGTTCAATTTTATCCAGCCGGTTTTCCATCTCAGCGTCGGCGTGTATTGGATAATCAGCGTCTGGTTTGGGCACAAAAAGCCGTGAAAATAACAGGCCCAGCTCAAACAGTACCCACATTGGGACGGCCAATAATGTTTGCGAAATGGCATCAGGCGGGGTCAAAAAAGCGCCGATGATGAACGCGCCAACAATTACATAAGGGCGTTTGTCGGCAAGGCTGACGGGGGTTACCAGACCTGTCCAGACCAGGACGATAGTGAATATGGGGATTTCAAAACAAACGCCAAAGGCAAAAAACAGCGCCAGCACAAAATCAAGATATTTGCTGATGTCGGTCATCACCGCGACGCCTTCGGGTGCGGCCGCAGTCAAAAAGCCGAACACCAGCGGGAAAACCACGAAATAGGCAAAGGCCACGCCCATATAAAACAGCAGGGTGCTGGCAACCAGTAACGGTAAAATCATGCGCCGCTCACGCTTATACAAGCCTGGCGCAACAAAAGCCCAGAATTGGTAAAGGATAAAAGGCACGGAAATAAACGCCGACAGCACCAGTACCAATTTGAACGGCGTGAAAAACGGCGAGGCCACATCAATAGCAATCATGGTGCTATTTTCAGGCATGTGTTTCAGCAAGGGGACGGCCAACAGGCTGTAGATTTCATTGGCGTAGGCAGCCAGTGCCGCAAATACAATTAACACGCATAAGACCATACGCAACAGGCGGTTGCGCAATTCAATCAGATGGCTGATGAACGGCTGTTCGCCAGTCGAATGGAAACTATTTTGGCTCATGCGTGTCGGTGTTTTCAGGGGGGGGGGCTAGCGAGGATTTGACGGCATCGGAGGTTTCGTCGAGCATCTGCCGGACGTCATCCAGCCCGGATTGTTCTTTAAATAGCTGTCGCAGCTCTTCGGCTTCTAGTTCCAGTTTTATTTCTTCTTTGACCGAGGCCACCATGCTGCGTGTTTTGCCTAGCCAAAATCCCGCAAGCCGAGCCACTTTGGGCAATCTTTCCGGGCCTATTACCAGCAAGCTGACCAGGCCGATCAGGCACAGTTCCGAAAATCCGACATCAAACATGGGCGCTAATCTTTAGGTTTTTTTTCGGTGGTAATTTCGCTGTCGATGACATCGGCTTTATCCTCGGCAGGCGTTTCCCCGCCTTCCTTCATCGCAGAGCGAAAACCTTTAATGGCGCCGCCCAAATCGGCACCCATATTACGCAGGCGTTTGGTGCCAAAAATAACGATGACGATGACTAATACGACTAATAATTGAGTAATGCTGGGACCCATTTTCTATCTCCAATAGCTTACTTGTTTCGTTGCGTCTTTTCTTCCAGGCCGGATAAACCGAAACGACGTTGCAGTTCCTGCAATACATCATCCGGCCCGAGTCCCTGATCGGCCAGCAACACCAGGCAATGAAACCACAAATCGGCGGTTTCATAAATAATTTGTTGTTTGTCTCCGCCTTTGGCTGCGATGACGGTTTCGGTGGCTTCTTCACCGATTTTTTTCAGTATGCTGTCCAGACCTTTGGCATACAGACTGGCGACATATGATTTATCGGCCGACTCTAATTTACGCTGTTCGAGGATTTCCGCCAGCTGTTGTAATACATCACTCATGATTTTTTATAAATAGTTTCGGGGTCTTTTAAAACCGGCTCGACGCTTTGCCATTGTCCGTCACTCAGGCTGCGGTAGAAACAGCTTTCGCGGCCGGTATGGCAAGCGATACCGCCTTCCTGTTCGATTTTTAGCAAAATGACGTCTTCGTCGCAATCGAGCTGCAAGTCGATGACTTTCTGCCGATGTCCAGATTCTTCGCCTTTGCGCCATAATTTGCCGCGCGACCGCGACCAGTACACGGCATAACCTTCGGAGACCGTTAATGCTAATGACTCGCGGTTCATCCAGGCAAACATCAACACTTTTCCGCTTTCCGCCTGTTGCGCGATCACGGGCACCAAGCCATCGTCAGTCCAGCGGATTTCGTCCAGCCAGGATGCGCTCATAAACGCACCTCGATACCGCGAGCGGCCATGCGTTGCTTGGCCTGTTCAATAGTGTATTCGGCAAAATGGAAAATGCTGGCGGCCAGCACTGCATCGGCTTTACCTTCAATGACGCCATCGGCCAGATGGTCGAGATTGCCGACACCGCCGGAGGCAATCACCGGCACCGTGACCGCTTCGCTGATAGCGCGGGTCAGCGGCAAATCGAAACCTTCGCGGGTACCGTCCCTGTCCATACTGGTCAGCAGAATTTCCCCGGCACCGTAATCGACCATTTTCCGGGCCCATTCAATCGCATCAATGCCGGTTGGCTTGCGGCCGCCGTGGGTGAAAATCTCCCAGCAGCTGGGTTCGCCTAGTTGACTGACTTTTTTCGCGTCGATGGCGACCACGATACATTGCGAGCCGAAACGTTCCGCCGCTTCGCGGACAAAACCCGGGTTAAATACCGCTGCGCTGTTAATGCCGACTTTATCGGCACCGGCATTCAGCATCCGGCGAATGTCGTCCAAAGTCCTAATGCCGCCGCCGACGGTCAGCGGGATGAACACTTCGCTGGCGACCTGTTCAACCACATGGACAATGGTGTCTCGGTTGTCATGGGTGGCGGTGATGTCCAGAAAGGTGATTTCATCGGCGCCTTCGCGGTCGTAACGCCGGGCGATTTCAACAGGATCGCCGGCATCGCGAATATCGACAAATTTGACGCCTTTAACGACGCGCCCGTTGTCAACATCAAGGCAGGGGATAATACGTTTGGCTAAGCTCATCTTATTCAAATGATTCGGCTAATTTTTCGGCGGCCTCAAAATCCAGCGTGCCTTCGTAAATCGCCCTGCCGGTAATTGCGCCCATAATGCCCTCATGGGCGACTGTACCCAGAGCCCTGATGTCGTCCATATTGGTGATGCCGCCAGAAGCAATCACTGGAATGCGGATGGCGCGCGCCAATTTGGCGGTGGCTTCGACATTAACGCCCTGCATCATGCCGTCGCGGGAAATGTCGGTGTAGATAATGGCTTCGACGCCGTCTTCCTCGAAATGTTGCGCCATGTCGATGACATCATGTTTGGACAATTTCGACCAGCCGTCAATCGCCACTTTGCCGTCTTTGGCATCCAGCCCGACGATGATGCGGCGCGGATATTCCATCGCCATGTCACGGACAAAATGCGGTTCGTTTACGGCTTTGGTGCCGATAATAACGTATTCGACACCGGCGTTAAGGTAAGCCTGTATGGTGTCTTCATCGCGAATGCCGCCGCCGATTTGTACCGGCACATCGGGATAAGCTTCGACGATGGCATGAATAACATCGGCGTTTCTCGGCTTTCCAGCAAATGCGCCATCAAGGTCAACCAAATGTATCCGTCTTGCCCCGGCGGCAACCCACTTACCAGCTACGGCGACCGGGTCATCGGAAAAAACCGTATTGTCATCCATGCGTCCCTGACGTAAACGGACACATTTTCCCTCTTTTAAATCGATTGCAGGTATCAGTAACATAAAATTATAAAATCCTTAACGGCGTGTAATCAGTCGATAATAACTAAACGTGTCCATCCCAATGCAAAAAATTCTTCAGCAGCTGTAAACCGACTGCCTGGCTTTTTTCGGGGTGAAACTGTACGGCAAAAACATTAGCTTGCGCCAAGGCGCAGGTAAATGCATCGGGGTATTGCGTAGTTGCTGCCGTGACTGCGGCATCATTAGGCTGCGCATAATAACTGTGGACGAAATAAAAACGGCTGTCCTGCGGGATGTTTTCCCAGAGCGGATGCGGGTGTAATTGATGGACTTGATTCCAGCCCATGTGCGGAATTTTGAGTAAGTTGCCGTCAGTGTCGGTCAAGGCTTCAGGAAAATGGACGACATGGCCGTCAATAATAGCAAGGCAAGGTGTGCCGTTGTTTTCGGCGCTATCGGTCAATAAAGCCTGCATCCCTAAGCAAATGCCCAGCAAGGGTTTGCTTTTTGCAACCTGCAAAATGACATCGGCTAGGCCTGACTGATTGAGCGCCTGCATACAATCCCGTATTGCGCCGACACCGGGGAAAACCACCCGGTCGGCTTGAAGGATGGCCTCGGCATCGGAGACACAAATAACATCGACTTCAGGCGCAGCATGTTGCAGCGCCTTGACGATGGAGTGCAGATTACCCATTCCGTAATCGATTACAGCGACAGTAGACATAAATAAAACAGGTTAAAGGTGCAAGGTTAAAGGCTGCCTTTGGTTGACGGCATGATGCCCGCCATACGCGGGTCGGCACTAATCGCCATGCGGATAGCGCGACCCGTGGCTTTAAAAATGGTTTCGGCGACATGATGGGCATTGCTGCCTTTTAAGTTGTCGATATGCAAGGTCACCCCGGCATGGTTGACAAAGCCCTGAAAAAATTCGCGGAACAGATCGACGTCAAAGCGGCCGATCATGGCTTTGGGGTAGTTGACTTCATAAAACAGGCCGGGGCGGCCGGAAAAATCAATCACCACGCGGGACAACGCTTCATCCAACGGCACATAAGCGTGTCCGTAACGGACGATGCCTTTTTTGTCTTGCAGGGCTTTGGCGAAGGCTTGACCTAAAGTAATGCCGACATCTTCGACAGTGTGATGGTCGTCAATCGCCAGATCGCCTTTGGCGATAATGTCCATGTCAATCAGGCCGTGCCGGGCAATCTGATCGAGCATGTGCTCAAGAAAAGGCACGCCGGTTGAAAAAGAGGATTTACCCGATCCGTCCAGGTTGATTTTGATGTTAATTTGAGTTTCGAGCGTGTTGCGCTCTACTTCCGCAGTACGTTGATCCATGACTGTATGACTAATATTGGAGACTGGCGGCATTCTACTATGACAAGCAAGATTTTGCAGTGTTTGTTATGCACGGTTATTTTGTTTGGGATTTTTTCTGTAGCCAGAGCCGCGCCGCCGGTATTTTAACAATGCTATAATCCAGCTAACAGCAAACACGATAGGGAGCTAGTCAATGGCTTATTCAATACCACGCGATGTATTTTTATTACTGGAAACAGCGTGTAATCAGGACAGGGAAAAAGCTGAGGTTTTTGCCAAAGCTATAGAAAGCTCGATTCAGGCCATTGAGAACCAGGCGGACGAGCATATCACCCATAAAAAAGAATCGCTAAAAGCTGAGCTATATAATGAATTGCGCACAGAGTTAGCAACTAAAGAATTTGTGCGCGCAGAAATTAATGGGGTGCGAGCAGAAATTAGCGAAGTACGAGCAGAAATCAGCAATGTACGCGCAGAAATTAACGTACTGCGCGGCGAGCTTAAACAAACGACCTTGCTGTTAAAAGTATTGATCGGCATTGCTGTCTTTGGCTTAACATTGTTTAACCCGGCCTTTGTTAAATTGGTTGAATTGATCATGAAATAGCCAAAAAACACGTATTCCGCCACAGTTTTACTGCCGATGATAATGACAAAGCTGCCAACTATGCTACTCTTCAAGCCTGACCGTTTTGTTATTAAAAACTGCCCATTTCTAGCCCGCCGTTAATGATGGCGTCCAGGCCAATAAAAGAGGGCTAATTTTCAACTATTTCGATTGCTAACAGGCAGTAATGATTTTTAAGGAATGATCCATGAATGACACACTTCCTCCAGATGCACTGACATTTAAGCTGAGTGATGACGGCAACAAGCTGCTTGCTATGTTTGAAGTCTCTGAATCTAGGCCGCCGCTGGATTTGTCAACAATCAAACAAATATTGGAAGAACAAAATCTGCCTAATCTGTTTTTGAGTGACAGTGCCCTTACCGATCTGCTGCAAAAATACAAGCTCAATGAAAGTTGTGTGCTGGAAATCGGTGAGCGCAGAAATGGCATTTGTAAGATTACCGTTGATAGCGCCAAAATGTCGGCTAAACTGACCTTAACCCCGCCATACGGTGGCACACCTGTCACGCTGGCCCAAATACAGCAGGAGTTGAAGGAAAGGGGTGTGGTCTACGGCATCTTGGACGATAAAATTAAGAAGGCCTTAAAGGACGGCTACGCCACCGAGCTCGTCATTGCCCAAGGGTTGGCCGCTGTGGCGGGTACCGATACCCAGTTTCAAAGCCTGATACCGGAAATAAGGGAACGCAAACCCCAAATAGACAAGAAGGGCTTTGCCAATTACCGCGACCTCGGCCAGCTTAACGTGGTCAGGCAAGGTGAACCGCTAATGCGCCGCATTCCGCCGACCGAAGGCACAAGAGGGCAAGATGTTACCGGACAAATACTGTCCCCCCAACCCGGAAAAGATACCCCATTTACAGCAGGGTTGCAGGGTGCGGAAGTAGACCAGAATGATAATAGCCTGCTAGTGGCCACAATCACCGGGCAACCGAAGTTAGTGATCAACGGCGTTATTGTTGAGCCGACCATTAACCTGCCGCTGGTAGACTTGTCCACAGGCAACATGAATTTCGAAGGCACTATCAATATCAAAGGCGATGTCAGGGAAGGCATGAAAATTTATGCGACAGGGGATGTGTTTGTCGGCGGGACTGTCGAAGCGGCAGAGATTGAGGCCGGTGGGAATATTGTCATTAAAGGCGGGGTGATTGGCCGTACTGAACATAAAGACGATCCCGATGACGTCCCGCATGCCCATGCCTTTGAAGCCAAAATTATCAGTAAAGGTTCAATCAGCGCACGTTTTGTCGTAAATGCCGAGATGGAAGCCGGCACCGATATCCTTATTGAAGAGTTTTCCATGCATAATCATTTGACCGCCCTTAACCGGATATTGGTTGGCAAATCTGGCGGCAAAAAAAGCCATATCATTGGTGGCATCACCAGTGCCTCAATGTTAGTGAAAGCCGCTATTATCGGCTCAAATTCAGGTTCTACCACTAAAATAAAAGTGGGTTTCAATCCTTACATGCAAAGGCAACTGGAAAGGCTGAAACTTGGGATTGAGGAAAATGAAAAGGAGATTGAGGACATCCAAAAAATTGGGATATTTGTGATGGGAAATCCTGAAAAAAACAAAAACGGTTTATTAAATAAACTTCTTCGTACCCGGGAAAAACTTGAAGCAGATGGTGCTAAGCTTCATGAGAAACGTGTCCAAATTTTATCGGAAATGCCCATTGTCGATCAGGTTCAAGTGATTGTTGAAGAAGCCGTTTATTGCGGCGCTGAAATTCATATTGGCCATGTTGTTTGGAAAAATGACATAGACCGGGGTAAAGGCGTTTTCCAGCTAGTTAATGGCGTTATTGATTTCGGTAACATTATGTTAAATGTCAGCTGATTTAGATTATATCGCAGCTTTCCAATGAAGGTTGGTTGGCGTTGCAGCGATGCTAAAATAACCCAATATAAATTAATTCATTATAGTTTTATTCGCGACGTAGGCGATCGCTCCCACGTAAGAGCGATCCCTGGAAACGAAAGGGCGAACGAAAACGATTTAATGGTTATTATTGCGCCTCAACCGTTTTTTTGTCCTTTTTTTCCTGACGTTTTTCTTGGTGTTTTTGTTGCCATTTTTCATGACGCTGCTGTTTCATGGCGTCCATTTTTTGTAGTTGATCTTCGTTCAACACTTCCTTCATCCGGTTGTGTGTTTCTTCCTGTATCGCTTTGGATTTTTCGTGTTGTTCTTTGAACACGATTTCCAACTGGGTACGTTGCTCCGCCGTCAAGTTTAACTCCTTGGTCAAGCGTTCCATTTTTTGTCCATGACGGCCTTCGCCATGCCCCCCTTGACCACCGGGAAATGCGGCTACGGTTAAGGGGAGTGTTAAAGCCAATGCTATTGCGATAATTTTTTTGTTCATGGTGCATCCTCACGTTATTAGATTAATAAGAACGGCTGTTTCCGTTCTTGGGTTCTACTATAAACAGCAAATGCGTAAATAATTTGCAGCAATCATGCAAATAATGTGAAAGTTATTATCCAGACAATCGCCTGTATAGGTATATCGTTCAGAGAGGAAAAGGTTTCTTATAAACGCAAAGGCTACGAGTATCGCTGATTTTTAAGTTAATTCATATCCGCACTACAGTGCCTTAACGGCTTAAACGGCCTCGCCCTAAGCTGTTGATTTCTTTTAATTGGCCATTTTCAAAACGAAGGTATTGCTGCAAACGCGATGGGCCGAAATTGTACAGCCACTCTTCTATCTGTATTTCTTCATACTCATGTATATCAAGGGTTCTATGCGGATGGTGCAGCGTACTCCCCATTATTTTGGTGCGCGTTTCAATGGAATCCGGTTCGCCACAGCGAGCAATCACATCATCTTTATAATCACCCAACAAAACCAGGTCACGTCCGCATCTCAGTGCATGGATGCTGTTAAAAGGATATAAACTTAAAATCAAGACTGCTAGCATAGTTTTTTTCATCACCTAATCCTTAAACGGGAGTGTTGTCCACGAGTGGACGGAAGAGTGCTTCGCCGCAAATACGGCAATAGTTAGCATCAAGTTCATGGCCTATTTTCCGGCATTTTGTACACATCCGTTGGTCAGCGTGTGCGTGTTGCTTTTTCATTTCTTGCGACAATTCGGCGGTAAAGATACCGGTCGGCACGGCGATAATTGCGTAGCCGGTTACCATGACGATTGCCGAAATGGCACGCCCTAGATCGGTTTTTGGCGTGATGTCGCCAAAACCCACTGTAGTCAAAGTAACGACTGACCAATAGATGCTGACCGGTATGTTGGTAAAGCCATTTTCGGGGCCTTCGATTAAATACATGGTTGAGCCGAATACCACCAGCAAAGTGGAAATGGTAAACAGGAAAATGGTGATTTTGAAACGGCTGGCTAACAAGGCATTAGTAAGCAGGTTGGATTGGTTGATAAATTGCACCAGCTTCAGGATTCGGAATATCCGTAAAACCCTGAGGATACGGATGACTAGAAAAGCATGAAAACCGGGGATAAAAAAGCTGATATAGGCTGGAACTATAGCCAATAAGTCGATAATACCGTAGAAACTGAAAATGTATTTAAGGGGGCGATGTATGCAGAAAATGCGCAACAGGTATTCTAAAGTAAAAAATACAGTAAAAAACCATTCTGCAGTATTAAGCAATCCTCCGTATTGCTTGGTGATAGTGGCTACGCTATCGAGCACGATAATTAAAACGCTCGTTAAAATAGCCATAATCAGAAAAATATCAAACCCGCGCCCCGCCGGGGTGTTGGCCTGATAAATAATTTGATACAAGTGATGCCGTACCGTTTCTATGCGCTTTTGCATGTCAATTAATTTCACTATGAAGTCTAAAGGTGAGTGTTTTAAGAGGGACGGGAAGCGCGAATTTTTATTTTAACTGTTTTTTTCATGGGCTTGGGTCCTTTTAATGTAAAAGAGAGAGGAATTACATCCGTGCCCTGGCATCTGTTTAATATATCTTTTTGATTTATATGCAATTATATATGATCGGCAAATTTTAATTTCCTTTGAATAGTAGTAATAAAATAAAAAAATTTAAAAAACTATTGTTATTATTAGCTCGGTATAATTCTGTGGATAAGGCTTTTTTTAATTATTAAATCAATAGGTTATTTTGTGTTGTTCTATGGGTTTAAAGTTATCCCCATCCTGTGTGCAGGTTGTGGATAACTTGATTCGAAATGTTATCCACAGCAGCGTCCACAACTTAATCAGGCTTTTTTAACAGCTTTACGCTATGTTGCCTTGGGCGATAACTGTATAAAATGGGCGGCTTCTGTTGAAAAAAAGACCTACCGGCAATATATCTATCGACATCTCAGGCTTTGCTGCCTTGAATTACACTTAAACAACATCATTTTTAGAACCGCCATGTTAGAAAAAAACGCCGACAAAAACACCGTTCAACCTGAGTTAATAAGGCTGAAAAATTATATTAATCAAGAAATTATCGGTCAGGATGTGCTGATCGAGCGGATGCTGATCGGTCTGTTGGCGGATGGCCATATTCTGGTTGAAGGCGCGCCGGGTCTGGCTAAAACCCGCGCCATTAATGTATTGAGCAAAGGCATACAAGGCGACTTTCACCGGGTGCAGTTCACGCCGGATTTGTTGCCGGCAGATTTAACCGGCACCGAAATTTACCGTCCCCAGCAAGGTACGTTCGAGTTTCAAAAAGGGCCGTTGTTCCATAATCTGATTTTGGCGGATGAAATTAACCGTTCACCGGCGAAAGTGCAGGCGGCTTTGTTAGAAGCGATGGCGGAGCGGCAAATCACGGTTGGTCAGGCGACTTATCCGCTGCCGCAATTGTTTATGGTGATGGCGACGCAAAATCCTATCGAGCAGGAAGGCACTTATCCGTTGCCGGAAGCGCAGCTGGATAGGTTTTTATTGCATGTAAAAATTGATTATCCGAAAGCGGAGCATGAAAAAAGTATTTTGCATTTGGCGCGTAGCGAAGCGCGTTTGGGTTCGGTAAAAAAGAGCGAGCAATTTCAAGCAATTGACCAAAAAACCTTGTTCGCGGCGCGCAATGAGGTGCTGGATTTGCACATGGCGGAAAGCCTGGAAAATTATTTGCTGCAATTGATTTTGGCGACCCGTAATCCCGGCGTTTATGGACAAGATTTGGCAGCCTGGCTGCAATACGGCGCGAGTCCTAGAGCCAGCATTGCGCTTGATCGCTGTTCCAGAGCCAAAGCCTGGTTAGCGCAACGCGATTTTGTCAGCCCTGAAGATATTCAGGATATGGCTTTTGATGTGTTGCGCCATCGTTTGATTTTGTCTTACGAAGCCGAGGCGGAAGGTATGACTACCGATGATTTTATTAAGGAATTGATTGCCCGGGTTGCCGTCCCTTGATGCCGCCAAAAGTAAATACCAGCGAACGGATTGCTGCGTCGTTAAAGACGCTGATTGATTTGGCCAGACCTGCGGCGGCTTTGAATTTGAAACACGCCGCCATTCGTGCCGGACAAAGTGGCGGTTATGTGTCGCGCTTTAAAGGGCGCGGCATGGAATTTGAAGAAGCCAGGATGTACCAACCCGGCGATGACATCCGCAGCATCGATTGGCGGGTTACGGCGCGCACTGGAAAACCGCATACCAAGCTATTTCGCGAGGAACGCGAACGGCCGGTATTCATTTCTGTTGATAACCGTCAGGCCATGCATTTTGCCACGCGCGGCGTTTTTAAATCGGTGTTGGCGGCTAAATTGGCGGCTTTGTTGGCGTGGGCGGCGCAGCATCATGGCGACAGAATTGGCGGGCAATTATTTACTGCTAGCGAGTGTCGCGAATTAAAACCGCAAAACGGTAAACATGCGGTGTTGCGGTTTTTAAATGCGCTGAGCGAGTCGGTTGATGGCAAGCAAACAGGTTTGGCGGCGATGAGTCTGGAACAAGTGTTGGCAAGGTTAATGCAGCACGCCCGCCCCGGCAGTCTGGTTTATATTATCAGTGATTTTCGCGGTATTAATGAGCAGGTTGAAAACCATTTAGCCAAGCTGTCGCGGCATTGCGAGGTGGTGCTGATTTTTGTTTACGATGCATTAGAAAGCCAATTGCCGGAACAAGGCCGCTATCGTTTTACCGACGATGTGCGCGATGTGCTGATCGATACCGGCGACCGGCAGCGACTGTTAAGTTATCAACAGCATTTTGCCGGGCGTCAGCTTCAGCTTGAGCGATTGGCTAAAAAAATGGGATTGGCGCTGATTCAATGCAGCACCACCGATGATCCGATACAGCGATTAAGATAAATGAAGCCAACTCCTCTTGATTTAAAAGATATTCATTTGCCCGAAGCCATCGGCTGGTGGCCGCCTGCTATCGGCTGGTGGATTTTGGCGATGGCTGTTCCGTCGCTGATTGTTTTATTGGTTTGGCTTTATAAAAGGCTGACCCGAAAAACCGCACTTAAAACCGCCACTAAACTATTGGCACAAATCAAACAAAATAGCACGCTGGATAATTTGCAAAAATTAACCGAGTTGTCAACGCTGCTCAGGCGGGTGGCAATTAGTGTATCGCCACGGGCAACAGCCGCCGGTTTGACCGGGCGGCAATGGCTGGCGTTTCTCGATAGTTCGGTAACAGGCGCGCCGTTCAGTGACGGCATGGGTCAATTGCTGGCTGATGCGCCCTATCGAAAAATCCCGCCGACCGATTTGGAAATAGCCCAATTGATAACTTTATGCTCAGATTGGCTTAAAGCGCAGGTAACAACATGATTCATTTTGAATGGCTGTGGTTGTTGGCGGCATTGCCTTTACCTTTATTAATACGCTGGCTGTTGCCTGCGAGTACGCCGATAGAGCAGGCGGCATTAAAAGTTCCGTTTTTGGAAGATTTTTCCGTTGTTGAAACGAGGGCAGTTGCGAAAGCGCAATCTTGGCCGTTATGGCTGGCGGCGCTAGCCTGGTTGCTGTTGGTGATCGCTTGCGCCCGCCCGCAATGGTTGGGTGAACCGATAGAGCAAGCGGTTAGCGGGCGCGATTTAATGTTAGCGGTGGATTTGTCCGGCAGCATGGAAGAGCGGGATTTTTTCATTAACAAAAGCCCGGTTGACCGGTTGACGGCGGCCAAAATGGTTGCCGCCGATTTTATCAATCGCCGGGTTGGTGACAGGATAGGCTTGATTTTATTCGGCACGCAGGCGTATTTGCAGACGCCGCTAACCTTCGACCGAAAAACGGTGATGACCTTATTAAATGAAGCGGTGATCGGTCTTGCCGGTGACAATACTGCAATAGGCGATGCTATTGGGTTGGCGGTTAAGCGGCTTAAAAATGAACAGGCCAATAGCCGGGTTTTGGTGTTGATGACTGATGGCGCCAATACCGCCGGTGAAGTGTCGCCGTTAAAAGCCGCTGAATTGGCCGCCGCCAGCAAGTTGAAAATTTACACCATCGGTATCGGTGCCGATGAAATGATCGTGCGCAGTTTTTTCGGCAACCGTAAGATTAACCCGTCTTTGGATTTGGATGAAAAAACTTTAATCAAGATTGCCGAAAGTACTGGCGGCCATTATTACCGTGCCCGAAATACCGACGAACTGAATAACATTTATATGCGCTTGGACGAACTGGAACCGGTGGAAAAAGACAAACAATATTTTAGGCCGCGCAGTGAATTGTATTATTGGCCGTTATCGCTGGCTTTGGCGCTGGCGGCGGTTATTGCTGTGTCCAGGGTACGCTTATCATGAATTTGGCGGATTTTCATTTTATCAGGCCGTATTGGTTGTTGGCGGTTTTGCCGTATGTGGTGATTTTGGCGTTAATGCTCAGAAATAAATTGGCGCAAGGCAATTGGTCGGCGGTGTGCGATGCCGAGTTGTTACCGTATCTGTTGCAGGATAAGCCGGTTAAGCAAAGCCGCTGGCTGATAACAACCGGGGCAATTGCTGCATTGCTGGTAATTATTGCTTTGGCCGGGCCAACGTGGGAACGGCTGCCTTCACCGGTGTTTAGAAATGCGTCGGCGCTGGTGATTGTGCTGGATTTATCCCGCTCGATGGATGCAGCCGATATTAAACCGAGCCGTTTGATGATGGCGCGTTACAAAATTGCTGACATACTAAAACAGCGCAAAGACGGCCAGACCGCGTTGTTGGTGTATGCCGGTGACGCCTTTACGGTCACCCCGTTGACCGATGATACCGAAACCATTGCTAGCCAGTTGTCGGCCTTAAACACCGATATTATGCCCAGCCAGGGCAGTAATGCGGTGTTGGCTTTGGATAAGGCTGTTGAGCTATTTAAACAGGCGGGGTTGCAGCGCGGCCATATTCTATTGGTTACCGATGAGGTTGATGCGGATAAAACCTTGACCGCCGTGAAAGCACTGGACACGTATTCGTTATCAATATTGGGTGTCGGCAGTGATGACGGTGCGCCGATAGCGTTGCCAGAAGGCGGTTTCCTCAAAGATCAGCAGGGCACTATTGTGATAGCTAAATTAAATTCCTACGACTTAAAGCGATTGGCACAGGTAGGGCGGGGCGTTTACCAAACAATTACAGCTAACGACACCGATATTCAGCAGTTACTTGCCATTATAAATGAGCCAGCGCAACAACAAGGTAAGCAAAACGATAACCTACTATTAGATCAGTGGGCGGACAAAGGTGTTTGGTTGTTATTGTCCGTTTTGCCGTTGGCTGCGTTAATGTTTAGAAAAGGTTTGTTATGTTTTGCGCTATTAGTAATGCTACCGCTGCCGAAAAATAGCTACGCTCTAGGTTGGCAGGATTTATGGCAGACTAAAGATCAACAAGCGCAACAGGCTTATAAACAACAAGATTTTGCTAAAGCGGCAGAATTATTTGGGCAAGCGGATTGGAAAGCAGCGGCGCACTATAAGGCGGGTGAGTATGACAAAGCGCTGGAAACTCTGAAAAGCAGCAAGTCAGCGAGTAGCGCTTATAATCAGGGCAACGCATTGGCGCAAGCGGGTCAGCTGGAACAGGCTATTAAAGCCTATGAACAGGCGTTGACAATCAATCCTGACAATAGCGATGCCAAACATAATAAGGACGTCGTAGAAAAAGCGTTGGAAAAACAACAGCAGCAAAAAAAGGACGAACAACAGCAATCCAAAGATGATTCCCAGCAAAATAACGAGGGCGAACAAGGGGAAAAGCCGGAACAACAGGAGCAAGATAAAAACGAAGACAAGCCCGAACAAAAACCGGAGCAAAAGCCTTCAGAACAAGCCCCGTCCGAACAAAATCAACCGCAAGATAAAACTGAAGAAAAACAGCCTGAAGCCGAGCAACAGCCAGCGCAAGCGGAACAGTCTAATAATGCCGACAAAGAACCGGTGCCTAAGTCCCCAGAACTGTCGACTGAACAACAGCAAGCCAATGAACAATGGCTAAAAAGAATCCCCGACGATCCGGCCGGCTTGTTAAAGCGTAAATTCAAATATCAATACGGTCAGCGTGGCCGTCAAACAGAGGGCAATTCTGAGGCTTGGTAGAATTGAAAATAACCGCTTGACGCATTTCTGATAAATTGTATAATGGCCAGCTGTTCAGGGCTTCGGTCGTAAACAGGGTTTTGGCAAGGATGAAAAAGTTAACACTGATGTTGACAAGTTAGTTGGCTAGGTTATAATGGTCGACTTCTTCGGGGTTTGGTAATATGACTTCGAAGTCTGGGATGAAAAAATAAAGTTAACATGATGTTGACAACTTGAATTGGCTCTGTATAATTGTCCAGCTC
>JAUXXQ010000209.1 GCA_030684815.1 Methylobacter sp. | reverse complement strand
TCACCCTGACCAAGCAGGCCATGGCAGACATCGAGGCACGCTTGCTACGCAATCCTTTATTGCCTAACTGGGACATCCTCATTCGACCCGCCTAAAGATAGGCCATGGCTGGTATTTTTTATTTCGGAATTAGCCTTATTCGCTTTTATCTGTGCCTGTTTCGGGCGGTAACCCCTTTTGCCTTGGTTACGCCTCAGTTCCCGGCACACGGTTAATCCTGATACGCCCAGCAACTCCGCTATCTCTTTCTGGTTTTTTCCGGCTGCCTTTAATACCTCAATCTGGTATCGTTGTCCTTGGGTTAACTGTTTGTAGTTTCTCATAGGTTTTCTCGTCTTTGGTCGGATTGAAAAAAGCTGGGAACTATAGCAGTTAGGAATGAGCATGAAATAACTTAGGCAACTTAAAATTCAGATACCGTTCGTCCTGAGCCTGTCGAGGGATGAACTTGCCCAAGTTGTTTTGTGCGCATTCCTTAGCCCCTTCAAATCCGATAATTTTCGATTGCACTTATGAGTTGAATGTAAGTTACGAATTAAGCGTGGTTTTTTAACGATGCCAATAGCGATAATCAAGCTGGCATTAAACTATCGTTTTACTCTTTACCAAAAACCGCCAGCTAGCGGAGTTAGCCTTTGGAGGAACTATGTTGATTCACTGAAATAGCCTTAAAGTTGAAGCGCTGGCTGAGTTCATCGCTTCAACTTCAAACCGACTTTGAAAAAGCTATATTTGGATTTCTTCGCCGTTGAATTTTTTCAACGTCAGCATAGGTAGTTTTGGATGGGCATCCCGCCAATCTTTGAGAATGGCTATACCCACTTCTTCACCTAACAACAAGCCATCTGTACCATCGCTACGATAGTGAACGCCCGCCCAATCACGCCCCAAAGAAATATTGGATGCCAGTTTGTTGATTTCTCCACCAACGGTTAATGCCTCGTTAGTGGCTTCTAAAGACTTGCCACTATAATTTGGTTGGACTGGTGAGGGTATTTGAGCATTTTCTTTGAAGAAGGCTTTCAACACAGTTGCACAGGCACCTGAAATGGTTGCATGTCCCGCTGGATAAGCTGGATGCGTTGGCGCACCTTCTGGATAAGCCATTGGTAGTAATGAGTTACCATAAGTAGTCTGAACTTTCATCAGAATAGGGGAGGAAGTGAAGTCTGAATGTAATAGACTTGGATTATTTTGCGCCAGACCTCCGTATTCTTCTGGACGTAAACGACGGTGAACATTCCATTTTTGAAACCATGCCGCTCTTAAACCAGCGTTAGCTGCTCTAGCTACCATATCCAGAATTTCACCAGCACCCATATCAATAAACGCGCCCTGTCTAGCGGCAGTTTTGTATGGATTGCCGTCATCCCAAACATTAGTTCCCCAGCCTAACAGAATCAAGGCGGCATTTTGATAAGCCTGATAAGTAAAATCCTTATGAACATATCTGGCTAAGTCACGTCCTGTTACAATATACCGCTCTGGCGTAGTGGTAACAGTTGCAGTGGGATTTTGCCCATTTTGAATATTTAACCATTCTGAATAGGAGGTCATGAAGTTTTGTCCAGATTTATACCCCATGTATCTTTGATCAACAACTTTCGGCCCCTCCACAGGAATATCTTTGTAGAGAAACTGGGAAATATAAGGTCCTACCTCATCGCCCTCGAAAACACCTCTAAACAGAGTCGCAGGGGCTGTTGGGCCGTGAAAATCCGTAAGACTTGCTAATTGACCGGCAGCGTGGGCAATTTTCGAGTCGCTAACATAATCGCTGAACGGAACATCTCGTAACAGAGCTTGAGCATAAACTTCAACCATTTCACCCGCAGTTTCTGCACTACCTAGAGCAGGTGCGGCTCTTGTAGCGTAATCATGTGAATCTCTTCCCTCTAAATCATATACTTGTGCGGCTAATGGATTGGCTAGTTTAACTGGACCGCCAGAAGGCACTTGTTCAAACGCTTCAAATGTGCCTGTTTGTATGGCATTACGCAAATTGTTATACGCCGCTGGATCAACTACGCCATTATTATCATGAGGCAGCGTTTTGTGAAATTGTCCAGCAAAGTTCGCAACGCCATATTCATCACCGTTAGTCAGATGCTGGGCTGGCGGGTTGTTTAAGTTGGCATTAGCACGTTCCATGCGGTAATGGTGGGCTTCTTCATGTCTTTGTGTGGCTGTCAATGGGTCAAGTTCATCGGCAATTGCGGGTGTTGCTAGAATTGCTGTAATGGCAGTGATTAAAATAGTTTTTTTCATATTTATTCCATATTGTTTTTTATAAATGTTTAGAGCGTTACAGGGCTCTGTAGACTATAAAGCAAGCAATATGCCATTTCATAACTATTTAAAATACAAGGGATTTTGTTGGAAATAGAATCAAATTGAAATTAAAATAGTGTCATATGACTTAATTAATCGGTATATGACACACTCATTAGATAGTTACCGCGAGTTTGCAGATGTCTTAAATGACATGAGAAACCTTAAAAATGAAGTGGGCTGTCCACGTTCATTGGGCTTCAAACATCACATTACTGTTAATGCCTGCACTCTTAGGCTACTGGCGGATGAGAGCAGCCAGTTGGTCAATCAACGTAAAAAGGCGGCGAACTCAATTAATCCTGTGTTGCCACCCGTGCTGGTTTCAACAGCAAAGCGTATTCTTTGTGCGCTACGATTTAACTCAAAATAATGCATTTGTTGAGCGTCTGGCAATACAAAAGGGCCTTTTGTCTCACCAGAATCCAGCGTGATCGTAAAGGTTTGGATACGGGCTGATCCATCCGACATACTGCGTGACCAGACGCCTAGTTGACCGATTAACTGTGGCTCGGTCAGTTCTATTTCTATAAAGGCGTTATCCCCATCACCCATTGAGGACCAAGCTGTAGATGCTAAGCCGTCCAATGCCTTGTTTGCGCCCCAATTATTGTCATAATCGCCTCCACCAAATTGACTGCTAACCGCGACCACGCGCGCCCCTTGAGCTAAAGAAGCGATATTGACCGATTTGTCGGCAACTTCAGCGTCGGCGACAAACGACCTTGTTTCGCTAAAATATAAAGTGCCCTGGGTATCGATACTTTGAATACGGTAGAAATATTCAGTGTTGGCCTGCAAATCAGTCAGTTGCAACTGGTGATCCAAACTGGCACTGACCATCATGTTAGGGTTGGTGGCCAATTGGCCAAAGTCAGGTGTCGTACCATACACAACTGAGCAAATAATCGGTATTGTTGAGCGAAAAACGATTTCTGCCGTTTGCGCGTCCAACGGTGTAACTTGTAGGCTGCCATCATTGACAATATGGGAGAGTGCTTTCAGCATTGGCGGACGCGAAGCATCAGGTATGATTGCATAAGATTGCACATCGAAATAAAGTTGACTGGCTTCGTCTATCCGTGGCGTTAATTCCGCCGTTAAACCGATCGACGTAGACGGTGTTTGTTGCCAGCGTAAGTAAGGAATAGACAGTCTAAAATCTTCGGTCAATACGGGAGAAGCATTGACGGTAGTCATGATTGATGACGCTAAAAGGGTAAATAGGATGTGACGCTTCATCAGTTAGATTTCCTCGTGTTGTTGGGTCTGGGTCTTCGCAATATAATAAACCAATTGATTCGCTAATACTCGACGTGCAAGATTGTAGGGGGGCGTGTGGCAAACCACCAATCACCGACAGTAAGCGCGTTAGGCGACGCACAATATTCAATACATGGAAAGAATCCGGGTGGGTTGCGCCTTGCAAGCGCATGAAATTCTGTGGTCTGAGATGACCACCGTGGTAAAGCCTAGCCAGCAGCCATGAACCGAGTCTTGCGTGGTGTCCGGTAACGGCCGCTGCGAAGCGTAGACAGGGAGACAGTAGGCCGAAACGCAAGTGAACGGAGAGCTAGCCCCGAAATCGATCGTGGTTGAAGTAGTTGACCCTATCCCTCTCAGGGGAAGACGGAATTTCAGCAGGCGGCTTGGCGAGCATGCTGAAATGCTTCCGGGGTTCGTACCGTCGGCATGCTGTCAAAGGACTTCATGTGAACAAGGGAGATCCATCAGTCTCAAGCGGAGCTTGTAGGGTCTAACAAGCTAATAATGTGAGGAAGATCCGAAGGGCTGATGGAAGTCAGATTGGCTGATAGTACTCTGAGATCGGGAGAGCCGGTTGCATGGGGAAGCGGCCAACAGTCGATGAATCGTTCATGGGCAACATGGGCTCTATTCAATGAGAGGTTGCGGACTTCTATTCTATGAGAAGATAATCCAGCCATGAAACAGGACATGAAAGAATAACAGCGAAATCTCGGTACAAGACAAATTTCAGAAAAGATCATGGATGTCTGCTGTGGTTTGTCGAATATCGAGTCGGATACCCATGTTAAAACTGGTTACCCGTTACAGCGAAGATTGCGAATTCCTCGGGTGAGGCTGCAAGCTATTGCTGTGCTGTGAATCATCGATTGAAGAGCGTAGTGCGGGAAATCCGCACGCTACGTTCTGTGGGAATCGGGGGCGGGTGACCGCCTCCGATGACCCGGTAGGGTAGGTGTAAAAAACCTGCTCTCTACTCTACCTTCCTCGATCGGCCGCAAAAGCTCGCGTTTTTCTGCTTCGCTGCATTTCGACAGATCAGGTATTTCGCAAAGTTCTATAAAATGTGAATTAAGAGCTAACGCGTAAATAATTCCAAAAAAATAGGGCGGCGGCCAACTTGCCGAATACATGCACCATCAGGCCGCTGTATGATCGAACCTTACCCGCGCATTCAATGCCTGTTTGTTGTTCAATCCAGCCGAATAAAGTTTCAATCGGCTGCCGGATACGAGAAACGGCAGTCGATAACCATTGATCTTGAGGCTCTAAATACCGTTGGCCTTTTTGTTTTTTTACCGGCGTTAATACCGTCAAGTTTTGGGTTTCTCTCACGTCTTTTGCATCTGACCGGTGATAGGCTTTATCGCCATAGAGCTCATTGTGAGTTAATTCAGGCCTAATCTGATCAAATACGGTTCCATCATGACAACTTGCTCCCGTTACACCAATGTATTCAGGATTTGGCAGTGTGCCGGCTTGACGACGCCCAACAATATGAACCCGAACACCGTAATAGTACAGTTTCTTGGTTGAGCAATAGCCCGCATCCGCTAACTCTCTGGCAACGTGCGCTTTAAACCGGTGACCTTGCTTGGCTAACGCCACAGGAAAAGAATCCATTAACCAGACTTGCCCTTGATTTTTTTCTTCTTGCTCTTGCTGAATGATGTCCAGCAATGGCGCGAAAACATCAGCCACTTTATTCAGTCGCTGAACAAAGGCGGTGTAACTGGGTAGCCTTGGAAACCAAGGCCGCAAATGGCGGTCAGCATAACCATAGATCTTTTTTAGCTCTCTATTTTTATCAATGACACCAAATAGATAGATCGCTATGACTTCTTCATCGGTAAAACTCAGATCTGCGTAATTCGACATGCGCTGACTATAAACCCAAAGGTTGTTCTGATAGTGCTTGCAGATATACAGGTAAATTGTTATTAATTGTTCTTGCCAGTTCATCGCTTACCTAGAGGATTGGGGGGAGTTGTGTCTTTCCCAATATTCTAGCCCAACCGGTGAACTGGCTTCTATTAGCTCTTAATTCACATTAAAGTCTTCATCCAACTGCACATTGGGCCATTCAAGACCTTTGGCTTTGTGCGCGGTTGACATCACGATTTCAGCCGTGTCCATGGTAGTGGCTGCACCGGCTTGCCGTCTGATCGTGTCGATAATGCCCGGGATGGCAT
>JAUXXQ010000205.1 GCA_030684815.1 Methylobacter sp. | reverse complement strand
AAATTACCGCGCAAAGAGTTATGAAGAAAATGTCATCCAGCTTGTGCAGCTTCTTACGATTGATGCGAGGATCAGGGATTGAGGAAAAATGTTTGAGGATAGCAGCGGTAGTGTGTGGTTTCATGGTCGCAGGTCAAAATCTTACTATTTTACCTCTGATGTCAATAGGATTTTAATGCGATTGCCCTACCCTGCTACCCCGACGGTTCACAGATATGGCTTCCATTTTCCACATACCCGTACAACGGCCTTCCCTATACAGACACGAGGTCGGCAACCGCATTAAGTTTACAAGGCTACATCTAGGTTCACTTAGGCGATTTCCGAGAAATAACATCCCTTGATGATCATGGTCTGTAAAAAATAGTGTCCACGAAAAACACGAAAGCCATGAAATTTTCGTGCTTTTCGTGGACAATTTTTGGTATTTCTTTTTCAGGAAATAGCCTTACGTTACGGCCTGCATCTTTGCCGTTTAGGAACTCACGACCCTTGATTACTCAAACGCCGCTCCTGCGTACTACCAAGGCATATGGACAACTCCTTGGGCGGGACTTGAACCCGCTAGCTAAATTACTGTTACTGCGAACGTCTGTCCCGTGTTAAGTTGATAGCCCCTTTTTTCAACAAGAGCCCATCCTATGCAAAAACTCGTCATTTACAACCACGGTAAAGACAGTATCCCTTGGGGCGAAAAAGCAATCGCCTTGGCAGATGTTGCCAAGCGGCACGGCTTTGCCTGTATCAGCCCGGATTACCAGGCCAGTCATGATCCGGATTTGCGCGTCAGGCAACTGCTCGCCATGGACTTGTCGGCCTATCGGGACATTGTGCTGGTCGGCTCCAGCATGGGCGCTTATGTGGCAACGGTCGCCTCAGAACTCATTAAACCCCGGGGCTTGTTTTTGATCGCACCGGCTGTTTACCTGCCGGGTTACCAATGCACTGAATTTAAGCCGACAGCCGAGGCAATCCGTGTCTTTCACGGCTGGCATGATGATGTTGTCCCGCCGGAAAACGCCTGGAAATTTTGCCAAAAATACCGCATACGTTTGGATTTGTACGATACCGACCACCGGATGCTCAGCGTCATGCCGCAATTAAGCGATGAATTTGGCCGGTTTTTGGCTGGCTTATAAGCGAATACACTGATGAAAATTGGTATTCAAACCTGGGGGTCTAATGGCGACATTCGCCCGATGCTGGCTTTGGCCAATGGTCTGCAAAAAGCCGGCCATGTGGTAACGCTGGTCGCCAGCAGCATCGACAACCACCGTTACCATGACATCTGCGCCCAACTGGGCATCGTTTACCGGCAAGTGCCTGAGTATATTGATTTCGATATGCAGGGTTTTGCCCAGCGTTCGTTTCGGATGCACCCGCTGCAATGGCTGCGGGCGCTGCTTGATGAAGCGTTTTTTCCCTGCGAACAGGCCGTGTACCAAGCCGCACAACAGTTGGTTGCCGATAACGACGTTGTGATCGGCCATCATTTCCTCTACCCGCTCAAATTGGCGGCGTTACAACAACACAAACCTTTTTTCAGCGTGACGTTGTGCCATGCGCCGATACCGAACCCTGCTGTGCCGCCGTTAAGTTTTTCTGATTGGGGACATCATTTCAACAAATTAAGCTGGAAGCTGTTGGATGTGGTATTCAATTGGGCTTTGAAAAAACCACTGACCCGTTTATGGCGGGAGGCAGGAGAAACGCCGCCAGCGAATATGCTGACTGAACTACTGACCTCGCAACAACTCAATTTGGTGGCGGTTGACCCGCTGTTTTGCCGCTCATTTGAACACTGGCCAGCACATCACCAACTCTGCGGCTTTTTGAATTTGACTGAAGATGCCGAGAAATGGCTCATGCCGGACTCGTTGTGCCATTTTTTGGACAGCGGCGCGGCGCCGGTGTACCTGACCTTCGGCAGTTTGCAACAGGCCGTAGCCGATTGGAGCATGGATTTGTTTGTCGATGCGGTGAATCTGGCCGGTTGCCGCGCCATTATTCAGACCAGTTCGGAACGCTACCCCGCAGACAGCCAAAGTGGCACGATTTATTTCATCGGCCGACATCCGCATCAGCCGCTGTTCCAGCGTTGTGCGGCAGTTGTCCATCACGGCGGCGCAGGAACCACCCATGCCGCCACACGCGCCGCTTGCCCCTCGGTGGTGGTACCGTTTATGGATGAACAATTGTTTTGGGCACGGCAATTACAAAAGCTAGGCCTGGCAGGCAAGCCCTTACCGGCAAAGACGATTAATGCGCAGGCTTTGGCCAACGCCATCAAAACAGTATTAGCCAGCCGGGACATGCAGGAAAAATCACGTCTAGCCAGCCAATCCATGCAAACACACGACGGCGTGGCATCAGCCGTGCATTTACTCAATCTTAGCTTTTTTGCAACTGATCCCGGATAGGCAATTGCCGAATGCGTTGGCCGGTCGCGGCAAAAATTGCGTTACATAATGCGGGCGCAATGGGCGGGACGGCCGGCTCGCCAACACCGCCAAGCGGCGTATCGAATTCAGACGCAGGCAACAAGTGAACCCGAATTTCGCGGGGTGCATCATCCATACGGGTGAGCCTATAGGTATGGAAGTTATCCTGCTCCACCGCACCCGCCTTGAAGCTAATTTCGCCCAGCGTCGTCAGGCTGACACCCATAATGCAGGCACCTTCAATCTGCGAACGGATGCGCTCGGGATTAACCTGCGGCCCGCAATCCACGGCGACATCAATGCAGGGAATGCTCAATTCGCCCTGTTCATTGACCACCACTTCCGCCACCACCGCAATGTAAGTGACGAAACTGTAATGCGCCGCCAAGCCTAATCCACTGCCTTTCGGCAAGCTGCGCCCCCAGCCTGCTTCGTGCGTAACAGTTTCGATGACCCTGCGCAGGCGTCCGGTATCGACTGGGTACAATTCGGGCGATTCGCCATGGTTCCAGTTATCGCCAAGGGTGCGGGGATCAATACGGCGCGGCGGGCCGATCAGGTCAAGCAAGAAATCCTTAGGGTCACGTTCAGCCAAAGCGGCCAATTCGGCGACAAAGGACTGTATGGCAAAGGCATGGGGGATATTGGACACTGAACGGAACCAGCCGATGCGGGTATGGGCTTCGGCCTCCGGGTTTTCGATACGCAGGTTGGCAATGGCAAAGGGCACATTGATGACGCCCATGCCAAGTTCGGCCGGCATCTGATGCTTGCTGTCGGGGCCGAACGTGGACGAAATGCTCGGCGCCACCGTCCGGTGTAGCCAGGCTACCGGTTTGCCTTGGGCATCCAGCCCCGCTTCCAGCCGCTCCACTGAAACCGTGTGGAAATAAGCATGGTGCAGATCATCCTCGCGCGTCCAGGTCAATTTGACCGGTTTGCCTTTCATCGCCTGCGACAACAGCGCCGCTTCGATGACGTAGTCGGGTATGGATTTGCGTCCGAAACCGCCGCCCAACAAAGTGACGTGTACAGTGACATTTTCCTCCGGCAGCTTGAGCCATTTGGCCACGCTCTCGCGGGATGCCTGCGGCGCTTGGGTGCAAGCCCATATTTCGCATTTGCCCTTGACGATACGGGCGGTTGCAGCGGGTGGTTCCATCGGCGCTTGCGCAAGGTGCGGGGCGTAATATTCAGCCTCCAGCCGCTTGGCCGCACCTTTTAGAGCGGCATCAATGTCGCCTTCGTTACGCACCACTTTGCCCGGTTTGCGCGCGGCGCTTTCGAGTTCAGCCTTGAAGGCCACCGAATCATAACTCCCATGAACCCCGTTATCCCATTTGATTTTCAGCGCTTTGCGCCCCTGAATGGCTGCCCAGGTATTGCCGGCAATCACGGCAATGCCGCCAAGCGGGTTGAAACCGGCGGGACTAGGGCTGGCCGGAAGTTCGATTACCTTCACCACGCCCGGCACCTTGAGCGCATCCTTGGCATCGTAATTCAAGACCTTGCCGCCGAATACCGGCGGGCGCGCCACGACGGCGTAAAGCATATCATTAAGACGGATGTCTATGCCGTACTGCGCTAGGCCGCTAACCATATCTTGCCCGTCGTAAAGTTTGACCTGCCCCTTGCTGATATAACGGAACTCCGCCGGTTTTTTCAGGCGTAAAGTTTCGCGGGCAGGCACCGGCAGTTTTGCCGCCGCCTTGGCCAATTCTCCGTAGCCGAACGACCTGCCGGTGGCGGGATGAAGTATGCGATGCAACTCGGCGCGGACATCCTGCACCGGCACTTGCCATTGTGCTGCCGCCGCCGCTTCCAACATGCTGCGGGCAGCCGCGCCAACCCGGCGCATCGGCATAAAGAAATGGCGCATACTGCGGGAGCCGTCGGTATCCTGATTGCCGTAACGTGGTTCATCGCCGGGTGCCTGCTCGACCCGCACATGCAGCCAGTTGGCTTCGAGTTCGTCGGCCACCACCATCGGCAAACTGGTGCGAACGCCCTGCCCCATTTCAGAACGGTGGCACATGATGGTCACTGCGCCGTCTTCCGCTATCGCGACAAAAACCAGCGGATTGTCCACCCAGCCGTGCGGCATGGCATCGGCGCCATATTTCCCTTGCTCCGACGGTTCGGCTGTTTCATCAGCCCCGACCAGCGCCGGGAAACCTACCGCCAGCACAAACCCGGTCAAGGCAAAACTCTTGATAAAATCGCGGCGGCTGATGTTGGCAATATAAAAGCCGTCTTCGTCCGGGCTTAATACATTCGGGTTATCTTGAGGCTTTTTCATCACTTGACCTCCGTTAAAGCGGCCGCCTGCTTGATGGCAGCGCGTATGCGGGGATAGGTGCCGCAACGGCAAATATTGCCGCTCATGGCCTTGTCAATATCAGCATCGCTAGGTTTGGGATTTTGTTTGAGCAGCGCCGTAGCCGCCATGATCTGGCCAGACTGGCAATAACCGCACTGCGGTACGTTTAGCGTTAACCAGGCATCCTGAACCTGTTGTCCGGTGGCGTCTTGGTCGATGGCTTCAATCGTTACGATGTGCTTACCGACGACAGCCGAGATTGGCGTTACGCAAGCACGGACAGGTTCGCCGTCGACATGCACGGTACATGCCCCGCACAGCGCCATACCGCAGCCGAATTTGGTTCCGGTCAGCCCCTCGTGGTCACGCAAAGTCCAAAGCAGTGGGGTATCGGCAGGCAAGTCAATCTGCCGGGGCTTGCCGTTAATATTAAGCGTAATCATCAGATAGTTCTCCTTCTGGACATCGGTATTAAAAAAATCTTTAAATCCGGTTCAACGGCTCGCCGTTGCCGCCGCGCCGCAGCAACACCATTTCACTGACGATGGACAAGGCGATTTCCTCAGGCAGCTTTGCGCCGAGATTCAGCCCGGCGGGGGCGCGTACTCTGGCAAGACTGGTTTTATCAAAACCTTCCTGTGCCAAGCGCGCCAAGACCAGGTCAGCCCGCTTGCGGCTGGAAACCAGCGCAATATAGAGTGCTTCAGATTGTACCGCGCGGGTCAGAGAATCGTAGTCGCCCTTGTGATGACTCGCTACCACTACAAAATCGCCCACTTGCGGCTGCAATTGCTGATAACGGCAATCGTCGCTGATGATGCGCCCCGCGTATGGAAAACGTTCTACCGTGGCTTGCGGGTCATTGACAATCACCTCGAACCCTAAGCGGTAGGCGAATTCGCAAAGGCTTTCCACAATGCGGCCATGCCCCATCAACCAAAGCAACGGCTTGGGCAAAACCGGCTCCACATACACACGCATGCTGCCGCCGCAGGGCATACCTGCGCCGAACACTTCGTCATTCAAGTCGACGTCAATCATTCGGGGCTCCCCTGTTTCAAAACATGCCAGCGCCGCACCGGATACCAACGATTGCGCACAACCGCCGCCGACCCAACCGGCCATGACTTTGCCGTTTAGGTCAATCAACGCCTTAGCCGCCGGTTTGGCCGAAGATGAACCCAATATTTCCACAACAGTGGCCAACGCATAAGGGCGGCGCACCTGGCGCAGTTCGAGTTGTAAGTCGAGAATGTCGCAAATCACGCTGGTTTTCCGATACGGGTTGAAATGTGCAAATCTTCCGGTTTATCGATGTCCCGAAATATACCGGCATCGTTGCAATCAATAAGTTGGAGCTGGTCAAGATGCGCCTGAATCACCGATTTCGCGCCTTCATCACCGCCCAAGGCGGCCAATTTTGCGCCTAACATAGCTGAAAAACCAACCGGATGGCCGCGTCGGCCTTGTCGACTGGGTGCTGCGACAAGTGCCCCCGAACGCAGCGCATCCGCGACTTTGGTGATAGTGCCGGGTTCTATCCACGGCATGTCCGCCAATACGACCAGCCAGCCGTCGACATCGGGACAGGATTGAACAGCAAACGCAAGACTCGCGCCCATGCCCAATCCGGCATCGGCGCAAACCCGGACGTCCGCCCCCTCGGCCTGCAATAGCGCGGCCAACTGACTGCTGCCAGGCCGCACCACTGCCAGCACCTTATCGCTACCGGCCAACAGATTGCGGCAAGCCCGCACCGCCACTGGGTCGCCATCGGGCAAGCTATGGGTCAGTTTATCTGTGCCAAAGCGGCGACTCGCACCTGCGGCCAGCAAGATGCCGACAATTAAGTGGGCGCTCATGGCAAATAATCAGCCTTAACTAAAAAGTTTCCGGCGTACACTTTTTTCCAGCTCCAATATGCCAAATAAAGCCAAGCCTATGGCCAGAATCTCAAGGCCGTGTACAAAGTCGATGGGACGGGTGTCGAAAAAACGTTCCATGAACGGCGCATAAGTAAAAATAAGTTGCAGTGTTATCACTGTGCCGATGGCGTAAATGACCGCACGGGAGTTAAACAGGCGTTTAAAACTCAATGCGGAAACCCGTAAATAACGGACGCTTAACAGGTAAAACACTTCCATCAGTACCAGCGTGTTGACGGCGTAAGTACGCGCCTCTTCCAGGCTGGAACCTTGTTCTTGGCTCCAATAAAAAATGCCGAATACACCCAATGCAAACAAGACCGATACCAGCAGAATACGCCACGCCAAAAAACCGGACAAAATCGGCTCGTTGGCCGGGCGCGGCGGGCGTGTCATCAGGTCGGGTTCGGCCGGGTCAAAAGCCAGCGCCATCGCCAATGCCACCGAACTGACCATGTTGACCCACAGAATTTGCAGCGGGGTAATCGGCAGGATATAGCCGAATAAAATGGCCACGATGATGCTCATGGATTCACCGCCATTGACCGGCAACAAAAACACAATCGCTTTTTTCAGATTTTCATAAACGGTGCGGCCTTGCTCGATAGCATGGACAATGGTCGCAAAATTATCGTCGGTAATGACCATTTCCGATGCGTCCTTGGCGGCCTCGGTGCCTTTATGCCCCATGGCAATGCCGACATCGGCGCGGCGCAATGCAGGCGCATCATTAACACCGTCGCCGGTCATTGCGACAATGGCGCCGCCGGTTTGCAACAAACTGACCAGACGCAATTTATGTTCGGGGCTGACCCTGGCGAACACATCGACATCTTGTACCCGCGCCAACAAATCCTCATCGCTGTAAGTATCGATCATCCGGCCGGTAATCGCCTCACTGCTGTTATGCAAATTCAACTGCGCGGCGATGCTGCAAGCGGTCACTTCATGGTCGCCGGTAATCATTTTTACCCGGATACCGGCGGTGATGCATTCTTTGACCGCAGCAATGGCCTCGGTGCGCGGCGGGTCGATTAAGCCGAACAGGCCTAACAGAACCAGGCCTTCGTTAAGGTCATTGACCTCCAGTTCGGCCTGGTGCGTCTGCGCCGGTTTGCAGGCAACGCCCAGTACCCGCTGGCCTTGTTTGGCCAGCGCTTCTATCGCCGCCTTCCAGTTATCCGGCTGGATTGGCCGGTCGCCCTCCGCCGTGCGTTCGAGCGGGCATAAGTCCAGCAGGCGTTCGGGCGCGCCTTTAACGTAAATGATGGCTTCGCCCTGATGATTATGGTGCAGCGTCGCCATAAATTTATGTTCCGACTCAAAAGGGATGATGTCGACACGCGGCCATGCTTTTAATGCGTCCGCCGCCTGTAAATCCGCTTTAAGACCGGCAATCAGCAACGCCGCTTCCATCGGGTCGCCGTGTACCTTCCAGGTTTCGTGTTTTTGCTCAACGTTGGCGTCATTGCAATAGATTGCGGTTTGCAGTGCCTGCATCAACACCGTATCGCTTTCGGGATCGAGCGATTGCCCGTCGAATAAAAATTCGCCGACCGGTTCATAGCCGGTTCCGGTGATTTCCAGTTGCCGCTCGGCAGTCACCACCGAGCGCACGGTCATTTCATTGCGGGTCAGTGTGCCGGTCTTGTCGGAACAAATAATGCTCACCGCGCCCAGCGTTTCAACTGCAGGCAGCCGCCGGATAATGGCGTTACGGTAAGCCAAACTTTGTACGCCAATGGCCAGCGTCACCGTTAAAATGGCGGGCAGGCCTTCCGGTATCGCGGCAACCGCAAGCCCCACCACGGTCATAAACATATCCACCGCATTGCCGCCGTGGACTATCATTCCGAACGCAAAAACCAGACCGGACAAAATAATGACGGCGGCGGTGATCCAGCGGGCGAACACTTCCATCTGTCGCAGCAACGGGGTGGTCAGCGTTTCAACACCGGCCACCATCTGGCTGATATGGCCGATTTGGGTGTTGGCGCCGGTGGCAATAACCACGCCTTTGGCCTGGCCGGAAGTGACTAAAGTCCCGGAATAAGCCAGATTAACCCGGTCGCCGATGACCGCATTGGCATCGACCGGAACGATCTTTTTTTCTACCGGCACCGATTCGCCAGTCAATGCGGCCTCTTGCACCTGAAGGTTTTTGACCGTAACCAGACGCATATCGGCGGGCACTTTATCGCCCGATTGCAGCGTGACAATATCGCCGGGAACCAGCTCGGCAGCGGCCAGGGTTATTTTTTTGCCGTTACGCAGCACGATGGCGTGCGAGGACAGCATTTGCCTGATCGCCCGCAAGGCATCTTCGGCTTTGCCTTCCTGCACATAGCCGATGATCGAGTTGACCAAAACCACGCCCAGAATGACCAGCGTGTCAGTCCAGTGATCCAGAAATGCGGTAATGACGGCAGTGACCAACAGCACATAAATCAACAGGTTATGAAATTGGCTGATAAAGCGCATTAGCGCACTGGGCGGTTTTTTTTCAGGCAAATGGTTCGGCCCGTGTAGCGCAAGGCGCTGTTCCACATCCGCGTCACCGAGTCCGTGTTCGGCATTGGCAGCCAACGCTTTCAGCGCGTCTTCAACCGTCAGTGTATGCCAATGCGGGGTGTCGGCTGTCTGTTCAATACCGGTTGCAGCTTGGGCATCCCGCTTTCGGCGCACCCTTAAAATCAGCCAAAACAGCAGGATTAAGGCGCTTAAGCCCAAAACCAGTGATAACATCAGGGTCGACGGGAGATCGTCTAAGGTAAGCGAGGTTAAATAATGCCAAATGACAGTATCTTTCATAAGAGTATCCTGTAGTTTGTCGAATGTCGATTGCGAAAATGTCAGCAGGTACATAACAATGACCGCACTGTATAATCACAAATAATTATATTTTAATCAATACCATACCGGTTTTACATCAATGTTGCAGGGCGCTGAATATGTAACTGTTCAACAATGGGGCACGGGGCATTTTACCCGTCGAGAGGGGCAAGCACCTGAACCCAAAAACCAAATGACGGTGAAGAACAGTTACCATTGGGCTTATTGTATTGATTGATACTTTCAGGAACCTTTCTGCCATCGGAAAAAAACCAATCGCACACGATGCTGATGGAACAGTGCTTAGTAACGAGGCAGTCGGCTGAAATAAGGGGCAGAAAGAACTTGGGCAAATTTTATTTTTAAACCATGAGGGGGATGGGGAGTTTAACCGTAACGTCTCATTAGTCACAGGTAGCATATAAATCAACCACTTACGGAGAGAAAAAATACTTTAAGCTGAGTATAAATGTTATTTTTAGTGTCGATGCGTTGTAAGTTATTGATTTGTGGTTATCGAAAAAATTAAAAATGCGATTTTTCGTAAATTTCAGTAATTCTAAGTTATTGAAAAATAATCTTACCTGTGACTAATGAGAAGTTACCTGAATATCCCACAAGTCATTGGGAAAGGTTATCACTAGGAAGGCGCGAAGGTCACGAAATTTTGTCTGTCGGCATTCGGTTTGAGCGTTTTATAAGCCAAGAAATTAGGCTTTCATATCTTTATCTAAATTAGGACTTACGCATTGACAAATTAACAAAAGCGAGATCAAAGTGACATAGCCTAGTAAAAACAAATAGGACACCCGCCATGAGAGAAATTACACGCCCCCCAACAGCCCGCTGTGTTATGTCAATGTACATAAGCTTTCT
>JAUXXQ010000199.1 GCA_030684815.1 Methylobacter sp. | reverse complement strand
GCTGAGCTTATCAGTAACTGTTACGAGCTCCAGCGTGAGTTATTTAATACTGTGGTAGCAAATTCTATCGCGACACTCATGCCTGAAATAAAAAATCTCAATCCACAATTTAGGCATTCCGTCAATGCGTAAGTCCTATATACTTATAGCATTCTAGTCACGACGTAGGCGTGAGATTTGAATAATGGAATGTGGCAATTGCCGCATGTCAGAATGCCGCAGCATGGTCAAGGTCATTTGCAGGCAAAAAAAATGCGGCCAGTTGGCCGCATTAGAGAAGGATATAACGCTCTGAATTCCTAGAAGGAAGTTTGCATCTCAAGAGTTGCAAGTATATTAACTGTGAGGCTTGAATAATGGAATGTGGCAAATTGCCGCGTGTCAGAATGTCGCAGTATGGTCAAGGTCATTTTGCAGGCAAAAAAAATGCGGCTGATTAGGCCGCATTAAAAAACTCTGAATTTCGAGGAGGAAATTTGCATCTCAAGAGTTGCCTATATATTAGTAAAAATACGTAGATGATGGAATGTGGCATATTGTCGCAGTGTTTCAGTAGGTTATTTGGTGCACTTTGTGAGAGTCGTTTTTAGCGGGTCATATACCTAGTTCCTGGATCTTCCGCGTCAGGGTATTTCTTCCGTAACCTAATAAAATGGCGGCTTCATGGCGTTTGCCGTGGGTAAAGTTTAATGCCGCTTTAATTAAAATGGTCTCAACGGCGGGAATGATATGTTTGGCGATTTCACCTTCATTTTCATGCCCGCCAAGTGAATGCAACAACAGTTGTTGGTCTATCCAGTTTCTCAGTAAGGTTTCCCAGTCGGCTTCAGCCGCGTTTTTTTCTGACGTGGACCCCAGCAATTCGGGTGGCAAGTCGTGCAGATGAACTTCCCGCCCCGAGGCCATTACGGTCAGCCAGCGGCAGCAGTTTTCCAGTTGCCGCACATTGCCCGGCCAATCCAATGTGCTTAAAAAAGCCTCCGCTTCGGGTTTTAGGATTTTTATTTCACTGTTCAATTCAATAGCGGCCTGGTTTAGAAAGTGGCGCAATAGCAAGGGGACATCTTGTTTGCGCTCGCGCAGGGGCGGGATATGGATGCGGATGACGTTTAAGCGATGGAACAAATCTTCCCGAAAACGGCCTTGTTCTACCAGTGATTCAAGGTTCTGATGGGTGGCGGCAATAATCCTCACATCGACTTTAACCGAGGTGTAGGAGCCGACCGGATAAAACTCGCCATCGGCCAGTACCCGCAATAAACGGGTTTGCAGTTCGGCGGGCATGTCGCCGATTTCATCCAGGAACAGGGTGCCGCGGTCGGCTTGTTCAAAGCGTCCGGCGCGGCGTGCTTGTGCGCCGGTAAAGGCGCCTTTTTCGTGGCCGAACAGTTCCGATTCCATCAGGTCTTTGGGGATGGCGGCCATGTTCAGTGCGATGAACGGCTTGGCGGCGCGGGGGCTGTGCCGGTGCAGGGCTTTGGCGACCAATTCTTTGCCGGTGCCCGATTCGCCGTTGATCAGTACGGTGATGTGCGACCTCGCCAATCGCCCTATGGCGCGGAACACCTCTTGCATTGACGGCGCTTCGCCGATAATTTCCGGTGTCGATTCCAGTACGAGTTCCGACGTTGTTGTTTCAATCTGCTGCTGTCTGCTGTGAATGCAGGCTCTACGGGCAAGCTCAACGACCTCTTTAATATCAAAGGGTTTGGGCAGGTATTCAAAGGCGCCTCCGTGGAACGCCGAAACCGCGCTCTCCAAATCCGAATGCGCGGTCATCACAATAACCGGCAGGCTGGGGTAGCTTAATTGGATCTTGCTTAACAATTCCAGCCCGTCCATGCCGGGCATACGGATGTCGGTAATCAGCGCGTCGGGCGCGTCGTTGTGCAGGGCGGCGAGTAAATTGGCGGCATCGGAAAAGCTGCGGGTAATAATGTCCGCTTTTTGCAGGGCTTTTTCCACCACCCAGCGTATGGATTTGTCGTCATCAATGATCCAGACAGTTTCGGGTTTAGTCATTGCCGCTCTCCTCTTGGCTAATGATCGGTAAGAAGATTGAAAATACGGTGTTGCCGGGTTCGCTGCTGCATTCAATCAGGCCGTTATGTTGGTTGATCAGCGCTTGGGCGATGGATAAGCCTAATCCTGTGCCGTCTGCGCGTCCGGTGATCATCGGATAGAATATTTGTTTCATCATGTCGGCGTCGATACCTTGGCCGTTATCGATGATGTCGCATTTGACCGCCAATTTATAGCATTTTCGGCCGATGGTCATTTGCCGGTGTATCCGGGTTTTGATGATGATGCGGCCTTGACCGTTGAGCGCTTGGACTGCGTTTCTGGTGATGTTTAAAATGGCTTGGATCAGCTGGTCTTTATCCGCGAGTATTTCTGGAATGCTGGGGTCATAGTCGGTTTGTATGCTCATGCTGCCGCTGGATTCGGCCTGTACCAACTGCCTGACCCGTTCCAGCACTTCGTGGATATTAAGCGCTTTTTTATTGGGCAGTTTGTTGGGGCCGAGCATTTTATCCATCAAACCTTGCAGGCGGTCAGATTCGGCAATGATGATTTGGGTATATTCTTTCAGTTCGGGGTCGCGTAATTCCAGATCCAGCAATTGTGCTGCGCCGCGCAAGCCGCCCAAGGGGTTTTTGATTTCATGCGCCAACCCCCTGACCAGCAATCTGGCGGTGTTTTGCTGGGTCAATAGCTGTTCTTCTTTGGAAATGCGCAGTTGATTGTCCACTTGCTGTAATTCGACCAGAATCTCACTGACCTGTTCATTGTTTAATAAGGGGGTGGCGCTGAAATTGATGGTGACGCTGTGTGTCATCCTATCTAAAATCAGCTCACGGTCGATCAACGGCTCGGCCATGCCCAGACATTGTTGTAAATGGGTCAGTAATGCGGAATCGGACGACTTGAACAATTCATGCGCACCCAGCCCGACCAAATGGCGCGAGCTGTCGGCCAACAGGATTTCTCCGGCAGAGTTGATATAACTGAGGATGAGGTCGCGGTCGAATAACAAGATGGCGCCGTTCAGATGGTCAAGGATGCGTTTATACATGTTGGCTTTAATAGGGTTTAAAGTATGAATATCATTTTCTAGCAATTTGCAGGCCGGTAATTGTGGGCTGTAGAAAAATAGGGTTCACTAGCCACGAAAAGAAGCAGTAAGAACAATGGCCTGCTTATTTTCGTATTAGGTGATTTCTAATAAAAAATGTCCCTGATAATCGAAAGCTGTAGAAAAACAGAGTCCACGAAAAGCACGAAAGCCACGAAAAAAAAACAGTCAAAATAATAGCTTTGCTTATTTTCGTATCGCCTGGAGATGCCTGCTTTTGGATTTTCGTGCTTTTCGTGTTTTTCGTGGGCAATTATTTAGGGCTGTTTTTTTCAGGAAATCACCTTAATAACAGTTAAAAAGACTATCGCCACGAAGTCTGCAACCGGCACGAACAATGAAAATTCGTGCCGCCCAACGCGGCCTGCTTTTGGACTTCGTGTCTTTTATGGAAATTACTCGGCGGCCATGGTGCACCATAGTTGTGCAAAAAACTATCATTGCCTATGTATTTTTGCCTTATTGTGGTGCGCTAGTGGCGGTTTTTTTAATGGTAGCTGTCATTGCACGGTTTTTTTCATGGCTTGCGGCTCAGTTAACGCGTTTATAAACGCGTATGTCCGGCTATGCAAGGCGTATATTAGCGGTTATTATGGCGCTGGCGCCTGTTGACGCATTCTAAAAATGTGCTGTATGTCATGGCGTAACAGCTTTTTAATATTTTTTCTGCATCATGTTAAGTTGAGAGAAAATAGTTTTAAAAGGCGTGTTCATTAAACCTTTGTATTCTTTATGAGGAGATTGATTTATGGCTGTTTCACTCACTAAAGGCGGTAACATCAGCCTGTCCAAAACGGATCCCACGTTAAAAAACATACTGGTTGGCCTCGGCTGGGACGCAAGGCCTACCGATGGCGCCGATTTCGACCTGGATGCCAGTGCATTCATGGTCAAAGAAGACGGTAAGGTCAGAGCTGACAGCGATTTTATTTTTTACAACCAAACCAAATCCACCTGCGGTTCGATTGAACATACCGGCGATAACCGTACCGGCGAAGGGGAGGGCGACGACGAATCGATTATTGTGCTGCTGGACAAAATACCGGCTGATATTCAGCGCGTGGTTTTTACCGTCACCATCCATGATGCCGACGTGCGTAAACAGAATTTCGGCCAGGTATCGCAGGCCTATGTCCGGGTGGTCAACAAGGATTCAAATGCCGAAGTTGCCCGTTATGACTTGAGCGAAGATGCCTCGATTGAAACCGCCATGGTTTTCGGCGAGATTTACAAACACGGTACTGAGTGGAAGTTTAAGGCGGTCGGCCAAGGCTATGCCGGAGGCCTAGCGGCATTGGCGCGCCAATACGGCATTAATATTTAGCAACAACAGTGGGCATCCACTATTAATTTTAATAAGCACCAGGAGAGCATCATGGCAGTATCACTTACCAAAGGCGGCAACGTTAACCTTAGCAAAGAAGCCCCCGGCTTGAATAAAATCGCAGTGGGCTTAGGCTGGGATGCCCGTGCCACCGATGGCGCCGCATTCGATTTGGATGCCAGCGCATTTTTGGTCAAAATGGACGGTAAAGTCCGCTCAGACAGCGATTTCTGTTTCTACAATAATAAGGTTGTCGGTGACGGTGCGGTTCAGCATCAGGGCGACAATCTTACCGGCGCGGGGGATGGCGATGATGAAGTGGTCAAGGTCGAATTGTCCAAAGTGCCCGCAGAATTGGACAAAATCGTGTTTTCTGTGACTATCCATGACGCCGAAGCGCGTAAACAAAATTTCGGCCAAGTCAGCCATGCTTATATCCGTATCTGCAACGAAGACGGCGGCGCAGAAATTGCCCGTTACGATTTGAGCGAAGATGCCTCGGTTGAAACCGCGATGATTTTCGGTGAGATTTACCGTGTCGGCACTGAGTGGAAGTTTAAGGCTGTCGGTCAAGGTTTTGCCGGTGGGCTTGGGCCTTTAGCGGCCTCTTTTGGGGTCAATGTTTAAAAATTATTAACCATAAAGAACACGAAGGGCGCGAAGAAAAATACCGCCCTTCATCTTTTTTGTAGAGAACAAACATATTCCACATAGCAGAAAAACAGCGTTGAACAGCGCGGTTTATTTATCGAGGCAATACAGATGGCTATAAACTTACAAAAAGGGCAAAAAATTTCCCTGTCCAAAGAGTCCGGCGGCACGTTGAGCAAAATCGTCATGGGTTTGGGCTGGGATGCTAAACAGGCCCCTTCCGGCGGCCTGTTAAAAGGCTTGTTTGGCGGCGGCGGTAAAAGCGGCGCCATTGATTTGGACGCATCTTGTGTGATGTTTAACGAGCAAAATAAAGTGGTTGACACCATTTATTTTGGCCAACTAAAAAGCCGCGACGGCAGTATTGTCCATACCGGCGACAACCGTACCGGTGCCGGTGACGGCGACGATGAGCAAATCAAGGTTGATCTGGACAAAGTGCCTGAAACGGTCAAATCATTGGTGTTTACCGTCAACTCCTTTTCCGGCGAGACTTTCGATGAAATTGACAATGCCTATTGCCGCATCGTCGACAGCAGCAATAATGCCGAAGTGGCGCGTTACACACTGAGTGCGCAAGGCTCGCATACCGCACAAATCATGGCCAAATTGTACCGTCATAACGGTGAATGGAAAATGCACGCGATAGGCGAAAACGGCACTGGCCGGACTATTGAAGACTTACTGCCGCAAATCATCATTCACCTGTAGGCATCAATGAGAATTTGGTTTAACAAGACATTTTCGACCATACACGCCGTTTTTAGAAATCTTCGCCAGTCGATGCCGAGCGGCGGCAGCACGCTAATTTGTACGCATACCAACCCCCATGCCGCCGCCTTTTTGGCGGCGGATGAAAGCTATCTTGAACCGGCCGATCTCAACGAACAGGATTATCTTGAATGGTGCGTGGCATTTTGTCGGCAACATAATATCCAGTTATTTTGGCCGGGCAAAGAAGCGGCCTTTATCAGCAAGCATCATGAATTTTTCCAGGCAATCGGCGTGCAGGTGTTGTCGGTGGGCGATTTCGATACGCTGACTTTGTTGCATAACAAAGCCGAGTTTTATAGCACATTGCCTGCAAATGTTGCCCAGGTCATGGATTTCATCGCCGTTAATGACCGTGATGCCTTCGACAGCGCGGTTGCCGACTTATCCATAAAACATCCAGTATTGTGCGTCAAGCCGGCCCAATCGGTGTTCGGCTTGGGTTTTCGGGTTTTGGATACCGAGCGCGACAGCATCACCCAGCTGCTTGACGGCATCGAATACCAGATTCCGTTGCAAGAGTTGCGGCAAGGTATGTTAAATACGCCTGAATTTGCCACACTGTTGGTGATGGAGCATTTGGGCGGCGCGGAATGGAGCGTCGATTGCGCCGGGCGGCACGGCGAATTGCTGTGCGCGGTGCAGCGCAAAAAATCGCAACTCGCAGGCGGCGGGCAAATGATCGACAACAATGCCGACATTGCCGGCATGACAGCACGCTTAGCCGCACATTACCGGCTCAATGGCTTGTTCAACATCCAGTTTAAGGAAGGCGTTAACGGCGTGCGTTTGCTGGAGATTAACCCACGTCCGTCCGGCGGTTTCGGCATGGCCTGTTTATCCGGCGCCAACCTGGCACAGATTGCGTTGCACAGTATCAAAGGCGAACCCTTCCAGCCGCCGACTATCCGCTATGGGCTGCGGGTGACTGAGATCAATACGCCGGTGCTGATGCAGGAAGCGTTGTGAACAAACAGCTGCAAAAATGGAAGGTAAACAATGGCTAAAATTGAAGGCATTCGGGTAAAGAATTTCCGTGCATTGAAAGATGTTACCTTGGGAAGGTTGTGGAATCAGCAAAAATCAGAACCGCTGACTCCTATGACGGTTGTCATTGGTAAAAACGGTGTCGGGAAAAGTACCTTGTTTGATGTCTTTGGTTTTTTGGCTGACGCGCTTAAATTTGGCGTAGAGGAAGCTTGTGATTTGCGCGGTCGAGGTGGCTTTAAAAAAATACGCTCCCAAGGACAAACAGGGGCGATTGAGTTTGAAATCTATTACAAGGAAAACGGTAATGCCCGTCCGATTACTTATGAACTGTCTATTGAAGCAGACGATTCCGGTCGTCCTTTTGTACAAAAAGAGCGTCTTCGTCAACGGCGCGAAAATCAGACACGCGGTTGGCCCTTTTCTTTTTTGGTCTTAAATAACGGCAAAGGTTTGGTCTGGAAAGGGGAAGGTAAAAAAATTGAAGAAGATAAAAAAGAATTTGATCTTGATGACTTTCTTAAATTACTTGAAGAAGAAGAAAGCAAAGAAACGGAATCAGTGGAACTGACCGATAAGAGGAGGCTGGGTATTGCCACGCTCGGCTCTTTAAAGCAGCATCCAAGAATTTCGGTTTTTCGTCAGTTTATAGAAGGCTGGTATCTGAGTTACTTTACTCCTGATGCGGCTAGAAGCCTTCCATTAGCAGGCCCTCAAAAACATCTGAATATTCATGGCGATAACCTTGGCAATGTTGTGCAGTTCATGGAAAGGGAGCAGCAAGCTCGTTTTCAGAAGGTGTTAGATCGTATTGCAAAAAAGATTCCAGGCATCAATAAAATTGATACTGAAAAGACGGGCGATGATCGATTGCTGTTGCGCTTCAATGACAAGGGTTTTCAAGATCCTTTTTATGCACAACAAATGTCTGATAGCACGTTAAAAGTGTTCGCTTATTTACTTTTGCTGGAAGATCCTGTACCGCCGCCTTTTTTGTGTGTTGAAGAGCCTGAAAACGGCTTGTATCACAAATTACTGGAAACATTAGCCATGGAATTCCGCGAACATGCAACCGGACGAAAAGGCGGTTCTCAGGTTTTTATCACCACGCACCAGCCTTATTTTGTGGATGCGCTTGAACCGAATGAAGTTTGGATTCTGGAAAAAGGTGCGGATGGTTTTTCCATTATTCGGCGAGCCAGTGATGATGCGCTGGTAAAAGACATGGTCGCCGAAGGACTGCCATTAGGCGGGCTTTGGTATAGCGATTATCTGGATGCAAGGTGAAATAATGCACTTTGAAATACTCGTGGAAGATCAGTCAGGAAAAGTTTCGTTAGATATTCTTGTGCACAAAATCATTGGTAAAGAGGTTGTACTGAATGCTTATATCAGTGATTCTATTTGCGGTACATGGGAGCTGCTTGCTGATGCTGTCTATAAAGGCGGCTTTCAAGTCAGGGACAGCACATTATAGGTGCTGAAAAATCGGCTTGGGCTGAGAATATTTCTCCACACATGAGTTTGGATAATAATACATCGCTCAGTTTTAACTATTTTCTTGGAAAGCTACGGGAACTGGCAGTTAAGTAGGTAAGCCTATTTCTTTTAACATTTACATTGGAGTCCAATAGCTTTAGCTATTGGCGGTAAAACAGCTAAAGCTGTTTTACTCCCAACTTGTTTGTTAAGAAACTTTTGAATGACTACTTATTAATTGAAACCTGATGCCGGTATGTGGAAACGACATAAATTAACAACAAAGAGTAATAATTATGAGTGATACCGATCCTTTTGATGTGGTGGAAAGCGAAAGTATACCGGGTGCGGTGCTGGAGGTGGTGCAGTATAAATCACTAAAAGGCTCCGATGATTTGGAGGTCGCCGAAAAAGTGTTTTTCGCTAATCAGGCCAGCATTCATTTAAAGATGATCCGGGTCAGGCTAGATAGGAGCGAATTGCTTATCGAACCGGGCGCACTGTATTTTATGAAAGGCAATTTGCAGTTGGAATCAAGTACGCAGGGCGGCATTGCCAAAGGCTTGATGCGCAAATTCATGACTGGCGAAACGTTGTTTCAATCGCGTATCAAAGGCACTGGCGAGATTTATTTGGAGCCGAGTTTCGGCCATTATTTGCTATTCAATATTGATAATGACGCGCTGATTGTTGATAAGAGCGCCTTTTATTGCGCGACCGCCAATTTGGAGGTGAGTGCGAAAATGCAACAGAACGTTTCCAGTGCGCTGTTTGGCGGTGAAGGTTTTTTTCAAACCCAAATTAAAGGCTCTGGCGTGGTGGTGCTCAGTTCGCCAGTGCCGGTTTCCGAGTTGTTAATGTATGAATTGGCACCTGGGGAAAAATTGTCAGTCGATGGTAATTTTGCCTTTGTCAGAACCGCCAGTGTCAGCTTTCAAGCCGAAACATCAGGCAAAACCTTGTTCCAGTCGGTCACCAGCGGCGAAGGCTTGCTACAGACGTTTACCGGCCCCGGCATGGTATGGATAGCACCCACTCAAGGCGTGTACAACAAAATGAAAATGCAAGGCAGCATTGCCAACCTGAGCCGTCCTCAAGGCAGTATGGGAACACGCACTTGAATCCAACCAAGCTAAAAACAGTCACTGTCGCACTTGATACCGGCATCCTGCACCTGGATGTTGAACCCGGCCACATTCCGTTGAACCGCTTGCTGGGCTTTGCCGCTAGGGTCAGCAGCAAACGCAAGTTTTTGTTGGTCAGCAAAGTGTTGGGCAAGCATTATCCGGTGTCGCCAAAACTGATGGGGTGGTCGTACCGTGCACTGGCAAGAATGGCTCTGGCGCGCGGCGTAGAGGCCGGTTCGCTGTGGATTGGCATGGCGGAAACCGCAACCGGCCTGGGTTATGGCGTGTTTGAAGCGGCCTGCCGCGAAGGCGTCGGGCAGGCCTTGTTTATGCAGACCACGCGCTATCATTTGGACGGCATTGAGCGGCTGGAGTTTGAAGAAGCGCACAGTCATGCCACCGATTTTTTCTTGTATTATCCTGAGCTGCCGGAGTACCGTGCACAGTTTTTAAATGCCAAAACATTGGTGTTAATCGACGATGAAATCAGTACCGGGCTGACCTTTTTACGCTTGATTAAAGCTTATCAAAAGGTGAATCCCGGTTTGCGCAAAGTGTTTATTGTCAGCCTAGTCAATTTTGCCCATCCCGATGACCGCGCCGCGTTGGAAAACCAAGCCGGTGTGGCGGTTGAATGGGTGTGTTTCCGGCAAGGTTTATTGCGTTTTGAGGATAGCCAAAATGCCGACATCGACAGCATCACCGTCAATGTTTCTGGCAATGGCGACTGCAAAAAAGCGCTGCTGGCGTGGCCGGGGCGCTTGGGTTTAACCGCGCCGATCAACCTGGATAGCGATGTGGTCGAGCAGTTGTGTCGTAACGGCTTGGGTCGCGATGACAGACCGGTTTTGGTCTTGGGCACCGGCGAATGCAATGCGCCCGCTTACTTGCTGGGACGCGCATTAGAAGCGGCCGGTTTCAAGGTCAATGTGCAAAGCACCACGCGTTCGCCGATTCATCAGGGCGGCGCTATCGGTACTGTGTGCCGCTTTGAAGACAATTATGACGACGGTATCCCCAATTTTATTTACAACCTGAACCCCGATGCTTACGGGCACATTATCCTTTGCCATGAAACACCGCTATGCGCCTCACTCAATGATCGATTGCATGCCTGGCACGCCATTAGCGCCCGATTTGAGCTTCAACCCAACCTTCCACATCATGCAAAGCTACATTTTTTTAGGTCTTGATGATACCGTGCTCTAAGCCTTGGGAAAATGCATGCCCGGTATTGATGGACACAGCTTGCATGTTTTCAAAGTTTGGCTTTTGCTGATTGGGCGGGGGTGTGGTTATCCACTCTTGAAGATTTCATCCAGACTTTCCGCCTCCAGCGCCCGGTCGAACCACTGTTCAATTTGCTTACGGCTGGCTTGGCCGATATTTTCTTCGAGCGTTGACGTTATATCACCAAAGCGCCGTGTTAATACGCGTTTGAGCAATAACCGCGCTTCATCGGCAAGGCCCCGTTCGATGCCTAGTTTCTCGCCCCTTTCTATACCGAGTTTCTCACCCCTTTCTATACCGAGTTTTTCACCCCGTTCTATACCGAGTTTCTCACCCCGTTCGATGCCAAGCTTCTCACCCCGCTCCATGCCTTTTTGATAGCTGGGCAGGCGTTCAAGTCTGATTTGTAACATATCGTAAGCCTCTTGTATGTCGATGTTTAAGTCCCGGTTATCCGCTAATATTTCGAGCATCTGGATGTATTCCCGGCGTTGTTTTTCGTTGTCGCCCGTGAGTGTTTGCAGCTTGGTCAAGATATGCCGTACCACTTTATTACTGGATTTCCCCTGGAAATCACATAATATCGACAGCACCAGCGCATTCGGGTCATCGCTGTTGTAAAGGTGACGGTAATCCACTGTGCGCATATCGACCAGTTGATAACGATAGTGCAATTGCGCCCCAGTCTGCCCGTCCGTCATGGTCAGGCGCTTGCGGCCAATATAGAGCAGGCATTGATGCACAGGCAAACCGGGATGGCTGTGCTGAATATCGGCCAAATAGCGCAACATGCGGTTGACCATGGTGCTATCGTTGCCATTTTGTACTTCGATATGCAGAATAAATGGCGCGCCTTGCGTGGGTTCGACCCGTGCCACTAAATCGGCGCGCCGATCTTCGATACGCTGTTGTTCGGTGTTCAATAGCTCCGCATCGACAATATCAAGCTGGCATAAATAACGCGCCATATCGAGTAGCAGCCGTTTGAGTATATGTTTTGAAATAATGTCTTTATCGCCCATGGCGCCATAGTCTAGCAAGAATTGTTAAACATCGGTAACGGTAACATGCCTGGGCAATAGACCCGTTACCTTGATAACTATAAAAAAGTCTATAATGCTTGCGTATTTTATGGAATGGGGCGCGGCTTGGCCGCATGGTTAAAGGCATGACCTTCGGCATTCCGTTTCACACCTTGGCTTTTACGGACATTTAATAATGAACACAGCGCCCAAAGTTTTTTCACCATGGTGTTTAGGGGCGTCATTGTATATGCCTGCACATCGCTTCGATTTGATGGATTGTGCCAATGGCGAGAAATTGCAAGATTTGCGTTCGATGATTTTTTGCACCGAAGATGCGGTGTCCCAAAGCGAACTGGACAGCAGCCTGCGCCATTTAGGTCTGTGTTTGCAGGGCTTTAGGGACACGCCGCAACGCTTCCGTTTTATCCGTGCCAGAAATCCCGACATTTTGGCGCGTCTGCTGGCATTGCCTGATATAGAAAAAATCGACGGTTTTGTGCTGCCGAAATTTAACGCCGCTAATTTCCATGCTTATTTCGACCAATTGCAGGGCACGGCGTTTAAGATTATGCCGACGCTAGAAACCCGCGATGTGTTTGATGTCGGCGCCATGCGCGAATTGCGCGAGGCTTTGCTGCAGGAGACTGTTTTTGCGCGGATATTAATGCTGCGGATTGGCGGCAACGATTTGATGAATTTGCTGGGCATCAGGCGGCCTCGGCAGATGACCTTATATGAAACGCCGCTCGGCCACATTATCGCGCAGCTGGTGACGGTATTTAAGCCTTATGGATTTTCTTTATCGGCGCCGGTGTTTGAATATTTGGACGATACGGCTACCCTGCAACAAGAAATCCGGCTGGATTTGGCGCATGGCCTGACCGGTAAAACCGCGATCCATCCGGTGCAAGTGCCGGTTATTGAGGCGATGTATAGCGTCGATAGCGACGATTACGACATGGCGCAGGCTTTATGCCAAAGCGAATCGCCCGCCGTGTTTAGGATGCATGATGCGATGTGCGAAGTGGCGACGCATCAGCAATGGGGGCAGCATATAATGGACAGACGGCACTATTACGGCGAATCGCTGCTGTTGCCGGGTTATACGGAGTTGTTTGTCAACTAACCAAAAAAAAAGGGGGAAAAATGAGTCATCGTATTGATTTGGTTGCCGGGCAAAATTGCCCATTGCCGACAACATCGCTGCATGTTTCGGTCAGTCACGGGCAGGCGCAGGGCGTGGCTGCCGATGTCAGCGCTTTTTTGCTTAATGCTCAGGGCAAGGTGTCAACCGATGATGATTTCATTTTCTTTAACCAACCGGCACGGGCTGAGCAAGGTGTTTTGCTGGAGCCGGAATTGGGGCGGTTCACGCTGCATTTGGAACGTACCGGCGCCGGTATTCAAAAAATATCTCTGGCACTGACCATTACCGATGGGCAAGCCAAAGGGCAAAACTTTTCCCAGCTGAATAATGTCACCGTATTGGTGAAGGATTTTCTCACCGGCATCGAGCTTGCTTGCTTCTCGATGGACACCGCGCAAAACAAGGAATCGGCATTGATTGTCGGCGAATTTTACCGTCATCAGCAGCAATGGAAATTCCGTGCGGTTGGCCAAGGCTTCATTGGCGGACTGCAACCTTTAGCCGAATTTTACGGCGTCGATGTCGGCGAAGGCGAGGCTGCGCCTGCACCCGCTGCACCGGCGGGGAAAATAAATTTGAGCAAAATAACCTTGGACAAAAAAGGCCAGTCGGTTTCGCTGGAAAAAAATACCGGCGGGTCTGGCGAAATTCTGGTCAACCTGAACTGGAACGCAACACCGGTCAAATCAGCCGGGCTTTTCCGTAAATTTTCAGCCGCCGGCATCGATCTGGACTTGGCTTGCCTGTGGGAGTTTAACAGCGGCGAAATTGGCGCGGTGCAGGCATTAGGCGGCCATTTCGGCAATCTGCAGCAGTTTCCTTACATTGAACTGGATCAAGATGACCGCAGCGGCAGTTCGCTCGGTGGCGAAACGCTACGCATCAACACCCAACACCTGCACGAGTTCCGGCGTATATTGATTTACACCTTTATCTACGACGGTGTGCCGAACTGGTCGCATGTGGATGCCGTTATTACAATTAAAAGCAAAAACCAACCCGATATAGAAATACGCCTTGACAGCTACCGCGACGACCAGTTTTTATGCGCCCTTGCCATGCTTGAAAACATAAACGGCCAGCTCCAAATCACCAAACTGACCGATTATTTTGCCGGTCATCAACAAATGGATCGCGCTTTCGGTTGGGGGTTAAACTATGTCGCGGGCAGCAAATAAATGACACAACCGTAAAAAGGGGCTACCAACTTAAGCCGGGACAAACTGGGAACGCCAAGCCCCAGCTTGGCGAGTGTTCACGCCAAGCTGGGGCTTGGCGTTCCCGGCCACCCATTTAAAACTGTCCCGGCTTAAGTTGGTAGCCTAAAAAGGCAATAGAACACAGGACGGATTTACACGGGTATATCGTGCTTTTAATCAGTGATTATCGGTTTAATCGGTGTCATCCGAGTTCCATTTAATCATTTTTAGCAGCCGCCAAACTATTACACACAACCATCATTTAACAGCAGGAGAACACCATGAGTTTCGATAATTTTTTAAGCCAGTTAAAAAACAAAGCCAATGAATTGAAAACAGAGGCATTGAAGTTTAAGAACAAGGATTTTCTGAATGCGGCAATGGCCGGTTCAGCCTTGATCGCCATGGCTGACGGCAGCGTCAGTTCGGAAGAAAAGCAAAAAATGGTCAAATTTATTGAAAGCCACGATGCACTGTCGATTTTTAGCACCAGCGACGTGATTAAGGCTTTTCAGGACTTTGTCGGCCAGCTCGAATTCGACAAAGACATTGGCGAAGCTAAAGCTTATGAAGCGCTGAGCAAAATGAAATCAAATGCCCAGGCCTCACGGCTGTTGGTGCGCATGATTATCGGCATTGCCTCGTCGGATGGCGATTTTGATGATGACGAAAAAAAGGTCGCCGTCAAAATAGCCAAGGAGCTGGGTATTGATCCTGCCGAATTTGAATTGTAGGGATGGCGTGTAAAAATGATGCCGGCGTGCCATAAAGCGCGCTGGTCGGCCACTCGGCACATTGATTGCGTGTAACCATGGCAAAAAAACAGCCCCAACAAACCTTTGAAAAACCGTCCTGCGCCGCCCCCGGTTTGTTGGTAAAGCACTATAACGGCCTTGTCGCGCAAGGCCATATTGAATACGAACCGGCGCAAATGGTGGCAATACACCATCTGCAAACCCTGCTCGACAATTTGACGGCGGCTGCCGAGTACGGGCAAAAATCCATCCTGCGTAAAGTTTTTTCGGCTAAACCGGCTAATTATCAAAGCTTGTACCTTTACGGCAATGTAGGTCGGGGCAAGTCTATGCTGATGGATTTGTTTTTCGATGCCTGTCCTATCCGTGAAAAAAAACGGGTTCATTTTCATGCTTTCATGCAGGATGTCCACACCTTCATCCATCACTGGCGCAAGCAAAACAGCACCGACGCCGTTGCCGCTTTGGCGGAACATATCAGGGCATCTGAACTGCTGCTTTGTTTCGACGAATTCCATGTTTCCGACATTGCCGATGCAATGATTTTGCTGCGGCTGTTCAAGCGCTTGTTTGAATTGGGCATTGTTGTCGTCATTACCTCCAATTGCCATCCTAATGAGCTGTATCACGACGGCCTGCAACGGGATTTGTTTCTGCCTTTTGTCGGGCTTTTGCAACAAAAAGCCCAAGTCATCGAATTGCTTGCAAAACAAGACTACCGGCTCAGTCATTTGCAGGCCTTAAAGACCACTTACCATTATCCGCTGGATGAAAAGGCGGCAGCATTCGTGCGCCAAAGTTATAACGAATTGACCCATTTTGCCCCGCAAAAACCTGGTGTTATCGAAGTGTTGGGCAGAAAAGTCGTATTGTCTGCAGTGCATGGCAATGTCGCGCTCACGTCCTTCGACGAACTCTGTATGCACGCGTTAGGGCCGGCCGATTATTTGGAAATAGGCAGCTGTTTTGACATTGTCATTCTGGCGGACATTCCCAAACTGACGGTAGAAAAGTGTAACGAAGCCAAGCGCTTTGTCACACTGATTGATGCGTTATATGAGCATAAGGTAAAACTGATTTGCACCGCCGAAGTCCCGGCTCAAGAGCTGTACACAACTGGCGAAGGCGCGTTTGAATTTGAGCGCACGGTGTCGAGGTTGATTGATATGCAATCGGAGAGTTATTGGCGCAGCGAACATGACAGCCGTTGATTGCTTCCCGACTTAAGGCCAAGGCGATTTCCGAGGGCGGATTCAACTCCGAAGTGTAACCCTAGCGTTCATTCCCAGCATCGGAGTCCAATAGCTTTAGCTATTGGCAGCAAAACAACTTGTTTGTTAAGAAACTTTTGAATGACTACGGCTACCCACTTAAGCAGGGACAAACTGGGAACGCCAAGCCCCAGCTTGGCCAGTGTTCGCGCCAAGCTGGGGCTTGGCGTTCCCGGCCACCCATTTAAAACTGTCCCGGCTTAAGTGGGTAGCCAATGACTACTATGAGTTGAATTTAAGATGATATTCAGTGGAAATTTGTTAATCGCACCTAACGAATAAGGCTTGTGCGCTACAAATCAAACCCACCACTAATAATAAAATCCTCCAGCAATTTATCGATTTTCATATTCACCTTAAAGATAGGAATAGTTTCACCATCTCGCTCTTCAAAATACGCCTTGGCTTTAACTATATCGACGGTGGCTTTTAAGGCATCAAAACGGCAAAAGTCATTTATATTGACGGCTGTCACGCCGGTATTCATCATCGCTTTCAGTTTTGCTTCATCCGCACCCATCAAGCTGACGAGTTTATTTACTTGCGCCTGCTTGGCACTGAATTGATATTCACTGATGTATTGCCTAAAGCTTTTCCCTGCTTCGGGCGTGACATCACCCCGTTGCACATCATTTAAGAAAATATTAGCTTGTTTTTGTTCTTCCTGGCTAAGTGATGCAAACGACTTATGCAGTTCATCTACCGCACTTTGAATGTCGGCATTATCGGCACCGGCTTGCAGTGTTTTAAGGTACTTGTCAAAACGGGTATTCATATAATCCGCATCGATTTTACCGGTATCAATTTCCATTAAATGGGTGGCAATATCAAAAGGCACCTCATCGTCACCGCCGCCAGCGCCGTCATCCGTGGGCAGTTCTTTATAACGCAAGGCCAGCACCAAATAAGTCTGTTCATCAAGGCTCAGCTCAACGTCAGTTGTCGCGCCCTGATTATCAGTAAGAGAGTACATTAGCTGCTGCCATGTAAAACGCTGGATTTTCGCCGCTTCTAAAAACTCATTAAAGCGCCTGAAATGTTTAGCAAACTGCCCCCGCACGGCATTATCATCGGGCAACTTTTCAAAGTTAGCGATACCAGCATGCATAAAAAGTGCCTCAATATCTGCAAAGGCCTCATTCATTTTGTGCAGATTGGTTTCCAGCTGATCAGCAAACAAACCCATGGGCTTATCGCCCGAATACAGCTTAACCGCTGCATTAATATTGCGTTCCATGGTGTGCGGATAACGATAATAACGAATCGTACCAAACGGTTTGTCCGGCCCAAATAAGCGGTTGGTGCGTGAGAACGCCTGGATAATCGTTTCATACGCTACCACCTTATCCATATACAAGGTATTCAACCATTTAGAGTCAAAACCCGTCAGCATTTGGTCAACAACAATCAGTAAATCGAGTTGTTGGTCAGGTGTTTGGTTAATGCGTAAATAGGGCTTTTTATGGGCTAAACGTGCGGCCACATCCTTCTTGAACTTGGCGTGATTCGCCAAACTAAAATCATGCCCATAACGCTGATTGTAGTCATCAATAATTTCCACTAACCCCGCTTGCTTAAAGGCTGATTTGGTTTGGTAATCGTCACCTTCGGCAATATTCGGGTCAAATAAGGCGGTAATTTTCAAATTCGAGCCTGCCTGTTTAAACAGGCGGTAATAGCTAATGGCATCAGCAATGCTATCGGTAGCTAACAGGGCATGGAATTTAGAGTTGCGACTGAGCATCGTCCACTTATCTAACACATCCGCAACCACGGCATTTTGGTGCTGTTCGCCATACTGTGATTTAGATACTTCATCCTCAATGCCCTTTACATACTGACCCGCATTATCGGTATAACCCGCCATCGGCACGTCATTGATATAACGATAATAAACAGCTGATTTTTTCGGATCGCTTAAGGCTTCGTTTTCCGTAGTGGCTTTGGCTTTCAACAAACCCACTTCGCGCCGTAAATCGGCATCCTTAAAAGTAGTGACTTTATACGGGTCAAAGCCCAGCACGTTTTTATCACGAATACCGTCGGCAATGCTGTAACGGTGCAGCTCATCACCAAACACCATAGCGGTGGTGCTTTTTTTCTTTTGGTTTTCTTCATGAATCGGTGTGCCGGTAAAACCAAAAAACAAGGCAGCAGGAAAGGTGCCTTTAATAGTAATTAACATATCGCCAAAGGTAGAACGATGGGCTTCATCGACAATAAACACCAAGCGCTTGTTATTGATACGCGCAATGTCATCGCTGTTCAGGCTAATGCCCTCGTCATTCACTGCCTCATAGATATTGCTCATTTTTTGAATCGAGCTAACAATCAACGTATTGGCAGGGTCATTACTTTTTAACTTAGTGATTAACACACTGGTATTTTCAGTGGCTTGCACGTCTTCATCATCAGCCGCAAAGCCTTGATATTCGCGCAGCGATTGCACGCCTAACTCAATGCGATCCATTAAAAAAATGACTTTATCGGCGTCTTTCGATTGGGCAATCAACTGCGCCGATTTAAAACTGGTCATGGTTTTACCTGACCCAGTGGTATGCCACACATAACCACCCAAAGGGTTCGGTGCCGCCCAACGGGTTTTTGACACCTTGTCGGAAATGGCATTGGCCGCATAATACTGATAACTGCGCATCACCTTGAGCACACCATCAGAGCCATCGGCCACGGTGTAAAAACCAATTAACTGGTGCGCCATAGGGATAGACAACAAACTGGCGGCAATCGCCTTCCAGTTGTTAATGGGTTCGTTGTTAAAATCGGCCCAAGTAAAGTAATAATCCTGATTAAAGCGGCCATCTGACCCGGCGTTGGCAAAATAACGTGTTTCTTCCGGCGTCATGGCGATAAAAATCTGCACCAAGGCAAACAAACCGGTAAATACACCCTCAGCGCTGTACTTTTCAATTTGATTATACGCATGGCTTATCGGCACGCCGCTGCGTTTAAGTTCTATGTGAATCAGCGGCATACCGTTAATGAGCAGCATCACATCGCCACGGCGGTCGTTGAGTATGTTTGAGGTTTTAGCGAACCGGGGTTGTTGCACAATTTGGTAACGGCTTTGCCCGCCGGATATTTCCTGGCGGTCGTAAATTTTTAAACTGACTTCTTTACCCAAGTGCAAGGGGTCGGCAGGGTTATCACGGATAATAGAGACGGTTTTGCCGTTAATAAAGCCATTGAGTTTGAGCGGGGTTTTTAACTCGCGAATTTGCTCAATAATTTGCTGCATTTCGGTATCGGTTAGCGGCACCTCATTGAGGCAATCAATACGGCGATTGTTTTCAAACAGAATAGTCGCCCAATTTTGCAGTAAGTCGGCTTCGCTTGAGTTTTTTAATACCCCATTTTTCCAGCCTTTATTGTTTTTTAACTCATTAATTAAGGCAGTTTCAAAAGTGCTTTCTGTTGTAAATGTCATGCTTTATCGTCCGTAATGTCTTCGGTTTTATAGAGCGTATAGCCCTCGTAGTAATAACTGGCATCAATGCCTTTCATGTAAATAACAGTGTCGTCGATTTTGTCGGTTAAGGCCTGTTTGAGTAATACCTTGATTTCAACATCTTTAATGGGGCTGCGTTCCATGGCCATTAAATAATCATTTTTATCGACACGCTGCCAATCAACTACCTGTTTTAGTTCTTTTTTAAGTATTAAGTCGAGCCATATTCGTGTACTTCTGCCATTGCCTTCTCTAAAGGGGTGGGCAATATTCATCTCTACATATTTTTCGATAATTTCATTAAAGCTGGATTGCGGCATGGCCGTAATATGTTTTAAAGCAACTTCCAAGTACATGACGGGCGCAAAACGAAAATTTCCTTTGGCAATATTTTCTGTGCGGATTGTTCCGGCGAAGTCATAAATTTCACCAAACAGATAGTGGTGAATACTTGCCAAAGCCTCAAAACTGCCGACAGGCAAGGTGTTTAAAAAACCGCTGGTAAAGAGTTTATGGGCGCGTGCTTTACTGAGTTTTTCTTCAACCCGTGCCAACTCTACTGCATCAGTAATGCCGAGTTTGTTTTCTAAGGTCATCTGCACACTCCGTTTGAATGATGAGTTATGAGTTATGAATGAACAATTCAGCATTCATAATTCATTACACAAACATTTTTTCCAAGCAGGCTTGCTTGATGTTGCTTAGTTTTTTGAGTTGGGCTTGATGTTGGGTTATGAGCGCATCTAAGGCAGAAAGACAAGATGCAATTTTTTGTTGTTCTTGATGCGAAGGAAAATCGAAAGAAAAGTTATTAATTTTTGTAAGAGTAATTCTTTTCAGTGCTTGACCTGCAATTTGACTTTCTATTTCTTTCTGTCCTATTTGTGAAACCAGAAGGTGATATAAAAAATAATTTGAAAAATTTGGATTCAGTCTGATGAATGCAACACTAGAAAGTAAACTAAATGGAATTGATAACTCATTCACACATGCTTGGCCAATTGTTCCATCTTTTGTCAACAATACATCACCTTGTTTTACATCGCATCTTTTGTAGATGTTATCGTGTTCTTCTTTTGAAATAAATTGAGCCTTTGAGAGTTCAATATATCCGTTTTTTACATTTTTAGATGTGATATACAAGAAATCTTCAGTATCAAATGATTTTGGTGAAAAATGAGTACCATCCTGAATTTTTACAGAAATTTCTTCCAGTCCCTTCTCCTCCCACTCTCCGCTAAACCCCTTGAATCGAATCTTTGGCTCGGTTGCACCCTGTTTGGGGAACATAAGTTCGAGCAGGGCTTTTTTAAGGTTTAACAGTTTGTCGTGCTTTTTCTGATGCTGGGCGATCAGGGTGTCGAGCTGTTGGAAGTAATTGCCGATTTTGGTTTGCTCTTCAACTGAAGGTATCGGAACCTCAACTGAAGCTATATCACTCTGACCTATAGTGGTCATAGTTGTAGTCTTTCCACCAAGAATGAACTGGTTGCGTGCAGAAGGTGTTTTAAATAATGACGATAAAAATACTGGATTAGTCGACCTCTTACATGGCTGCATTCTAATCAAATGCCCATCAAATGTGATATTTTGATGGTTGCTCAAATTTACATTTGAATAAGCTATTCCTTCTTTTACTAACGACGACCTTGTGAAAAAAATATCACCATATTCGACCTTATTCTTCTTGAATTCTTTTTCATCGATGTCTACCAAAGAAAGACTCTCTACATCAATGCTATTCCCTGCATACATGTCTTTAACATTTATGAGACGATATCCCTTACCTACTTTTTGAGGGTCATTAAATACGCCATTACTAAAACCCGTTTCCGTTAGATCTTGTAACTTTTTCACAGTCCATCTTTTTGAAAACCCCTTGAACCGAATCGCAGGTACTTTGTTTTCTGCACTCATTTTATTTACCCGCCCTACCGTCTAATAAGAAAGCTTTCAATTCTTCCAAGCCTTGCAGATCAAACTCGTTGCCAGTGAGTTCGTCAATCAAACCCGCTAAGGCTTGCTCGCTGGTTTTTATTTCCTTGGCGACATCGGCATAAGTGATCGCATATTTATCCGCCAGTTTTTGCACCTGACTGGTGAGCTGGTGAATCAGGTTAGTAGGTAGTTGGCTTAACTCTTCCAGCAATGGGGTGATCCATTTACGTTCCAGCAGGGTGTTTACTTGTTCGTCGGTTAAATTTTCAATCGTGGTTTTGGTTTGTAAATGCAGTGCCTCGGCGTAAGCTTTTACCGCTTTTTTCAGGGTTTTTTCCTCATTGATTAACGCATCCGCTTGGATAATTTTGGCTTGATAGCTTTCGGCATCAAACGCACCGTGTTGTTTGGCCTCTGCTTTGAATTCCTTGGCTTCTTTAGCCACGGCAGCATTGACAAAACCGTCTTTGCTTTCTTTTACGCTATCGCCTTCTTTTTCTTCTTCACTGAGCGAATCGAGAAGGCTCTCCAGCTCTGCGCCGATTTCCGCCAGACGGTTTTCCTGTTGTTTGAGGGCTTGCAGCTCGGTGTTTAAATAAAGGCTTTGCACCAGCTCAAACGGCATGATGCGGCCTTTCCAGCCGTCTTGCACTTCGGTGTCTTTGCCATTGATTTTTTTGATGACCCTATTGGGGTCAACCCGTTTACTGGCGGCAAAGCCTTCGGTTTGCAGCATTTCTAAATCGGCGCTAATGGTTTGCCAATGGTTATTGAGTAACTGGTAGGCTTGGTATTTGTCGATTAAATTAATGTCATTTAACGCCGTTTTAGCGATGCGCATAAACAAGGCATGGCTTAATACGCCTTCATGCTGGTTAATTTTAATGCTGTGCCACTGGGTGATTAGCTCGTTTTTTAGGTAACTATCAAAATCATCAAAGGCGTTCACATAGCTTTGCGCGAAGCTTTTTACCTCAGCATGTTGGGTGATGGTTGGTTTTATCTCATCGGTCGCAATGGCAAGCTCTGCATAGTGGCTTGAGGTGTTGCTAAATAAGGCTTGGCGTAAGGCCGGAAACGCTTGCCAATACGGCTCGAACTGGTTGATTTCACTGACGGGAATACCGCCTAACATGGTGGCGTGCAAATCCCAACTTTCGGCTTCTGGCGCAGAATCGACATAGCGGGGAATATTCAGGTTGTAGTCGTTTTGGCGCAGGGTTTGCTTGCTGACTAATTGGGAAAACTTCGGGCGGCTCTCGCGATTGATAACGGCATCGGTAATGCGCTTAATGTCGGAGGCTTGCAGTTTGTTGTTTTTGCCCACTTTTAAAAAGTGTTTGGAGGCATCGACTACTAATACATCGGTGTTATCTCGTTGTTGGCGCAATACTAAGATCACTGTCGGAATGCCGGTGCCGAAAAAGATATTGGCAGGCAGGCCGATAATGGCGTCGATGTGGTTTTGCTCGATTAACTGCTTGCGAATGGCGCCTTCTTCGCCGCCTCTAAACAGCACGCCGTGGGGCAGAACAATGGTCATCATGCCGTCGGGCTTTAGGTGATACAAATCGTGCAGCAAAAAGGCGTAGTCGGCTTTGGTTTTAGGCGCCAGGCCAAAGCGGGAATAACGCGGGTCGTTTTCTTTGTGGTCTGGATCCCACTGTTGCGAATACGGCGGATTGGAGACAACGGCATCCACATACAGCGGATTATAGGAACCCATGGGGTCGTTCTCGTCAAAGTAAGGCCAGTCGTCTTCCAGGGTGTCGCCGTTGCGGGTGACAATGTTGTTGGGTTTTATGCCGCGCATGATCAAGTTCATACGGGTGAGGTTGTAAGTATTGGCTTTCAGCTCTTGGGCAAAGTATTTGATGTTGTCTTGGCCGTCACTGTGCTTGGCGACGCTGTTGCCGATGTTGATCAGTAAAGAACCCGATCCGGATGTAGGATCGTAAATTTCAATCTTGTCTTTGTCTTTGACATGGTGCGCGATGATCTCGGACATGAGCAGTGAAACTTCATGGGGCGTGTAAAACTCACCGGCTTTTTTACCGGCATTGGCGGCAAATTTTTCAATCAGGTATTCGTAAATGTAGCCCAGCACGTCGTAGTCTTGCTTGCCATCCATGGGAATGGCTTTGATCAGTTGCAGCAAGTCACTGATGGCTTTGGTTTGTTTGGCCGCGCTTTCCCCTAATTTACTTAAGCCCGTTTGCAGGGTGTTAAAAATGCCGTCGAACAGTTTTTTGTGGTTGCTGTGTATTAGGCGCTCAAAGGCAGACAAGGCATCACGCACGTTGGCGACATCAAAATCACGGCCTTTGTTCAGCCATGTGGAAAACAAATTGTCATAGGCAATAAAGTAGCCTAAGTTTTTTCTGATGTAGTCGGCGGTTTCAGTGTCGTCTTCGCTCAGTTGTGCGATTTCCGCATCGGACATATCTTGATTTTTGGCGAACTGGACGAGTTGATCGGACAGGTATTTGTAGAAAATAAAGCCCAAGATGTAGTCTTTGTATTCATTGGCTTCAATCTTCGAGCGCATCTGGTTAGCCGATTCCCAAATTTTGGCGGCTAGTTGTTGTTTATTCAAAATCGTTGTCCTTTTTGTATCGTAAAGGGTAAGGCTATGATTAGTCTGTATACTTTGAACGGTTAAGTTTTCGGCTTATGTTAGGCGAAAAAAATGCCGAACGACAGACCTTTCAGGTTTTAAAAACCTGGAAGGTCTGTCCCGTGTTAAGCGTGGACTCTATTTTTTACAGGCCTTGATCATCAAGGGATGTTATTTCCCGGAAATAGTCTTATTTGCTGAGCTTATTGTTTTCGCCAAAATAGTGGATTAAAAAATCGACGAATGTCGCCAATTTGGCCGGTAAAAAGCGCCGTTGCAGATAGGTGGCGTAAATGTCCAAGGAGGGGATGCGAAAATCCGGCAAAATTTCTATCAATTTCCCCTGTTCTAAATAATTCATCACCGATAAATCCGGCGCCTGGGTGATGCCCATGCCCAAGGTGGCCGCCTGACACAATGCCCGGCCATTGTTTGAAGCAAAGTGCCAGCTGGTCTTGATTTTAACTTCTTCACCGGCGACATTAAACAGCCAGTAATCTTTATGCGGGGTGTCCATATAATGCAGGCAGCGGTGCGAACTTAATTCGTCGATGGTTTTCGGCTCGCCATGTTCGGCGATATAGCAGGGCGAGGCGTAAGTGCATAAGCGGGTTTGGGCGATTTTTCGGGCGACTACGCCTAAATCGAGGTCGTTGGTCACTAAAATGGACAGGTCAAAATGGCCTTCGCTTAAATTAACCTGGCTGTTGTGCAGTGTCATTAAAATCTTAACGTTGGGATAGGCGCGCTGGTAAGCGTCAATCGCAGGCACCATATAAAGCCCGCCAAAATCAATCGGGGCGCTGATTTTTAAAGTGCCTTTGACTTGACGGCCAAGCTGTGAGGTGTATTCTTCCAGTTCCGCGAAATCATCCAGTAACTGCTTGCTGCGGTAATAGTAGACTTTTCCCGCTTCAGTCATGCTCAATTGCCGGGTGGTGCGGTTTAATAAGGCGACGCCTAACGATTCTTCCAGTTGGGCCATGTATTTGCTGATCATCATCGCTGAAAGGTTCATTTCACGGGCAACGGCCGCGAAAGTGCCTAATTCGACAATGCGGCAGAATACTTGCATGTTGGTTAATTTAGCCATATCGGTTAATTTTATAAACTTAAAGTTTATATTGTATAACTTATATCGCTATTTGAAACCTTGGTTTATTGCGGTACACTTTCGCTCGGAGATAGTAGTCTAACTGCCGCTTGGTCTTTTTCATTCCCCCTTAGTGATAAAAGCCAAGCGGTTTTTTTTGTCCCAACAATAATAAAAAGAGGTGTTTATGAGCAAAATTGTTAATGAAGTTTTAGCGGCAAATAGGGATTATGTGAATGATTTTGGCGACAAAGGTGCATTGCCTATGCCGCCAGGACGCCATTTTGCTATTTTGACCTGTATGGATGCCCGTCTGGATCCTGCCAAATACGCAGGTTTGTCCGAAGGCGATGCGCATGTCATCCGCAATGCAGGCGGCCGCGCCAGTGATGATGCGATCCGTTCTTTGGTCATTTCCTATAAATTATTGGGCACCCGCGAATGGTTCGTCATTCATCATACTAACTGCGGTATGGAAACATTTACCGACGACATCATGCGCGGCCTGTTAAGCAGCAGTTTAAAAACCGCCTCGGTTGATGCTGATGGTTGGCATGATTGCTGCGAAGGCTCGGGTTCTGCCGAGGGTAAATATATTGATTGGCTGACGATTAGCGATCTGGAGGCAAGTGTTTTGGAAGATGTCACCCGCATTAAAGGCCATCCGCTGGTGCCTTCCGATATTCCTGTTTACGGTTATATCTACGACTGCGCTTCAGGCCGGTTAGTTGAAGTGCCTGCGGCAATGGAAGTGGGTCGTGCTAGCTAATACACGATGTTCAAGTTTTTAGTTTGACTAAAATAACGGCTACCCACTTAAGCCGGGACAGTTTTAAATGGGTGGCCGGGAACGCCAAGCCCCAGCTTGGCGCGAACACTCGCCAAGCTGGGGCTTGGCGTTCCCAGTTTGCCCCGGCTTAAGTTGGTAGCCAAAATAACCCAATATAAATCAATTTACTATGGTTATAGTCGCGACGCCTACGTCGCGACTAGCGTTCGATGGCGAGTCTTAGGTCAATGTGATTGTATTGGGGGTTTTATCCGCCACTTTCTACAAACCATCTTCACCGGTATTTGACTTCTACCGCGCCTTTCCCTAGCAGCAACCTCAACCGCGCCAACAATTCATCGGTCGGATGGACGCGCCAGGCATCGCCCAATTGCAGGTTGGCTTTGGCCTGCGTTGAGCTGTAGGCAATGCCCACCGGACAAGAACCGCCTTTGAACGGTTCCAGAGCGGCGGTTAATTTGCTGATAAAACTGCGGTCTGCGCTGTTATCGCCGGTCGCAGTCCAGACCAACTGAAGGCTTCGGGCAAAAACATCACGCGCCTGCTCCATGCTGTACAGCTTTTCCACGGTCAAGCGCAGTGTGCCCAAATAATCGTCAACACCCAACGCGCCTTCGGCAATCAACAGGCTGTCGCGGGTAAAAATGCCCCGGTATTTTTCGTAAGTTTCGCCGAATGCGGCGATTTCCAGACGGCCGGTTCTATCGTCGATGGTGGCAAAACCCATCATTTTGCCGTTCTTGGTCTGCCGGGTGCGCACTTCGACCACCAAGCCTGCGGTACGCGCTTCCATCTTGCCGCGTGAGCGCTCGACATCGCCTAACAGCGACGCGATGGTGCCGTGGGTAAATTGCCTTAATTCGGCTTCGTATTGATTGATCGGATGGCCGGTCAAAAACAAGCCCAGCGTCAGTTTTTCAGCATTCAGCCGTTCATTTTCCGACCACGGCTCAACCACCGTCGCATAAGCCTCTTCGTCATCGGCATTGTCGACATTGACCGCCAAACCGAACAAATCGTTCTGGCCGGTTTGCGCCATTTTTCCATGCTGCTCGGCGACTTTTAACACGGTCGGCAATTCCGCCAAATGCCCGGCGCGATTGTCGTCGAATTCATCGAATGCTCCGGCGCGTATCAAGGCCTCCAACACACGCCGGTTGAATTTTCGCAAATCGACCCGTTTGCATAAATCGTACAGCCCGGCAAACGGCCCGTTGGCTTCGCGCTCGACCAGCATTTCTTCAATCGCCGCCTCGCCCACGCCTTTGAGCGCGCCCAGGCCGTAAACAATATGGCCTTTATCATTGACGGTGAATTTGTATTTGGAAATATTGATGGTGGGCGGGCAAACTTCCAGCTTCATTTGCTTGCATTCTTCAATCAAAATCACCACTTTGTCGGTGTTATCCATATCGGCGGACATCACCGCCGCCATGAACTCGGGCTGAAAATGCGCTTTCAGCCACGCGGTTTGATAGGCCACCAGTGCGTAGGCTGCGGAATGCGATTTATTGAAACCGTAACCGGCAAACTTCTCCATCAAATCGAACACGTAAGTGGCGATTTTTTCGTCGACCTGATTTTCGATTGCACCGGCGGTAAATTTATCCCGCTCTTTGGCCATTTCCTCCGGCTTTTTCTTGCCCATTGCGCGGCGCAGCATGTCCGCGCCGCCCAAGGTGTACAGCGCCATTTCCCGGGCGATTTGCATCACCTGTTCCTGATACAAAATAACGCCGTTGGTGGGTTTTAAAATCGGCACCAGCAACGGATGCGCGTATTCGGCTTTGGCGCCGTGCTTGACGTTGATGTAATCGTCAACCATGCCCGATTCCAGCGGCCCCGGCCGGAACAGCGCCACCAGCGCGATAATGTCATCGAAGCAGTCGGGTTTGAGCTTTTTAATCAGCTCCTTCATGCCGCGTGATTCCAGCTGGAATACAGCGGTAGTCTGGGCATGGGTCAGCAGCTTGTAAGACGCCGGATCATCGCGGGGAATGGTGGTGATGTCGACCGGCGGCAAGCCTAGCTTGATTTGTTTGGCGTTAATGTCCTGCAAAGCCCAATCGATGATAGTCAGTGTGCGCAGACCCAAAAAGTCGAATTTGACCAGACCGACCGCTTCCACGTCATCTTTATCAAACTGGGTGACCAGATTGTTGCCGTCCTGGTCGCAATACAGCGGGGTAAAATCGGTCAGTTTGGTCGGCGAAATCACCACGCCACCCGCATGTTTACCTGCGTTCCTGGCCGTGCCTTCCAGCGACAGCGCCATATCGATCAGGCTTTTGACTTCCTCTTCGGTATCGTAAAGCTGTTTGAGTTCCGGGCTGTCTTTGAGCGCCTTGGTCAGCGTCATGCCGATTTCAAACGGCACCAATTTGGATAACCGGTCGACGAAACCGTAACCGAAACCCAGCACCCGGCCGACATCGCGGATAACCGCTTTGGCCGCCATCGAACCGTAGGTGATGATCTGCGCAACATGGTCTCGGCCGTAATTTCGCGCGACATAATCGATCACCTCGTCGCGCCTATCCATGCAAAAATCGACGTCAAAGTCGGGCATCGAAACCCGCTCGGGGTTCAAAAACCGCTCAAACAGCAGGTCGAATTCAATCGGGTCAAGGTCGGTGATTTTCAGCGCATAAGCCACCAACGAACCCGCACCGGAACCCCGCCCTGGTCCTACCGGAATCAGATTATTTTTTGCCCACTGTATAAAGTCGGCAACGATCATGAAATAGCCGGGGAAACCCATTTGCGTGATCATTTTCAGCTCGAAATCCAGGCGCTGATAATAAACTTGCCGGTTTTCCTCGTCCGTGCCTTTGCCCACCGCCGGATAATGCTGCAAGCGCTCTTCCAGGCCTTTTAGCGATTCTTCGGCCATAAATTCGCCTAGATTCATACCTTCGGGCACAGGAAAATCAGGCAGGAAATTTTTGCCCAGCGTCAGCGTCAAATTGCAGCGTTTGGCAATTTCCACGGTGTTTTCCAGCGCCTCGGGCAGGTCGGCAAACAGCGCCTGCATTTCCTCGACACTGCGCAAATATTGCTGCTCGGTGTAATCCTTGGGGCGGCGCGTATCGTCCAATACTCGACCCTGATTGATGCAAACCCGCACTTCATGGGCGGCAAAATCGGCCTGATAAACAAAGCGCACATCATTGGTCGCCACCACCGGCAAGCCGGTCGTCAATGCCAGCGCAACAGCGGCGGCGATATAGCGCTCTTCATCGGGTTTGCCGACCCGCTGCACTTCCAGATAAAAGCTATGCTCAAACAAACCGCCCCAAAATTCCGCCAGCCGTTTCGCAGCATCCAGATTTTCTGCCAGCAGTGCCTTGCCAATCTCGCCCTCCATTGCGCCGGACAAGGCAATCAAGCCGCCATGATTGGCTTCTATCCATTCTTGCCGCAACATCGGCACGCCCTGATGCTGGCCTTCCTGATAGGCTAAGGAAATCAATTCGGTCAGCGTGATGTAACCGGCATGATTATTGACCAACAAGGTCAAGCGGTAGGGCGTCGCGGGATCGTCGGGATTAAAAACCAGCACATCGGCACCGGCAACCGGCTTGATCCCTTGCCCCATTGCGGCTTTATAAAACTTGACCAGTGAGAACAAATTGGCATGATCAGTGACCGCCACCGCAGGCATGTTCAGCTCAGCCAGACGCTTGACCAAAGGCTTGATTTTGACAAGGCCGTCGACCAGAGAAAATTCGGAATGGAGTCTTAAATGGACAAAAGCTGGCTGCATGGGATTAACAAAGTGATTCAGATTTAGGGTGATACCGAACCGGCTATTTTAACCTGTCAGCAACCCTGGGTGTGACCAAAGATAATGCCAAATAACTTTGGTATTACTACTTATTGTCTGAACAGCTTGATTTCTCTATGCTAAGCTTGCAATGCAAAAACGGATATTTTTAGCTTAACCGCCTTTGTCGAACCTGCCTTTAAACCCAACCGCCACCGAGGGAACAATCATGAAACTGACCTGGATACTCATTGCCGACAGCACTCGCGCTCGTGTTTTTACCGCCGACAGTTCCGCTTCGCCTTTAGAAGAAATCGAGGGCTTTACCCATAGCGAAAGCCGTTTACATGACAGGGAAATAACCTCCGACCTGCCGGGAAAAATAAAAAGCACCGGTGCAGGCGGCCATGCTTTTGAACAGCCTACCGACCCTAAAAAACACGAAACCGACAACTTTGCCCATAGCCTTGCCCAACATTTGGAAAAAGCCTATAACGAAAACCGCTTTGAGCAGCTGCTGATTGTTGCAGCCCCGACCTTTCTCGGCTTACTGCGCAGCCATCTATCCGAACAGGTCAAGAAACGGGTTCGCTTCGAGCTCAACAAAGAACTCACGCTATTAAGTGCCGACGACATTCGCCAACACCTTCCGCAATATTTGCCGAACCTTTAACCGGCCTGCTCGTGGCCGGAATACGACAGCGGGCAACGGAAGAAATAGTTATTCACAAAAGCTGTGGATAACTCTGTGGATTGATTGTTTTATTGAACGCTTAACTGCGGTTTTTATTAGTGTTTTGTTAGATTGTACAAAAACTTAACAATTCGATATTTTTACAAACAATCAATAGCTTATAAGCATTAATTTCGCCTTGGCCGGTTCTTTTAAAGGTCTCGATAAGTTATTGATTGCCAGTGTGTGTAAATGCTATCGAATCAAAACAAATGCCTTATAGCGGCAGACCTTATCCAATCAGGTCACTTTTCATGCAATACCCAGACCCCATCCCAATCAGGGCCGACCGAATCCTTCTCGGTAAGGCAACGCTGCAAATAAACCTGAGCCGCCGGATCATTCGGCAAAGTAGCAAAAACAGCAGCGGCAGCTGTCAACTCACCTCGCTTATATAAAGCCTGCGCTTGGTTAAACGCCTGTATCGCAGGCGGCAGCTGTTCTCCTTTAAAGCCCAGCAATTCATAAACGGTGACCGGCGTTTTACGCCCGACGACGCGGATGGTGCCGGTTTCGCGCCACAAAAAAGCATCGCCGGTCTGCTGTTTGGTGGCTTCGGAAATCATGGTGTAGGTGCCGAAAAACTTGTTGGCGCCTTCCAGCCTGGCCGCCAGATTGGCTGCATCGCCGAGCATGGTGTAGTTGAAGCGGGTTTTTGAGCCGAAATTGCCCACCACCACCGTGCCGCTATGGACACCGATACGGTTATAAATCCACGCGCCGGTTTGCTGAAAAAACGCGTCCCGCCGTTCCGCCAATTTGCGCTGGCATTTTAAGACACTGCGGCACATACGCACTGCATGGTCGTCCTGCGGCAGCGGCGCGTTGGTAAAGGCGATAATGGCATCGCCTTCGTATTTGTCCAAAGTGCCGCCTTCGTCGGTGATAATATCGGTCATGTCGGTCAGGTAGCTGTTCAGAAAATGCACCAACTGTTCCGGCGTCAGTTTTTCTGAAATCGTGGTAAAGCCCTGAATATCGGAAAAAAAGATGCTTAATTCGCGGGTTTCGCCGCCCAAGCGTAACAGCTGCGGATTTTTCTTCAGTATCTCGATATAGTCTTTGCTTAAATAGCGCTGGAACATGGTCTGAATGGCGCGTTTTTCGCGGCCTTCAGTCAGATATTTTAAAATGACCGAATTGACCAGCGCCAACACCACCGCCGCCTGCACAAACAACACCGGCCAGTCGTAACTTTGCCAATAGGCAACAAAGCCGATCAACAATGACAGCGGTGTAAACACGACAAACACCAACGCCAGGCTCAGCATGCGCTTGCTATGAACCAGCAGGTAACTGGCCGAACAGGCAAGTATCAAGGCAATAGCAAAAGCCAGCCAGGGCGGGTAGGTTTTGATTGCATCGCCCGCCAACAGGTTATCCAGCACCGTCGCATGAACTTCCACCCCCGGATAATCGCCGCTGACCGGCGTCGGCCGTAAGTCTTTTAAGCCCGGCGCACTGAAACCGAAAAACACATATTTATTTTTAAACAACGCCGGATCGATTGTGCTGGGCTCGCCCGCCTGCAAGTTTAATTCGGACTGGATAATCGCCGCCGCGCTGAATGCCTGATGGGTACCGGAATCGCCACGGAATTTTAAGATCAACTGCCCCTGATTGTCGATCGGGATGATAGTGTCCTGATAATGCAATGCCCCGTCGAAACTTAAGGCCAGGTCTTGCCTGTCCAATAACAAGGCGGCCAAGCCCATCGACGGGATTATTTTCTGGTCAAAGACGCGGAATAATGAGGCGCGCCTGAATACGCCGTCAGCATCGGGCGCCTCATCGACATGCGCAAGCAAGGTGGCGGCATTCGCCAAACGCTGAAGCGGAAACGTGGCGTGGGTTTTATTAACGCCCCCTTTATCCGTCTGTTGTTGCCAGTGTTCCAAGCCTTCAATTCTGACCGAAGCGGGCGTAAGCTTATCCGGCCAACGTGTTGTTTGCCGCGCCTGCTCGCCTAAAAAAACCGGTAACACCACTTTATTGCCCGCCATCGCGTCGGCAAACACCTGATCGTCGTCAACGCCGTAAATCGATGCCTCGGTGTACAGCACATCGAAAGCGATTATTTTGGCACCGGCACGTTGCATAAACCGGATCACCGGCGCATAAACTTCGCGCGGCCAAGGCCAGGATAAGCCATTGACTGACGCGCCCCAATCGAGGCTCGCCTGATCCAACAGGATGATTTTAATGTCCTGGGTATGCGCGGAAGGTTGCGCCAGTAATTTCACCCGCCATGACCAGGTGCTGTATTCCCATTGATCCAACAGACGGCTTGATTGCAACAGTTGCGCCAGTAATACCGCGATCAAACCGGTCATCAGCGCGGAACGCAATTTCATCAAATTTCCTTGTTGGGTTGAGACCGCTCCCTTTAGGGAGATTCATTCAACATTGATAACGATGTATTTGCATCGTTATCCTTTCAGGTAATCTCGTCGTTTACGGCGAGGTAATCCACCGACCTCTATCTGTCGATGGATTGTCGTAAGACACGTCATTTGGCAGATGAGGTCGAATGTGGATTGAAACGGGGTGGTTAAGGCCATAATTTATATTGCCTTGATGTTAATTGATGTTTTATAACGCCTTCAACAGCTTGCCAAAACGCTTGTCGCGGTTGGCATTGGCCGCCATCGCCGCTAAACTTTGCGGCAACAACGGCCTAATATCGGCAATCCGGTCATTCACTGGCGGGTGTGTTGACATAAAGCCGGTCGATCCCGGTTTGACCTTGGTTTTCATCGTATCCAGCACCCGTATCAACGCCGCCGGGTCATAACCGACACGCTGCATGATTTTTATGGCGGTGGCGTCCGCTTCGTTTTCCTGACCGCGCGCATAGCCTTTATTAACCAGCGTTTGGGTAATATCATCGATACTGCCTTCAAAAACCCGGGTCAATTCGCCTATCGGGCCGCCAACGAAGGTCTTGGTGCCTTCGGCAGCAATCACCGTCAACGCCGAGGTAATGCGGCTGGTCGAAATAGCCGCCAGTGCATGTGAATTCTGGACGTGGCCGATTTCATGCGCCAACACCGCCGCCAGATCATCCTCATTTTTACACAACTTGACCATGCCTTTGGAAACGAAAACAAAACCGCTAGGCGCGGCAAAAGCCACCACTTCATCGGTGTCCAGCAACAGAAAATGATAGCCTTTAAATGTTGACGGCTTGTCTGACGCCATCACCAATACCTGGCCCAACGTATTCAGGTAATGGTTGGCCGTCGGCTTGTCCCTCACCGGATAACGGCTGACGATACCCGCGCTGACCGTCCGGCCAATGTAATACTCTTGTGACGGGGTAATATCTTCAAGTGTTTTCGCAACGGCTGTCGTCGCCCGCATCGCCGAGCCGATTTCGCTACCGTAAGGTACAAACCCCAACGCACTCGAACCTGCTACCGTAGCAATACCGCTAACGACCTTGTTCAAATCTTTCATATCCGCACAAGCGGTTAATCCGAGTGCCAATAATGTGCTTAATAATGGATGCTTCATAATCCTGCCCCCCGTAATCCACCCTGTTGAATGAACTGCTGAAGTTCGGCTGTATCAACGGTATATTTCTCCATCTTATCCACCCAGGCAAAATTGATCTGCTGGTTCTTGGCTTTGTAGGCGTTTTCCACATCGGCGTTAAAACCTTTACCCGCTAAAGCAATTTCCTTCCCGCTAGCACCCGCACTAACCTGACTGCCGGGCACCAGTTCGACTTTAGAAGCCGATACCGCAGATTGGTGTATCCAACCCGGTTTTCTTGGTGTATTTACCATACGCCACGCGCCTTGTTCTTTGACTAATTCCACCGCTTCGCCATAAATGACTTTATCGACTATTTCGCCGAAAAAAGACGGTGTGCTTCTAATTTGCCCTTCTTCAACCTGAATGTTCAGTGATGCCGCCAAAGCCGTAACCGGCACCAGCAAAACCATGACGCTTATTTTTAATAATCGCTGCATAACCCGCCCCTTTAATGTATTGTTTTTTAATTTTAATTTATGGCTACAAAACACCATAAAAATCAACAGACGGGAAAATCGTAGCAAAAAAACAAGCTTGGTGCTGAATAAATATGTTTAATTATTTGAAATGAAAAAAACCGGTTCTTCCCGATTTCGCTGGGAGACCTCTACATTTAGTGCAGTCATTTCAGCGGATACAGGCTGAGTTGTTTTGCCCAATTTTTTGTTCAGGCGTTACAATACGCGCCGTTACGGTTAACCAGGGGGCTTGCTTCACTATGAAAAAAATTAAGGTTCTGTTTGTCTGCATGGGTAATATCTGCCGCTCGCCGACCGCTGAAGGTGTGTTTGCCAAGTTGGTTAAAGAGCAGAATTTGGACGCGCATTTTGCTATCGATTCGGCAGGTACCCATGCTTATCATGTCGGCAATCAGCCGGATTTGCGCTCGCAAGCGGCGGCGCTTGAGCGGGGTGTGGATTTATCCGGTTTGCGGGCTAGGCAAGTTGTTTATGGCGATTTTGAGGATTTCGATTTTGTGCTGGCGATGGATGATGAAAACCATTCGATTCTGATGTCTGCTTGTCCCAAACACTATCAAAGCAAAATCAAATATTTTCTCGACTATGCGCCGCAACTGAATGAACGTCAGGTGCCAGACCCTTATTACGGCGGGCAATACGGTTTTGAGCGGGTGCTGGATATGATTGAGGCGGCTTCTGCCGGGTTTTTAACGGCCTTGCGCGCAGCGGGCAGCATCAAATAATGGTTAACTGCTCAGTACGCGGACGACACAGATAAGACGGATTTGCACGGGTATATTTTAAATATACCCGTGCTTTTAATCAGTGATGACCCGTTTCATCAGTGTTATCCGTGTCCTGTTTAATTGTGTTTAGCATAGAGCTGAGCAGTTACAAATAACGAGGGGGAAGGTTATGGCGATAATATCAAATACTGTGGTTTATATGGATGGTGATACCGTCTTGGAAGCGTTTTTTGCTTTCGATGATGCGCTGACAGGGCAGAGGCCGGCGGTGTTAATTAATCATGCCTGGGGCGGCCGTGATGATTTTGTTGCTGAAAAGGCGAAAAAATTGGCTGAATTAGGTTATGTCGGCTTTGCGGTCGATATGTACGGCAAGGGCGTTTTAGGGGCAAGTCCTGAAGAAAACATGGCATTGATGCAGCCTTTTATGGCGGATCGGGCAATGTTGCAGCGGCGTATCAAAGCGGCGTTGGCGGCGGTGAAATTGATGCCCTGGGTTGATGACAGCAAAATCGCTGCGATGGGCTTTTGTTTCGGCGGTTTGTGTGTGCTTGATTTGGCTAGAACCGGTGTCGATATAAAAGGCGTGGTCAGTTTTCATGGTTTGCTGCTGCCGCCTGGCAATACGCAGGGCAATATGATTAAGGCCAAAGTGCTGGCATTGCATGGCAACGATGATCCTATGGTGCCGCCCGAACAAGTGCTGGCGTTTGAGCGGGAAATGACGGAGGCAGGCGCCGATTGGCAATTGCACAGTTATGGCAATACGATGCATGCTTTTACCAATCCGGCGGCTAATGATCCGGGATTCGGCACGGTTTATCAGCCAGACGCAGATCGGCGTTCGTGGCTGGCGATGCAGAATTTTTTTGCGGAAATATTCAGCTGATAAGCATAAAAGCGCCGTTTTTACCTTTGATAAAACGCTATCGCTTTCGACACTATAGAGACAATTTGTTATAATTCCGCACTTAATTTTGTGACTGTGGCGCACTTAAAAACATGAACAATCAGGAAAAGTGTGTTGTGCTTTAAGTCATGGAACCATGCCGGTCTATTAACGGCACACTGTGCAATATAGGGATCAATGTCAAACTTCGCTAAAGAAATAATACCTGTCAATCTCGAAGACGAGATGAAACAGTCCTATCTCGATTACGCCATGAGCGTCATCGTCGGTCGAGCCCTTCCAGATGTCAGAGACGGCCTAAAGCCGGTGCATCGCCGTGTGTTGTATGCGATGAGCGAGCTGGGCAATGACTGGAACAAACCGTATAAAAAATCGGCGCGTGTGGTCGGGGATGTCATCGGTAAATACCATCCGCATGGCGATACGGCGGTTTATGACACAATGGTACGGATGGCGCAGAATTTTTCGATGCGCTACATGCTGATCGACGGTCAGGGCAATTTCGGTTCGGTGGACGGCGATTCGCCTGCGGCAATGCGTTATACCGAAGTGCGCATGTCGAAAATAGCCCATGAATTGCTGGCCGATTTGGACAAGGAAACGGTCGATTTCGCGCCGAACTATGACGAATCCGAATCCGAGCCGAAAGTATTGCCGACACGGGTGCCGACCTTACTGATTAACGGTTCATCCGGTATTGCGGTGGGCATGGCGACCAATATTCCGCCGCATAATCTGACTGAAGTGATTAGCGCCTGTCTGGCGATGATCGATCAGCCGGAGCTGACTGTGCATGATTTGATGGCGCATATCCCCGGCCCCGACTTTCCTACGGCGGCTATCATCAACGGCGCTTCCGGCATTTACAACGCTTACACGACCGGACGCGGCAAGATTTATTTACGCGCACGTTGCCATTTTGAAGACATTGGCGACAGCAGCCGTCAGGCGATTATCACTACTGAGCTGCCTTATCAGGTCAACAAAGCGCGATTGCTGGAAAAAATTGCCGAACTGGTCAAGGAAGGCAAGCTCGAAGGCATTTCCGGTTTGCGCGACGAGTCAGACAAGGACGGTATGCGCATGGTGATTGAGCTGCGTCGCGGCGAAATGCCCGAAGTGGTGCTGAATAATCTGTACAAACAGACGCAATTCCAGACCGTGTTCGGCATCAATATGGTGGCGCTGCTGGATGGCCGCCCGCATTGCATGAATTTGCGCGAGATTATCCATGCCTTTATTAATCACCGGCGCGAAATTGTCACCCGCCGAACCATTTATAACCTGCGTAAAGCCAGGGAAAGGGCGCATATTTTGGAAGGGCTGGCTGTTGCGTTAGCCAATATCGACGAAATGATTGCGCTGATTAAATCGGCCGCCAATCCTGCCGAGGCCAAAGTCGGCTTGTTGGAAAAAAGCTGGGATGCCGGATTGGTTGCGACATTGCTGGATCGCGCCGATGCCGATCGTTCGCGGCCGGATGATTTAGCCGTAGAATTCGGCATTCATGCCGGGATTTATCGTTTATCTGAAACTCAGGCTCAGGCCATTCTCGAACTGCGCCTGCATCGTTTGACCGGTCTGGAGCAGGATAAAATAGTCAATGAATACAAGCAGTTGCTGGAGCAAATTGACGAATATTTGTTTATTCTGGGCAGCGATACCCGGTTGATGGAAATCATCAGGGAAGAATTGGTCGCGATTAAAGAACAGTATTCCGATGAACGGCGCACCGAAATCATCCAAAACCATTCGGATTTGTCCGATGAAGATCTGATTACCGAAGAAGATATGGTCGTCACCATGTCGCACGAAGGCTATGTTAAATCGCAACCGCTCAGCGATTACAAGGCGCAACGGCGCGGCGGACGCGGCAAATCGGCGACGCAAACCAAAGAGCTGGATTATGTCGACAAGCTGATTGTGGCCAATACCCACGATATTATTTTGTGCTTCTCGTCACGGGGCAAAGTCTACTGGCTTAAAGTGTATCAATTGCCGGTTGCCAGTCGTGCCGCCAGAGGCAAGCCTTTCGTTAATTTGCTGCCGTTGGAAGAAGGCGAAAAAATCAACGCGATGTTGCCGATACGCGAATTTACCGACACTAAATTCATTTTCATGGCGACTTCGGCGGGGACGGTCAAAAAGACCCCGTTAAAAGAATTCGAGCGTCAACGTACGAACGGCAAAATCGCCATCGATTTACGCGAAGACGATACCTTGGTTGGCGTTGCTGTCACCGACGGCCAGCAAAACGTGCTGTTGTTCAGCAGCACCGGCAAGGCGGTTTGTTTCAATGAAGAAGATGTGCGCTCGATGGGTCGGACAGCGTCCGGCGTGCGCGGCATCCGGTTGCAGGAAGGGCAAAAAGTCATTTCGCTGATTATCGCCACCGAAGGCACGGTGTTGAATATTACCGAAAACGGTTTCGGCAAGCGCACCAGGTTGGAAGAATTTACCTGCCACAAACGCGGCGGTCAGGGTCTGATTGCGATACAAACCTCGGCGCGAAATGGCGCGGTGGTTGGTGCTGTGCTGGTCAATGATAATGATGAAATCATGCTGATTACCGATGGCGGCACCCTGGTGCGCACGCCGGTTGAAGGCATTTCGGTGGTTGGGCGGAATACGCAGGGCGTAACCATTATCAAGCCGGACAAAAATGAAAAAGTGATCGGCGTCGATCGTATCGAAGGCTTGACCGGGGTTGATGATGCTGAGGATGATGAGCTTTTAGATGATGCCATCATATCGGAAGATGACTTGCCATTGAGCGATAACCCGGATTTAGACGACAACGTAGAATCGGGCGATGAATAATATCTTAACGATTTAAGAGCAGCCAAAGAATAATCAGCAGGCGAAAAACCGGTTTCTTTAGCCGCTGCAATCATTGAATTAGGATTGTAAGGCAGCGCTAATTACCAGATTTTTCAACTTATTTAATAACTTGTCCAAGAGAATCATAATGTCCAGAGTTTATAATTTTAGCGCAGGCCCGTCTGCATTCCCGGAATCGGTATTGCAACAGGCGCAACAAGAAATATTGGAATGGCGCGACAGCGGCATGTCGGTTATGGAAATGAGCCATCGCGGCAAACATTTCTCCATCATTGCCGAAGAGCTGGAAAACGATTTGAGGGCGCTGTTGGCTATCCCGGAAAACTATAAGGTGTTGTTTTTGCAAGGCGGTGCGTCGGCGCAGTTCTCGCTGATACCGCAAAATATTTTGAACGGTAAAACCAAAGCCTGTTATTTGAATACCGGTGCCTGGTCGGAAAAAGCCATTAAGGATGCCGGGGCGTATTGCGATGTCATTGTTAGCGCCAGCTCGGAAGCGACCAAATTTACTACGATTCCAGCGGCCGCCAGCTGGGCTATCGATAATGAAGCCGCTTATTTGCATTACACATCGAATGAAACTATACACGGCGTGGAATTCCAATCTACCCCTGATAGCCACGGTTTGCCGTTGGTATCGGATATGTCATCGAACATCTTGTCGCGCAAAATCGATGTCAGCCAATACGGCATAATTTATGCCGGAACCCAGAAAAATATGGGTCCAGCCGGTGTGACCGTGGTCATCGTCAGAGATGATTTGGTCGGTCATGCGCCTAAATGCGTGCCGCCGGTTTTCAATTATGCCGAGCAGGCAAAAAACCAATCGATGCTGAATACGCCGGCAACCTATAGCTGGTATTTGACCGGTTTGGTGTTGAAATGGTTAACAGCGCAAGGCGGAGTTGAGGCGATTGAGCAACGTAATATTGCCAAGTCGGTAAAATTGTACCAAGCGATTGACCAGTCGGCGCTGTATTCTAATCCGGTTGAAATTGCCTCGCGTTCGCGGATGAATGTGCCGTTTATTCTGAGCGCCGAAAGTCTGGATAAGCCGTTTTTAGCGGCTGCAGAAGCGAATGGTTTGTTTGAATTAAAAGGCCATCGTTCAGTCGGCGGTATGCGCGCAAGCATTTATAATGCGATGCCGGAAGCCGGTGTACAGGCTCTGATTGATTTTATGGCCGAGTTTGAGCGCACTCATTAATCGAAATTTTAATCATTAAATCAGACCGCCATGTCATCTGTTACCCCGCTTGCAGAATTAAGAGACAAAATTGATGCTATCGATCAGCAGATTCTGCAATTGATGAATCAGCGCGCATCTTGCGCCATGGAAGTTGCCAAAACCAAGATTGCGCAGGGCGAGCAAGGCACGTTTTATCGCCCGGATCGTGAGGCCTTGGTGTTGCGGCGTATTAAAGACCTGAATCAAGGGCCTTTGTCCGATGATACGGCGGCGCATTTTTTCAGGGAATTGATGTCTGCGTGTTTGGCGCTGGAAAAGCCGCTGGATGTCGCTTATTTAGGCCCTGAAGGCACTTTTACCCAGCAGGCGGCGATTAAGCATTTCGGTTCTGCGGTGAAAACGATACCGGCCGCCACGATTAACGATATTTTTAACGCGGTGGAAAATGGCAATTGCCAGTTTGGTGTGGTGCCGGTTGAAAATTCTACTGAAGGTATTGTCAGCCACACGCTGGATCGGTTTTTAAGCTCACCGCTGAAAATTTGCGGCGAAGTTGAAATCAGGGTACATCAAAATTTGCTGGGGTTGGTTGATAGTTTGGATGATGTGACCGAAGTGTTTTCGCATCAGCAATCGTTGGCGCAATGTCGGCAGTGGCTGGATAATCATTTGCCGAATGCAAAACGCACGGCGGTCAACAGCAACACCGAGGCGGCACGCTTTGCGGCCGCTAATAAACAGACTGTTGCGATAGCCGGTGTCGCGGCGGCTGAGATTTATCAATTAAATATTATCGAAAAAAATATCGAAGACGAATCCAACAACACCACCCGCTTCATTATTATCGGCCAGCAAATATCGGCTCCAACCGGTAACGATAAAACCTCGTTGGTGGTGTCAACCGGCAACCAGCCTGGCGCGTTGTATCGGATACTGGAACCTTTTGCCCGATTCAATATCGGTATGGTGCATATCGAATCCAGGCCGTCGCGGCAGGGATTGTGGGACTATGTGTTTTTTATCGATATTGAAGGGCATAGCGAAGATGACGATGTGGCCAAGGTTTTGGCGCTGTTGAATGACACGGTTAATATGCTGAAATTGCTGGGCTCTTATCCTAAAGCGGTGCTGTAAATGTCTTTAATTCATATCATTACAGGGGAGCCGCAACAGCCCCATTACACGCTTGGTGATTTGCTGGCTCAATGCGAACTGTCGACAGAATTATCGGTGGAAGACAGTGATTGGTTAAATGCGAAACCGGTCGGTAATGAGTTGATTTGATGGCTCGCGTTTTGGATCTTCACTCACGTCATGCTCGTAAGCTGGAAAATGTGCCAACTTTTATCATGGATGAGGTGTTGGCAAAGTTATCTACGCTTTTTGAGTAAAATACTATTTCAAAATAGATTTCATGAATAAAAATAATATCTACAACCTCGCCGTATCCGGCGTGCAAAAACTGATTCCCTACACGCCCGGCAAGCCGATTGAAGAGCTTGAGCGCGAGCTGGGGCTTACGCAAATTATAAAACTTGCTTCCAATGAAAATCCTTTAGGGCCGGGCAAAAAAGCCCTAGCGGCGATACAGGCGACACTGAAAGATTTGGCTTTGTACCCAGACGGTAACGGCTTTAATTTGAAGCGCGCGTTAGCCGATAAATATGCGGTTGAGATGGGGCAGATTACGCTAGGTAATGGTTCCAATGAAATTTTGGAGTTGGTGGCGAGGGCCTTTTTAACCCCGGATCTTGAGGTGGTTTTTTCGCAACATGCTTTTGCGGTCTATCCGCTGGTGACTCAAGCCGTCGGCGCTACGGCGGTGGTAGCGCCTGCGTTAAATTACGGTCATGATTTGAATGCGATGCTGCAACGGGTGACCGAGAAAACGCGCTTGGTATTTATCGCCAATCCCAATAATCCGACCGGCACTTTGCTGAGCCATGCCGATTTAGAAAGCTTTATTGGCGCACTACCGGCTACTTGCGTGTGCGTGCTGGATGAAGCGTATTGTGAATTTGTCGGTGACAACAGCGCCGACATTTCAATCGGGTGGCTAAACTTATTCCCTAATTTATTGATTACTCGTACTTTTTCCAAGGCTTATGGTCTGGCCGGATTACGTATCGGTTATGGCTTATCCAGCCCGGAATTGGCCGATATTTTAAATCGGGTGCGCCAGCCGTTTAACAATAATATGCTGGCACTGGCGGCTGCTGAGGCGGCACTGAGTGATACTGAGCATCTGCAAAATACCATTGCCGTTAATACGCAGGGTATGCAATTGATCACTGACGGCTTTAAAAAATTGGGTTTGGAATGGATTCCCTCCGCCGGTAATTTTGTCTTGGTCGATCTGAAACAACCGGCAATGCCGATTTATGAAGCTTTGCTGCGCAAAGGCGTTATCGTCAGGCCGGTGGGCGTTTATGAATTGCCCAATCATTTGCGTATTACTATCGGTACAGCCGCCGAGAATGAGCTGTTTTTACAGGCATTAACTGAGGTTTTGTCGGGTCATGTTTAAGCGGATTTGCATTGTCGGCGTGGGTTTAATCGGCGGCTCTATTGCCCGTACCGCGCGGCAGCAGGGCTTATGTCACAGCATCGTTGGCTATGGCCGCGAGCAAGATGAACAAAACCTGCAAACCGCACAACAGCTTGGCGTTATTGACGGCTACAGCCTGGATTTGGCCGAGGCCGTTAACGGTGCCGATTGCGTGGTGATTGCGACGCCGGTTGCCAGTATCGAAAGCATTTTTGCTCAGCTTCAGCCGCTTTGGTCGGATGAAGTGATTGTTACCGATGTTGGCAGCACTAAAGGCAGTGTTATTGCGGCTGCACAAAAAGTTTTCGGGACAGTGCCGGATAATCTGGTTCCGGCGCATCCGATTGCCGGTGCGGAGCAGAGTGGTGTGACTGCCGCTGTCGATGATTTGTTCACCCGTAAACGTTTGATTATCACGCCGCTTAGTCACACGCGGCTGGATGCTGTGCAAAAAATCCAGCATTTTTGGGAACGGCTGGGCGCGCAAGTGTCGGTGATGGAGGTACAGCATCATGACGCTGTCTTGGCGGCAACCAGTCATTTACCGCATATTCTGGCTTTTGCTTTGGTTGATATGCTCGGGCATAAGGATGAGCAGAGTGAGATTTTTCAATATGCGGCGGGCGGCTTTAAAGATTTCACCCGGATTGCGTCCAGCGATCCGACCATGTGGCAGGATATTTGTATCGCCAATAAAGATGAGATTATCCCTTTAATCGAACAGTTCAAGGATGAATTGGATAAAATACAATGTCTGTTGGAGAATGACGATACTCAACAACTTTTTGCAACCTTTACGTATGCCGGACATGCACGGCAACGCTTTCTTGACCATTCCGATAACAATTAATATGTCAAAATCAATTACATTTCAGGTACAACCCGGCGGCAAATTACAAGGCGAAGCACGGGTGCCCGGCGATAAATCGATGTCGCACCGCTCCATTATGCTGGGTTCGCTGGCGACCGGCGTGACCCACGTTAAAGGCTTTCTCGAAGCGGAAGATGCGCTGGCGACTTTGCAGGCGTTTCGCGATATGGGCGTTGAAATTGAAGGCCCGGTCAATGGCGAATTGACGATACACGGCGTCGGCAAGCATGGGCTAAAAGCGCCCAAAAACGATTTGTATCTGGGAAATTCCGGCACATCGATGCGTTTGCTGAGCGGTTTATTGGCGGGTCAAGCATTTAATTCAGTTTTGACCGGCGACAAGTCTTTGTCCGGCAGACCGATGAAGCGGGTTACCGATCCGTTGGCAATGATGGGCGCCGATATAAAAACTACGGAAAAAGGCACGGCGCCATTGCATATTACCGGCAAAGCAGGGCAGTTGACCGCTATTGATTATGCGATGCCGATTGCCAGCGCCCAGGTTAAATCCTGTTTGTTGTTGGCCGGTATGTACGCGCAAGGCGTCACCACGGTGACTGAGCCTGCGCCGACCCGTGACCATACCGAGCGTATGTTGACCGGGTTTAGTTATCCGGTGAAGCAAGAAGGCAGTATCGCCAAGGATGGTGTGTATGCCGCAGGCCTGCCGGGAGCAGGCGCGGCGAAAGTCAGCATTAGCGCTGAAGGCAGTTTGACGGCCACCGATATTGACGTGCCCAGCGACATTTCATCGGCGGCATTTTTTCTGGTTGGCGCATCGATTGCGCCGGGTTCGGATTTGTTGCTGAAGCATGTCGGCGTTAATCCAACGCGTACAGGGATCATCGATATCCTCAGATTGATGGGCGCGAACATTGAAGTGTTGAACGAGCGCACCGTCGGCGGCGAGCCGGTCGCTGATTTGCATGTGGTTTATAGCCCGCTGAAAGGCATTGATATTCCTGAGCATTTAGTGCCATTGGCGATTGACGAATTTCCGGTGCTGTTTGTCGCTGCTGCCTGTGCAGAAGGCCAAACCCGCTTAACCGGCGCCGAAGAGTTGCGGGTGAAAGAATCAGACCGCATTCAAGTGATGGCGGACGGTTTGCAAATTTTGGGCGTGGATGCCCAATCGACCGAGGACGGCATGATTATTCAAGGTGGTTCGATAGGCGGCGGAGAGGTTATTTCGCATGGCGATCATCGGATTGCAATGTCGTTTTCCATTGCCGGCTTACGCGCTAATGCGCCGATTACTGTTCATGATTGCGAAAACGTCAATACCTCATTCCCTGAGTTTAGGGACCTGGCCTTACGCTTGGGTCTTGATTTGGTGTGCAGGGAAGACTAATGACTATTCCGGTATTGACCATTGATGGCCCTAGCGGGGCCGGAAAAGGCACGGTGAGTCGGGCGGTCGCAAAAAAACTGGGCTGGAATTATCTCGATAGCGGTTCTATTTACCGCTCATTGGCTATCGCCGTGTTGAAACAAGGCGTTGATCTTGCTGATGAATCGGCTATTGTCAGCGTGGCGCAGACGATGGCGCTGGAATTCGATTGCCATGATGAATTGGTCGTCAGATTGGATAGTGTGGACATAACTGCCAAGTTAGGACTCGAAAGTACGGGTAGTGCTGCTTCCATTATTGCCGCATTACCCGAAGTCAGGCGGGTTTTATTGCAAAAGCAACAGGATTTTAAGCAATTACCCGGCTTGGTTGCTGATGGGCGCGATATGGGGACGGTCGTTTTCCCCGATGCTGAAAACAAGGTGTTTTTAACCGCCAGTGCTGTTGAAAGAGCCAGAAGACGATATAAACAGTTGATAGAAAAAGGGATTGATGCTAACCTATTGCAGATAACAACTGAGATAGAAGAGCGCGATCGTCGCGATAGTGAGCGTAAGAATGCTCCGTTAGCGATGGCGGATGGCGCGCTTTATATCGATTCTTCGGAGATGACGCTTGATGCGGTTATTGACGAAGTGCTGAATTTAATCCGTTAAGGATTTTTTACGTGGTCACCCCAATGTTTGGGCGTGATCTTTTTTTTTAACTTTGATAAAGAAAAGGCTTGTTCGTGTTTCGACAAGCTTGGGAATGGAATATGAGCGAAAGCTTTGCTGAATTATTTGAAGAAAGTCTAATCAAGACGGAAATGCGTCCTGGTGCCATGTTAATGGGTACGGTTGTTGATATCGAAAACGATATGATCATCGTCAGCACCCATTCTAAATCGGAAGGTGTCATTCCAAAATGGCAGTTTCTAAATAACGATGGCGAATTAGAAGTTGCCATTGGCGACGAAGTCGAGGTTGCCCTTGATTTATTTGAAGACGGTCTAGGTGCTACGCTTCTTTCTCGTGATAAAGCGAAGAAAAATAAAGCTTGGTCTGAACTTGAACATGCATTTGATAAAGAAGCCACTATTGTCGGTCGCATTACCGGCAAAGTTCGCGGCGGTTTCACTGTAGCGGTTGGCGCATTGCGTGCGTTCTTGCCGGGTTCATTGGTTGATGTTCGCCCAATCAGAGACACGACTTTCCTGGAAAATCGTGACCTCGAATTCAAAGTTATCAAAATCGACCAAAAACGCAACAACGTTGTCCTGTCACGTCGTGCAGTAGTCGAAAAGGAATACAGTGCAGAACGCGAAGAATTGCTGAAAACGCTGGAAGAAGGCGCAGTGGTTACCGGTATCGTTAAGAACCTGACCGATTACGGCGCGTTTATCGACCTTGGCGGCATTGACGGTCTGTTGCACATCACCGATATGGCTTGGAGACGCGTGCGTCATCCGTCTGAGTGTGTGGAAATCGGTCAGGAAATTAAAGTTAAAGTCCTGAAATACGACAAGGATAAAAACCGCGTTTCATTAGGCATGAAACAAATGGGTGAAGATCCATGGCAAAACATCGCCCGTCGCTACCCAGCGGGTACACGCGTATTCGGTAAAGTAAACAACCTGACCGACTACGGTTGCTTTGTTGAAATTGAAGAAGGCGTAGAAGGTTTGGTTCACGTTTCTGAAATGGACTGGACTAACAAAAACGTCAATCCTTCCAAACTCGTTCAGTTGGGCGATGAAGTCGAAGTTATGGTGCTGGAAATTGACGAAGAACGTCGTCGTATTTCTTTAGGCATGAAACAGTGCAAAACCAATCCTTGGGATGAGTTTGCCGCAACGCACAACAAAGGCGACAAGATCTCAGGAAAAATCAAATCAATCACTGATTTTGGTATTTTCATCGGTCTGGATGGCGGTATCGATGGCTTAGTTCACATGTCCGATATTTCTTGGGCAGAAGAAGGCGAAGCGTCGGTTCGTGATTTCAAGAAAGGCGATGAGCTGGAAACTGTTATTTTAGCCGTTGATTCTGAGCGTGAGCGTATCTCTTTAGGTATCAAACAACTGGAACAAGACCCTTTCCAAAACTTCCTGGCCACTTATGAAAAAGGCAGCCTGGTAAAAGGAACGGTTAAGGAAGTTGATGCTAAAGGTGCGGTTATCACGTTAGCTGATCATGTTGAAGGTTACTTACGCGCTTCCGAAATTCAACGCGACCGCGTTGAAGATGCCAGAACCTTGTTGAAAGAAGGTGATGAAGTTGAAGCCAAGTTCATTGGCGTAGACAAGAAGAGCAAGTCAATTTCTTTATCTATTAAAGCGAAAGACAGTGACGAAGAAACTCATACTATCAAAGATCATTCTCAACAATCTGTGAATGTAGCCCCTACATCTACTTTTGCTGATCTCTTTAAGCAACTGGAAAAATAAAAAAATCATGAAGGGGTGGGTACATGTGCCTACCCCTTTTATTTTATTTGTTTTTTTGCAGGATAGAATGTGACAAAATCAGAACTAATTGAAGCACTTGCTAGACATCAGCCGCATCTGGCTCAGAAGGATGTAGAGATAGCGGTCAAATGTATTATTGAACAAATGAATCAAGCGTTATCTTCCGGCGAAAGAATCGAGATTAGGGGTTTTGGTAGTTTTTCACTGCATTTACGTCCTCCTCGCATGGGGCGTAATCCTAAAACCGGTGAATCGGTAGCCTTATCGAAAAAGTATGTGCCGCATTTTAAACCGGGTAAGGAGCTTCGTGATCGCGTAGATGCTTCGCGGGAAAAATGTAAGATAGTCGATTAAATTGATAAAGCCCTGTACTGCAGGGCTTTATTGTTTATGCCCATTGTAAAACTACTCAACGAAAAAATAGAACTCGGCAATTGCTCCTGCATTGCTCTACCTCCTGCATCCATACAAGTCGACGGACGACACAGATAAGACGGATTTACATGGGTATATTTAAAATAATAGCCGGGCTTTTAATCAGTGATTATCGGTTTCATCAGTGTTATCCGTGTTCTGTTTAATTATGTTTAGCAGTCACTCCCCATTGCTGTTTAAGTTTTTGCCGGTTCAATGCCAGCCATTGAATGGCTATTATCGGTATCGCCGATTCTATTTCCCCCTTTTCCAGCATTCTATACGCCTGATCAAAAGCAACGGCACTCACCAAAATATCTTCGTCCTCATGATCTAAGCCATGAATGCCGCCCACTTCGGAACTGTCCACTTTGCCGCAAAACAGGCTAATCCGCTCTGATGAGCCACCCGGCGTGGTGTAGAACTCGTTGATCAGCAACAATTTCTGTATTTCACAACCTGCCTCTTCCAGCGATTCGCGATAAGCAACATCCTCGGCTGATTCGCCTTCTTCGATTGCCCCCGCCACAATTTCCACCAGCCAGGCCTTGTCGGGATTTAACAGCGCGCCTGCCCTGAATTGCTCTATTAATACCACCTTATCGGCATCGGGATCATAGAGCAAAACTGCAACGCAGCTGCCGCGCATGAACAATTCGCGGGTAATTTCCGTGCTCCAGCCGCCGCCGAACAAGGTGTGTTTAAGGCGATATTTTTCGACACGGAAAAAGCCCTGATAAACGCTTTCCTTGTTGAATACCTTGAATTGTTTATCCATGGTACTCAACTTTATAAATGACGCCGCGCTTGTCATCGCTAATCAGCAGGCTGCCGTCCGGCAGTTCCAGAATATCGACCGGACGACCCAGCACATCACCTTTTTTAGTCAGCCAGCCGTCAATGAAAACCCGTTCGGAAACCGGCTTGTTTTGTTTGAACTTCACCAGCACCACGCGATAGCCGTGCGGTTCAGAGCGGTTCCATGAGCCGTGTTGCGCAACAAATAACTGCTGTTTAAATTCAACCGGAAATTGCTTGCCGCGATAAAAACGCATCCCCAACGGCGCTAAATGGGCGTTGAATGTCCATACCGGCGCGGTAAATTCATCGCATTGTTTACCTGCTGCAAATTCGGGGTCGGGGGTGTCGCCGCCGTGACAATAAGGGAAACCAAAATGTTCACCGCTCGTTGTCCACTGATTAAGTTTATCGTGCGGCTGGTCATCGCCCATGTGGTCGCGGCCATTCTCGGTGAAAAATAGGGCGTCGGTTTGCGGCTGCCAATCAAACCCCACTGAACTTCTGATGCCTCGGGCCAGCATTTCAAAGCCGCTGCCATCGGCATTTAACCTTACCAGCGAGCCATAAATCGGTTTTTCGGGTTCGCATACATTGCAAGGCGCGCCGACCGTGGTGTACAGCTTATTGTCAGGGCCAAAACGCAGGTATTTCCAGCCGTGATGTTTTTCGGTCGGAAATTGGTCGTAAACTACGGCGGGTTTAGGCGGCTTGGCCAATTGTTCGCTGATGCGGTCGAAACGGATAATGCGGCTGATTTCCGCCACATAGAGCGCACCGCTTTTGTAGGCCACGCCATTAGGCATGGTTAAACCCTTGGCGATGACATGGCGCTGATCGGCCATGCCATCGTTATTGCTGTCCTGTACCGCATAAACCTTGCCTTCAGCGCCGGTGCCGACAAACACCACGCCGTTATCGCCCAATGCCAAACTGCGCGCATTGGGCACATTGTCGGCAAAAATAGACAGTTTAAATCCAGCCGGTACTTGCAGTTGTTTTAAAATGTCCTGCTGATTGCCGGGCTGTGCAAAGGCTAAACAGGGTATTGACAATAGAATTACTTTTATAATAAACATTGAGAAACCTCCATGAGTGGAATTTCGGCTATATTAGCACTGTTGAAAGGCTTGGAATGTGTTGTTCAAGCCCCATATAAAGAAAACATTAACTTATCAAAAGGCTAAAATTATGATGCGTATTTTACTTTTTCTTGCAACCAATGCAGCGATATTGGTTGTTGTCAGTATTGTTTTTAACGTTTTGGGTTTGAGCGGCACTTTGGATGCCCAAGGTATCGGTCTTGACCTCAATGCACTGTTAATTATGTCGGCGGTGATTGGCATGACCGGTTCCTTTATTTCGTTGGCAATGTCCAAATGGTCGGCAAAAAGGGCGATGGGCGTTCATATTATCGAGCGGCCACAAAATCAAAGCGAACAATGGCTTATCGGTATTGTGACCAAACAGGCCAGGCAGGCCGGTATCAGTATGCCGGAAGTCGGTATTTTTCAAACGCCTGAATCCAACGCTTTTGCTACCGGCATGAGCAAAAACAGTGCTCTGGTGGCCGTCAGTAGCGGTCTGCTGCAAAACATGAGTGCCGATGAAGTTGAAGCCGTAGTCGGCCATGAAATCAGCCATGTTGCTAACGGCGATATGGTGACAATGGCATTGATGCAGGGCGTGGTCAACACCTTTGTTTACTTTTTTGCGACTATTATCGGCCATGTTGTTGACCGTGTGGTGTTTAAAACCGAACGCGGGCGCGGCCCCGCTTATTACATCACCCAGATGGCGGCACAAGTCGTGCTAGGGATTCTGGCCTCTATGCTGGTAATGTGGTTTTCCCGTTACCGCGAGTTCAAGGCCGATGCGGGTGGTGCAAACTTGGCCGGACGGGAAAAAATGATTGCCGCCCTACGTGCTCTGCAACGCGGGCACGAAGCGGAAGACCTGCCGGGACAATTAGCGGCTTTCGGCATTAACGGCGGCGGCGTGCGCAAATTGTTTATGACCCATCCGCCTTTGGCAGAGCGTATTGCCGCATTACAAAACAGCCGCTAAACAGCACGCTGGCTTTCTGCTTTATTAACATTCCCACGCAGCGATTGCCGTGTGGGAATGTTGGCTTTAGATGTTCTTTCTATTGCGGCCAACCAGCAGCGATAAGGCGAGAACAACCAGGCACAGCAGCCAGGCCAGAAGTTGGCCGTTGCTTACCGAAAAAATAGCCGCCTTACTGATGCGCTTAGCCATATCAGGGTAAGCCAGAATAAAGTCGCGGCTGCCCATGAAACCGTAAGACTCCAACACAAGCAGCGCCAAACCTGCCATCAGTAGCGCGTAAGCCATCCATTTGTCCTGATAGGCTTTGGTGTTCAGATGGCCAACCAAGCGGTTAAGCTCGCTGTTTTGTAATGCCCAGGAGCGTTGATTGATAGAAGCGATCAACGATAGCCACAAAATACCGGCAACCGGGATGTAAACGGCTACGGTAGGAAAGCTGATATAACGCCCGTGTAGCGCTAGGCCGACGGTTTGGTAAACAGCAAATCCGGCAAACACCAGATAGAGTGTGTATAGCCACGCACCCAGTTTTATGGTGGTCGGCTGGTTGGCTAACAAGCCATAGCCGCGCTGCAAGATCAAACCACCTAATACGGCATTTAAGCCTACCGTCAGTGCCGTCTGCGCACGTTGCCAATCGCTATAGCTGGTATACCAAAGATGTTCGGCCATGTTGACCAGTAACACGCCAAGCAGTTGCGAGAATGCTAAAAATAGTGCAATACGCAGCGGCGACAAGGCCTGCAACGGCCGCCAGAAAAAGACCGCAACACACAGAAACAGCAGCGTTGACGCGATAAGTTCAGCCAGCCAAGCCGGGTTTTCGTAGACCCGTCCGGTCAATGGAAACACCTCTTTACGGTCGACCGAATAAAGTCCCCAGTTTGCTCCGACCACGCCTTCAAACTCGCTTTTCCACGACTGGTTAAAAGCTTCGACGATGTTGACATCAAAGCCGTTCTTGTTGGCCACCTTGATGAGTTCGCGGATAAATTTTGCTTCGTTGACCACGCTAGGCACCGCCCAGCCACGTTGACGGCCTTCGCCCGGCCAACCCGATTCGCCGATTAATATGGCTTTGCCGGGGGCAATGGCGTTAATTTCTTGCTGAACTTGCTTGAAAATGCGCTCAATATGCCCCGGCGCTTGCTCTACAGTAATAGGCTCGTCTTCCCAGTAGGGCAAAATATGGATGGTGACAAAATCCACTTCCTTGATTAAGTCGGGGTATTTCATGTACATCGACCAAACATCGGCGTAAGACACCGGCTGTTTAACCGAGCGTTTGACTTCGCGTATGTATTCAACCAGTTGCTCAGGTTCCAAATCGCCGCGCAGCAGCACCTCGTTGCCGACAATAACCCGTTTGACCACATCGGGATGGGCATTAGCGGAACGGATGACTTCAGCAATTTCGGCTTTATTGTCCGCTTCGATAGTGCCTAGCCAAGCGCCTTGAATCATTTTTAGGCCGTATTTTTTTGCCAACTCGGGAATCACCGGCATACTGCCTTCTGCGCTGGCGTAGGTGCGGATAGAATGGGTTTTTTCGCCCATTAAGCGTAAATCGGCGTCAATTTGTTCAGGGCTGGGGAATATTTCATCCATCGGCCCTTGGCCTTCTCGAAACGGCGCGAAAGATAAGCTGTTGAGCTTTCCAGACGGTACATCTGAGCCTACATCTTGAGGCAGGTTAGTGAGCCAGCCCACTAAAGCATTCAGTAAAACAATCAATACGACAAATGACGCAGTTTTCATAAATAAAAGTAGTCAGTAAAAAGTAATGGCATGATCTCATAACTGCCACTTTTTGAATATGAATGGTGAGTGCAGGTGAGCGGGAAAACACACTAAGCATTCGCCCAATGACCGACAGATGCTGTCATAATCCGCACCTTTTGAATTTATAGGATGATTGTTTTACATGGCCAATTTTAAAACTCACTTGTCCATCGCCGCAGCGGTTGGCATTGGGGCAGCTGTAGTTGCGGTTAACGCCAAGTTGATTACTAACACCGATATACCCTGGTTTGTTTTTCTGAGCATCTTAGGCGGATTGTTGCCTGATATTGATGCGAGTAATTCAAGGCCGGTAAAACTGTTATTTAATCTATTAGCTTTTACTGCCTTATTTATGGCGCTGTCTGTTTTTAAAGACCAGTACCCGCCGCATCTGTTATTGATGATTGCCGTCGGCACTTACCTACTGGTTCGTTACGGTCTGTTCAGTTTATTTAACCGATTTACTGTTCATCGCGGCGTTTTCCATTCTTTATTAGCTGCCCTGTTTTTTGCCTTGTTAATGACCTGTGTCAGTTATCATTACTTGCACTGGGCGGCAGTCAATGCGTGGTTGAACGGCATTTTTATTGCCTTAGGATTTATCGCCCATTTGCTGTTAGATGAGCTTTATAGCGTTGATTTATCCAATTCGAGAATAAAAAAGTCGTTCGGCACTGCACTTAAATTATGCAGTTATAACAGCCTAATGGCTTCAGTATTAATGGCGCTGTGTACGCTTGCACTTTACTCGCAGGCCCCGCCATCGCTGCCATTGGCAGCGATATGGCAAAAGATTTATGACAGCCGGACTCTGTACACTTTTGTCGCGGACGCCATCAATCAATCTTCCGGTTAATTTCGGAGCGTTCGACATAACCGGGCAGATATTGCAACGGCCAGTCGCGGTAATTGAAAACCTGGCCTTGCTCTCGGACAGTGGTGCAGGCACTGAGTTCTATGTCGGCAAAAACCCACTGCACCGCATTGAGCTGGCCGACGTTTAAAATACCATTATCGGGAAATCCGCGATCCACCGGCGTATAAATGGCTGCCGCGCCGATATTGACATCGACTGCTTCAGACCACGGCGCTTCGCCGACCAAGGCTGATTGCACCACATAACACTGATTTTCCAACGCCCTGGCCTGACAACCGATTTTGACGCGGTGATAACCGGCCAGGGTATCGGTGCAACTGGGTACCAAAATCAGGTTGGCGCCGGCTTCAACCTGTTTCCGCGCCAGCAACGGAAATTCACTGTCATAGCAAATGTTAATGGCGATTCTGCCAAATTCGGTATCGAAGCATTTCAGATCCTCGCCGTGTTGAATCAACCATTGCTCATTTTCAAAGCGGGTCATCATCAGTTTATCTTGAAAATCAACTTCGCCATTTGGCATAAACAAATAAGCGCGGTTGCGGTAAGCGCCGGTATCGGTTTTTACCGGAAAAGTGCCGGATTGTATGATGCAGCGGTATTGTTTTGCCAAACGCTGGTATAAATTTAAATAGTCATTATGTAATGACTGCATTGCGGCTAACTGATTGTTTAACGAGGAATAAATATCCTTGCTAAATAAGGATGCCAGTTCCATGCTGTTATATTCAGGAAACAGAAGAATTTGGGCATCCTGCTCTGCCGCCTCACTAACCCAGCGCTCCACTTTGTCTTGATACTGCGGCCAATTTTCCAAAAAACTGATGTCGTACTGGGCGCTTGCAATTTTAACGTTCATGTTTTGTAACTTATTATTAGTAAAAGATAAAAGTATCACCACGAAGAACACAAAGAGCACGAAGAGCACGAAGAGCACGAAGAATGAAACTTCGTGGTCTCCGTGTCCTTCGTGGTGAATAAAATGCTTTCAGCACTTGGTTGATGTGTTGGTTTGAGAGATTTGCAGCTGCCTGGGTAATGGAAAGCCACTATTGTTTCAGCCAAAAAGTCATCGGTTTCGGGTTTTCTTCACTATCGTCCAGATCTTTCCAGATATAGCTGGTATGCAGTTCGGGATGCTTGACATAGCCGCGTTTGTTCCAGAATTTATCCAGCGGAACATAATCAGCCGGCCTTCTCGGATGGTCGGCAGGGCGCTCCACGCAGCAAAAACAAATATGCTTGAAACCGCCCAAATCGTCGGCATGGGCTTCCCGTTGTTCAAAAAAGCGCACGCCTATGCCTAAGCCGCGATAATTTTTATCCAGCACCGATTCGCTGCAATAAAACACTTCATCAAGGTTATAGCCATTATCCAGAAACGGCTGTTTCAGTTCATCGGTTTCATATTTCATGGGAATTGCAGTCGATGCGCCGACTACCCTATCGCCATCGAAAGCAATCACGATCACGCTTTCCGGGCAATCAATGTAGGTTTGTAAATATTTTTTTTCGTAATTAATATCGCCGTCGTATAAGTACGGAAAATCGCGGAACACCTCAATCCTAAGCCGCGCCAATTCAGGGATAAATTGCTCCAAAGCGGCACCGCTCCATCTTTCAACACGAATATCGTTAGCCATCATGTTACCTGCAAAAAAAAGGGCTCATTTTAGCTGAATGCTGATGGTTTTCGTAGTTTAGGCGGCGAATTTTTTAAAATGTGACGTAACTACTCAGCGAAAAAAATAGAACACGGACGACACGGATAAGACGGATTTACACGGGTTATGTAAAATATACCCGTTCTTTTCATCAGTGTTATCCGTGTTCTATTTAATGATGATTAGCATAGGGCTGAACAGTTACAACGTAGTAATGGCGCCGCCATTTGTCTTTTGAGGCTGCAGTTATTAAACTGCTCGCTTTATGAAATTTGCTTTTAACAATGTAATGACAAAAAAATCACCGACATTTCAAAATATTCTGCGCCTCACTGCCTGTACTTTCTTAATATTAACCGGCTGCTCGGAACCCGCCATTCAAAAGCTTGAAGGTGCGGCTCAGGGTACGACTTACCATATCAGCTACTGGTCGGAATCGCCGCTCGACGATGACGCGATTAAAGCCGGTGTTGAAGCCGAATTTGCCAGCATAGACCAGCAATTGTCCAATTACCGGCCTGATTCGATTATAGAAATTTTCAATAACACAGAGCATACTGAAAGCCAGGACGTCGGCAGCGAAATCGTTTATTTGGTCAAAACCGCGCAAAGCGTTTATCAGGCCAGTCACGCTTGCTATGATTTGACCATCAAACCCTTGTTCGATTTATGGGGTTTTAGCGGTGAAACCCCGACCGTTCCTGATGAGGCCAGCATTGCCAGCGCGCTCAAACAAGTCGGCATGGACAAAGTGGAAATTGTCGATGACAGTCATTTGCGCAAAAAACAGGCTGACCTGAAACTCGATTTATCGTCGATCAGCCAAGGCTACAGCGTGGAGCGGATTAGCGTGGTATTGGCGCAACAAGGCGTTAGCCATTATCTGGTTGAAATTGGCGGCGAACTGAAAACCAATGGCCATAAACCGGGGGGTGAGCCTTGGCGTATTGCCTTGGAAAGGCCGCTGCCTGAAGAGCGGATATTGCACAAAGTGCTTATGATGCCTAAGGGGGCACCGGCGGCAGTGATGACATCCGGCTCTTACCGGCATTATTTCGATGCGGACGGCCAGCGCTACAGCCATACGCTGGATGCGCGCACTGGCAGGCCGATTACGCATCATCTGGTTTCTGTCACCGTATTTCATAGCGACCCGACCATTGCCGATGCCTGGTCAACCGCTTTGCAATGTTTGGGGCAACAAGACGGCATGGCAGCGGCGAATGCGCAAAATATTGCCGCATTTTTTATTGAGCAGCAAGGCCAGGCGCTTATCGAATCGCGCAGTGAGCCGATGAACCGGCTTTACCCTGCATTAATGCCAGAGCTTTAGGCGTATGCCTGTAGCTTTTTATTAATGACAATCGGCGCACGTCCTTTAGCTCGGGGGTGGCGGCAATAGCCTTATGGGCATAGGTGTTGTGGCGCTTTGTTCGCCGGATTGATAGGATAATCCCTTAACATCCTGTATGATTTGGCATTTTCAACATACCCGCAAGATCAAATGAGAAAGCCGTTTTTTGCGTTCAATCTGTTTAGGCAGCGCCACACCAGCTGCATCATTATCACCATAGCAAGCCTGATGCTCGCCTCCTGCAATATTATTCTGACTAACCTGCCCGGCGTCTATACCATTGATGTGCAGCAGGGCAATATTGTCGATCAGGCAATGATTGACCAGCTCAGGCCTAATATGAATAAGCGTCAGGTACTTTACATTATGGGGTCGCCCATGTTGGTTAATTTCTTCCATCAGAAGCGTTGGGATTATCTTTATTCGGCGCGGCCGGGTGATGGGGAACAGGAACAAAAAAGAATTTCACTGTTCTTTGATAACGACCAGCTGGTTGGTGTGCAAGGCGATTTTAAGCCCAGCGCGGTTCCTGTTATGAAGGCATCCGATGACATGACAGTGGAAGTGCCCAAGCGTGACCTTGAAAAAACCCTGTGGGAAATGATTACCGGCCTATTTGATTATGAGGCTGCTGATGACAGATCCAAATCCGGCCAATCGGATATCAAACAGCCAAGCGATCAACTGCCGTTTTAAGGTGTCTTTTTTATGGGTTTCGGGCGGCATGCTGTTATTTTGCGCCTTTCCCGGAAACCGCCTTGTCATTAATGGGGAAGCCACCTCTTAATGATTATACGTTATAAAAAATAGAGTCCACGCTTAACACGAACGTCACGAAATTTTCGTGTTTTTTCTGCTTTTCGTGGACAATTTTTGCTACCTTTTCAGGAAATTACCTAATACCCATGTGCGTGGTCTTGCAGTCCGGTTAACGGCTCGTCTAAACGGATAACTTCGGATTCAATCCTACCATCTTCGTGCAGGTCTATGAGCCGGTAACCCGGTGCAGTGTCGGTCACCATAAATTCGCTGCTGCCGGGGGCAAATTGAAAGCAGGTTGAGGGTGCGCCCAATACCCGGACATTTGCGTTTTGAATGTCCATGACCTGATGAATATGGCCGGTGGTGATGGCTTTTGCTTGCGGATAGCGCTTAACTATCGCCCATAATTCATCGCTGTTTTCTATGATCATGGTGTCCATCCAGGAACTTTTTGTTTCCAGGCAATGATGGTGGCTTGCGATAAGCGCATGACGGTCTGTATGTTCTTTTAAGCTGAGTTCAAGAAACCCTAATTCCTCAGTGGACAAACGGCCGCCAGGCTTGCCGGGTATCTGGCTATTTAGGCTAATTAGTTGCCAGCCACCTAACAACACCTGTTTTTGGCAGTTAATGTGCCCGGTGTTGAATACCTGTTGCATCAGCTGATAATCATCATGATTGCCGGGCAGACAGATGCAAGGCGTTTGATAGGCTTCAAGGCGGCTTAAAATGCGCCGGTAACTTGCCAGGCAAGGTTCCTGTGCCAAGTCGCCGGTCAGCATGATCAAATCGAAACGCTGTTTTTTAGCAAACGCCTGTTTTAGGCAGGCATGAAAATAATGTTCGGTGTTAATGCCCAGCATCGTGTCTTCCGGCACTGCCAAAATATGTAAATCGGATAATTGCAGGATGGACAGGCAGTTGGTTTTATCAGGCATCGGAAGTTTTATCCTATTTTTTTACACAGCACTTTAGAATTTCTTTGCGGGTTATATAACGCCCGGAGCCGCTCGGGCAGATCGCTCAGTGCTGCCGATAAAAAACCCCGTTCAATAAACCAGTGCATGGTTTGCGTGGATAACACAAATAAGGTGTTAAGTTTAAGTGCCTCCGCCCGACGATAAACATATTCCAGCATCCGGTTGCCCCGGTGTGCGCCTTGATAATCGGGGTGTACGGCAAGGCAGGCAATGGCGCCGAAGTGCCATTCGACATCGGGGTGCAACGCGGTGCAGCCGATAATCAAGCCGTCGCGCTCAATGATAATATAGTCGGCAATTTCCATTTCGATTTTTTCCCGTGAGCGTTTGGCCAGCTTGCCTTGTTGTTCCAGCGGCTTGATCAATTCCAAAATGCCGCCGATGTCGTTTAGTGTCGCCGGGCGCAGTTCTTCAAACGCGGTTGAGCTGATCAGCGTGCCGATACCGTCGCGGCTGAATAATTCGAGCAACAGTGCGCCGTCGGTGCAGCGGTTAAGTAAGTGCACCCGGTCGATACCGGCCTGGCAACTTTGTATCGCAGCTTTAAGCGGCAAGCTGATGTCGATGGGAAGTTCCAGATGTTGCTGCAAGAAAGCCTCGGCCTCGGCAGTGGTCATTTGCTGGAGTTGTTCGCCATTGTCAGGATGACGGCAGTTTTGTTCAGTCAATAACACCAATTTTTCCGCTTTTAACGCAATCGACACGGCAGTAGCGACTTGTTCTGCCGATAGATTAAATACTTCGCCGCTGGGTGAATAACCGACCGGCGAGATTAACACCACATTGTTTTGGTCGAGTTGCTGATGGATGGCCGCGCTGTCGATGCGGCGCACGGCGCCGGTATGGCCATAATCAACGCCATCAATCACGCCAATCGGTTTAGCGGTGACAAAATTGCCCGAAGCCACTTTGATTTTTGCGCCTGCCATCGGTGAATTGGCCAGCCCCATTGATAGTAGCGCCTCAATCTCCACTCGCACCAGGCCGGCCGCTTCTTTGACACATTGCAAGGCCAGTTCATCGGTGATGCGCAAATTGTTGTGAAAACGTGCAGGCTCATCCAGTTTGGCAAGCCGCTGATCAATCTGCGGCCGTATGCCATGCACCAAGACCAAGCGTATGCCCAAGCTGTGCAGCAAGGCGAAATCGTGGACATGGTGATCGAAGTCAGCGGCCAGCACTGCCTCGCCGCCAAAGGCGATGACAAAGGTTTTATTACGGTGGGCGTGGATGTAAGGGGATGAATCCCTGAACCAGCTGACGAAAGCGTTTTGTGTGTTCACTTATATTTTTATGCGAAAGGGTATTTTAATTAAAGTGGCCGAATATGAGTGAACTACTCAGCGAAAAAATAATGGGGCTCGGCAATTCAATTGCCCCTGCATCCCTGCAATCGACGGATAGCACTGATAGGGCAGATTTACACAGATTACGTTTTTTTGGCAATAAAAAACCCGCTAAGCCTTGCGGCTTGCGGGTTTTTGTAGTTCTTTGCACGGCTCTGAACCAATGTTTGGTACCGAGGGCCGGAATCGAACCGGCACGATGTCACCATCACCGGATTTTGAATCCGGCGCGTCTACCAGTTCCGCCACCCCGGCAAAGAACGTGCATTATAGGGAAAGTTAATTAATAATGCTACTTTTTTTTAAACCCTATTCAAAAACAACCTTAATAATATTGCCAGCTATGAAAAAAAGTGAGTTTAATTACCTGTTGCCTGAAGCATTAATTGCGCAAAAACCTTTGCCTGAACGGAATGCAAGCCGTCTGTTATGTATGGGGCGTGATTCTGGGGAAATCATCGACCGTCAGTTTACCGATTTCATTGAGTTGATCAACGAAGATGATTTGTTGGTTTTTAATGACACCAAAGTGATTCCGGCCCGATTATTTGGCAGCAAACAAAGCGGCGGCAAGGTCGAGATTCTTATCGAGCGCATTCTGGATGAGCATCATGCCATTGCCCATGTCAGATCGAGCAAGTCGGCAAAAGCCGGTACGTTAATAGAACTGGATCAGGGCTATTGCTGCGAAGTGTTAGGCAGGGCTGATGACTTGTTTAAGCTTGAATTTAAAGGCGGTACCAATTTGCTCGGTATATTGGAGAGCATCGGCCATATTCCGTTGCCGCCTTATATCACGCGTGCAGATGACGCATCCGACTTGACCCGCTATCAAACCGTTTTTGCCCGGGAGGCGGGGGCGGTTGCTGCGCCAACCGCTGGCCTGCATTTTGATCAGGCGATGATGGACAAGCTGAAGGCCAAAGGTGTGCAAAGCGTTTTTGTGACATTACATGTTGGCAGCGGTACTTTTCAGCCGGTCAGGGTGGAAGACCTGTCAGAGCATTTGATGCACAAGGAATATTTTGCGGTGTTGCCGGAGACGGTGGCGGCAGTTCAGCAAGCCAGAGCCAGAGGCGGGCGGGTTGTTGCGATTGGAACGACGGCAGTTCGGGCGTTGGAATCGGCATCCCGAAGCGGCCAACTGGAAGCCGGTTTTGGCGATACTGATTTATTTATTACCCCCGGTTATCAATTCAAATCGGTCGATGCGCTGCTGACTAACTTTCATCTGCCCGAATCGACCTTGCTGATGCTGGTTTCGGCATTTGCCGGTTATGAGCAGATTATGACGGCCTACCATCATGCTATTGATCGTTCTTACCGGTTTTTCAGCTATGGTGATGCGATGTTTTTGGGCTAAGCAATCAAGACCGGAACCGGCCTAAATACCGGCGCGGTTTTTTGGCTGATTTTTGATAATGGATGGGAATGGTGAAGCGGTCATCGTCGGCGTAGTTTAACGTTGGCTGGGCGGGCGGTTTTAAACGTAACAGCCGTTTTACCAAAAAAGTCCGTAAAGCCCCTTCCTTCAGGTGGGGGATGTAAGGATGCCCTTGGTTTATTTTGTTTGCAGTCATTCTGTGAGCGCCCATACAATTAATTTGGCGATTGAAACCGTCCTAAGATTTAGCTTTTTTTATCGCACAGAAAAAATCTGCTGTCATCCGAATCTGAAAACGTTTAATCTGCTTAGCCATAAAATGCGCTGTACCACCATAATCCAATGAAAACACAAACCAAAACACTAAAAGTCAGGATCAAGGATAAACATACAGATGTGTTGAACCGCATGGCTTTCGAGTGCAATCAGGTTTGGAATGCGGCCAATGAAGAAAGCGCCGAATTTTCCTGGGTGCCCATCCCGGAAGTCGGTTATATCAATTGCGGCACCTCGGCATTTGATTTAATGAAAGAACTCAAAGGCATCCGCAAAGACAGGGACATGATTATCGGTGCGGGTACAGTGCAGGAAGTTATTGCCGTCCACGCCAAAGCCAGAAAGCAGTTCAAGAAAAACAAACTGAGGTGGCGTTCATCCGGTGGTGCCAGACGTGCGTTAGGCTGGGTTCCGTTCAAGTCCGGTGCGGCAGTGTGGGTGAATGGTCAAATTCGGTTTTACGGCTTCTATTTCAACTGTTGGGACAGCTACGGTCTAAGCCAGTACGACTTTAGAAGCGGCTCATTCAGCCAGGATGCCAGAGGCCGCTGGTACTTCAATATTGTTGTGCATGTTGAAATTGAAGAAAGACTGTCCGGCCACGGTCAAATCGGCATCGACTTAGGCTTAAAGACAACCGCCACCTGCTCCAACGGCGATACCCTGGAACGTCAGGACTGCTACCGGAACAGCGAAGCCAAACTCGGCAAAGCCCAACGTGCCAACAAGAAAAAACAGGTTAAAAGCATTCACGCCAGGATTAAAAATCGTCGTGCGGATGCCATCCATAAATTCAGCAATAAAATAGTCAAAGAAAACAGTTTAATCGTCGTCGGCAACGTCAGCGCGTCCGGCCTTGCGAAAACTAACATGGCGAAGTCCGTGTTAGATGCAGGCTGGACGATGCTAAAAACACAACTTGAATATAAGTCGATAGCGACGCAAGGCGTGTTCATAGAAGTCAACGAAGCATACAGTACCCAAGCTTGTTCGTGTTGCGGGAGCATTTCCGCCAACAGTCCGAAAGGTAGGGCAGGACTTG
>JAUXXQ010000198.1 GCA_030684815.1 Methylobacter sp. | reverse complement strand
TTTCAGGGTGGGGCTGGATGTCATTCGCGACGTATTGCTTAACGTCACCTATTCACTGGAGTGCGCATTGCAACGTATTATTCATTTTATTGATTTGAAAGGCTTCTCTGTATTTCGATGATTTTTTGTCATGTACAGAGCTCAGAGGGTTAGAGATTATTCGCCCAGGTCACGTCTGGAGCACGGATATAACTTATATACGGCTAGCGCAGGGCTTTGTGTATCTGGTAGCCGTTATTGACTGGTATAGCCGTAAAGTTCTGGCCTGGCAGGTATCGAATACGATGGACGTTGGTTTTTGTGTGGACTGTTTAACGGCTGCCATCAATAAATACGGCGTACCTGAGATTTTTAATACCGATCAGGGTTCGCAGTTCACCAGTGAGAAATGGATTCAGGTATTACAAGAAAACAACATAAAAATCAGTATGGATGGTCGAGGTCGGGCATTGGACAATATCTTTGTTGAACGGCTCTGGCGGAGTGTAAAGCACGAAGATGTTTATCCGAAAAATTATGCCTCAATGCCGGAATTGTTAGCCGGTCTGGCCGAATATTTTGTCTTTTACAACAGTGAGCGGTTTCACCAGTCATTAGGCTACAAAACGCCAGATTACATTTATCTGGCAGGGGAAGGCGGTGGCGCAAGGATAGTTGATCATTTTAATGACAAGCAAGGTTCTTCATCAGAAGAAATGGGGCAGCGCCAATCCGCTGTAATGGAAACGATACCCTCTTAAATTAAGGTAAAAATTGTCTGGACAATGGGGTCCACTTTAAAGGCAAGGCTACGACTGCCGTAAAGTTATTCTACCAAAAGTAACTGTATAGGAGAAAGGCCATGCTAGTAGAAGACTTTATCATTTATTCTTGATGATTAAATTGGCGAAAAAAAACAATAGTTCCATGACTCATTGATAGTAAAAAGTTGTCAATTGACAATTCATCAGTACTCTAATACTCTCTTCGTTTAAAAAATAATTATGATTAGAAGAAGCCACCCTAAACAAGAGATTGAAGACGCCCTGCGTTATGCCGAAGCACACGGTTGGAAAGTTGAAGCGGGCGGCTCACATGCTTGGGGAAAAATTTATTGCCCTTACAATGACAAAGAATGTCGCTGCGGGGAATTTTGTATTGCCAGCATTTGGAGTACACCCAAAAATGCGGGAACTCATGCCAAACAAATTAAGCGAGTGGTTGATCACTGTAGCCGCCGAAAAAAGTCAGAGAGTGAGGAATAACCATGCAAGAATATGAATTCACCTTGAAATTCAATTTTTCTGATGCGTCAGTCAATCCAGACACTTACCTTGATAGTCTTGCTGAAGTCGGTTGTGATGACGCATTGGTAGGTATTGGTCAAAGTGGACGCATTGCACTGAATTTTAATCGAGAAGCTGAAAACGCATTAGCAGCATTATGTTCTGCCATTGAACAGGTTAAAAGTGTCATTCCAGATGCCCAGCTTATTGAAGCGACACCTGATTTTGTAGGTTTGTCGGATATAGCTGAAGTAGCCGGCTGTTCTAGGCAAAACATCCGAAAACTCATGTTAAATAATCAAGCTTCTTTTCCTCTACCTATTCACGAAGGCAGTTCGGCGATTTGGCATCTTGCCAGCGTATTAGATTGGCTGAAAGAGGGTAAAGGTTATGCCATTGATGATTCTTTACGCGACCTTGCTAAAGCCACCATGCAACTCAACCTTGCCAAAGAAACCTTTAAACTTGACCCCGTTATTAATGCAAAATTTAATGCCGTGTTGTCATAGTAAAGCCGGTTACCTGGATCGAAATTAAGGCACTCCTACCCCGCGAAATCAGGAAAAGCCAGCTGTCTCAGTGCCAGCCTATCAGCCAACAGGATGAATCTTTAAGCTCCTTCCAATCCATTTCGTAGAGATTATTATTTATCACGGCTTCTAATTCGCAAGCGATAATCTCTTCATTCTCTGCACGGATCAGTTTGGTTACCATAAAGTGGCGTTCTTTTTGCCTCGGTGTAACGGCTGTCCATTTTGAGCGCAGCAGTTTATGGGGATTTATTTGATTCATCGTTACTGTTCTTTGATCTGTTTTTTACCGGTAAGCGGCAAACGATAGCGGGCAAAAATACGATAGCAAAACTCCATTAGCGGCAGGAGTCCCGGTACATACTCTATAATTGGCGCAATACGCCGGTAATAAGGAAGCTGCTTCCATACGTGTAAAAAACCAAACACGCCAGATTGCAGTTGCTGATTTTCGTCGATGACATGCATCCGATCCATTGCTTGTTTGTAGGTTAAGCCCGCTTTCGCCAACGCGGCCGGGTCACCGGTAATATCCACCCAATTAATATTGCCCTCTTTATCGAGTTTTTTCATCGCATTGATTTCAATATTGCAGATCGGACATTCGCCATCATGAAAGCAGGTGACTTTTGGTATAGAGCCTGTTGTTCTCGGTTGGTGTAACTCTACCATTTCAATATCCTGGGTAATTTTCTAAAGACCAACGCACATGAAAAGTAACGGTCATTTCCCCTAATGATGCGCTTTTTGTAAATCGCATGTTTTTTCTCATTTAGGACTTACGCATTGACAAATTAACAAAAGCGAGATCAAAGTGACATAGCCTAGTAAAAACAAATAGGACACCCGCCATGAGAGAAATTACACGCCCCCCAACAGCCCGCTGTGTTATGTCAATGTACATAAGCTTTCT
>JAUXXQ010000196.1 GCA_030684815.1 Methylobacter sp. | reverse complement strand
TCGCTGAGCTTATCAGTAACTGTTACGAGCTCCAGCGTGAGTTATTTAATACTGTGGTAGCAAATTCTATCGCGACACTCATGCCTGAAATAAAAAATCTCAATCCACAATTTAGGCATTCCGTCAATGCGTAAGTCCTATGTGATTAGAAATCGAGTTTCTGATGTAGTAACTTTTCATTAGTCACAGGTAAGCTTATTTTTCAATAACTTAGGATCAATAAAATTTACAAAAAAACGCATTTTTAATTTTTCGATAACGATAAATCAATGGCTTACGACGCATCGATGTGAATCGGCACTAAAAACAACGTTTATTCTCAGCTTAAAATATTTTTCTCTCTGTAAGTAATTGATTTATATGCGACCTGTGACTAATGAGAAGTTACGGTGATGCGCTATCAACACATTGATATTAAAATATAAAAATCACGTCAATGTTATTGCTTCTAATGCACAGTATCTACATGTAGTGGCGCCCCTGAGAAATCGGGAAGAGTTTTAAAAATTAACGGTAGTAGTCTTGGAAACATACCCGACTTATAGCGTTTTTAGGACAATTTTAATTATCACATGGTGAACTTGTTGATCCCACAATCCAGACAACTATAGCAGAGGCGTTATGAACAATGAACAGTTGGCCACACAAGCGTTAGCACAAGTAACCTTTGCCAGTCGATACCGAGGAAAATTATTAAAGCACTTGATCTTTAAAGCACTACTTGCCGTGGTGGATATCATTAAGCCGATTGATGCTTCGACTAGGCAAGCCTTGCTTGCCGAGATTGGCAGCCAACTGGCCGAACTACTCGATCAACGCTTTTTACTGACGGCACTGGCTCGATATTTTGAACGACAACACTGCCTAGAGCAGCCGTATAATCAACTGATGCAAAACTTATTGAAAAGTACGCGCAATCCCCAAGAAGCTTTTGAACGTGTGATTGCCGGTAACCGATCTTTACAACAAGCACTGGATAACGAAATACGTTACTTTATTGCCACGACCACGCTGACTGCACAACGCCTAGCCCACGATATGCCAGCGATAACTGCGATATTCACCAAGAATCATGCCTCACTTCAAGGTGTGACACATTGGCAAATAGCCGGACAATTCGCATTTAACGGCGGTCAACGCATAGTCATTGTTACCTTGGCATGTGGACAAAAAATTGTTTATAAACCACGCGATTTACGCATAGAAGCAAAACTGGTCGGGCATATCGCTGGTGCTGAACCTAGTTTTATTGAGTTGTTTAATAACTTGTTGGCAGAAACCTTAGGCACTGCTGTGACTCCAATACCTACCTACCCCTTTTTTCCTTGCCAGGATGCACAAGGATATTATGGTTATGTTGGTTACTTAAGCTGCGGTACTGAGCAAGATAATGTGTTAAGCGATGCACAAGCACAAATTTTATATCGACAACTCGGTCAATTAACCGGCATCAGTTTACTGTTAGGATTGTATGATTTATTGCCCTGTAATATCAGAATCAGCGGTAAACAAGCCTATCTAGCGGATGCCGACATTGCCTTTGAACCGCTAGTATTGCGTACCTTTTTGCAAGAACTGGATGACAATGCCACGATTACCGTGCCGCCGGCTTCGTTAGAACGTTCATTACTCAGCAGTTTTTGGCAGAACAGCTTGAATACTATACGTTCAACTACACGGTATGCCGTAAGACATAATCAACTGGTCAACAATTCACGCCTTAAAGAACCTGACAGCCGCTTACATGAAGTCGCGCTTGAAAATATGGTGATCGTGACCGGTAAAGGCAGTAATCGTCATTTAAACAAAACCCACACCCCTCCACAAAACATACATCGGCTATATGCCGCTGAAATTAAACAGGGCATACAGGATATTTTTGTCACGGTGCGCACTCACCCGCATGCCAGTTCCCTTATTTTGGCCTTTATTGACAGCTTGCAAGGTTTTGCAGTCCGTTATTTTCCTTTTTTGCTGCTTAGCGCCACGGTACAAAAAATCTATTTGAACTATATACACGACTGCCCTGAACCGGATGCGTTAGCTAGCGCAGTACAAGACAAAATTACTAGGGTAATTAACAAAAAAAATAGAAGTACGAGCCATTGTATTAGCGAGCAGCATACGCAGTTATTGAAAACAGCCATCTACCATAGCGTAATGAATGGCGATTATTTTTATATCACTCGCCATCTAGGCGAAGCGACCATTTATTATCAAGGCAAGCCGTTACTCAACGATATAATGACTTGTGATGAACGAGAAGCTTTTTCGCAACCTTGCCCCTTGCAGCTAGCCAAAGCGATTGTGATCAAACTGGCTGATCAGGGAAGCGCTGTGCAAACTCAGCAATTTGCTGACTGTTACGCACGCTATATTCTATCACTCACTATGCCTAGGATACCGCCAGCTTACGCCCTGCACAAATTAGTGAATATCTTAGGAGAACCTTTCGCGCAACAATTAGGCTATATTCCCGAGACTCATTCTTAACTTTATCAGAGAACCGTTATGTCTAAATTATGTCTACTACTCCTGCTATCATTTTCCTGGTCAGTATTGGCAGATAACGCCAAAGCAAGTCGAGCCAATCTCGACAACGTTTATAGTGTGGGAGAATTCAGAATTTTTTATACCCTCGAAGGTATACATGCTTTGCCCATTGAACAGAGAGAAGATCAAAACAATAATGGGATTCCAGATTATATTGAGCATCTAGCACTAAAATTACAAGCTGCCGCTGTGTTATACACCGATGTATTTGGCTTTACTCATCCCTTGGCTAGTAAGCGTTATCAAGGGAAAGCACGTTACCTGGATGTACACGTGTTAACGATGGAAGATAAGGGTAGCGTCGGTGATGAAGTCACTAAATTTCGTTATCAAAAACTTAAAGATAAAACGGATCATGTACTTATTATCAAACTAGCTAATAATTTACGTGATCAAACCATGACCCCCCCACATGAACTGTTCCATGTTTTTCAAAATGGTTATACGATGTTTAAAAACCGCTGGTATACCGAAGGCACTGCACGTTGGGCTGAATATGCGTTTAAAGAAGGGGTTGGTGAGGATAGTCGCTTACCGAACAACCCGCAGGCGTTAGTACTATTGGTAGAAGAAGATTATGGTGCCTCAGTATTTTGGAACCGTCTGGCTTACCTTTGTGACCGTAATGCCGGACAATTTCCTTTGCCTGCGATTGCACAGCAACGGATTACCTCCTATCCGCATCCTTTTGAAGACAATAGGGTACACGGCTATAGTTTTATCAAGCACTTGCTGGAAAATTTACAAGAGCAAAGCGATAAAGTCACACAAGAACGTGGCTATGCAGCTTACAACTGGGATGAAGATGATCAAAAATATAACCCAGATAATCATGTACCTATTTTTTGTGCTGTTAAACAAGCCATCCGACAAACCTGCGATACACAACAACAAAACGAGCCGGAACTGCTAGCGTTTATCCAAGCGGTAGATCAAGCTATAGATATTTATACCCAACAGCGCTGTGATTAGAGTGTGCTATGTTTGCTATTGATGAGAGTGCTTTTTTCAGTGCCCAACAACTTGCCGAAATTACTCAAGGCACCTGGGAAAACTTGAGTGGCGAACTGACCGTTAAGAAATTTCATTATGTGCCAAAGTATATCGAGCCAGGCGATTTATTGGTCATTCGCCATGAGAAATGGCCGAATAAAAAGTATTTATATAATCTGCATAAAGTACCAGACATGGTTGCCAAGGGTATTGTGGCGATTATGGCGAATATGGAGACGCCCTTAAACGTGCATATCCCAATATTGCGAGTGTCAGATACTTATCAGGCACTACGAAAAATCGCCATTAGAACCAGCAAATTATCGACTGCTAAGCGTATTTTAGTGGTCGGTAGTTATGGTAAAACTGCTTTTAAAACACATTTATGGCATTTATTAAAAGAGCATTTACCAACGTATACTTGTCTTAATAGTTCTAATTTTAACGCTTCCACCTATTGTGATTTTGCCTCACTGAAAAGGAATACCGAGGTTTTTGTCTTAGAAAAGCCTATTGAGCATGAACGTAAAATTTTACGACGCGTCAAAATTATTGCCCCCGATATTGTGGTACTCACCTCTATCGGCCATGAACATATTGAAAAATTCAAAACCATTGATCATATTATCTGGCTAAAAACCACCTATGCCAGTGGTCTGGCCGCAGGTGGTAAGTTTATCGCGCCTTATGACAGTGAATATTACCCGCAAATTCTGGCGGCATTGCAACGTTATCCTGGCATTAACATTCTGACTTTCGGCAGCGGCGCAAACTGCCATGCGCGTTTATTAGCGCAACGTTTTAGGCAATTTGGCTGGGATATCGTTGCCGCTATCGAAGGCGAAATTATTCGCTATCGCGTACCTTTTCCAGAAGCCCATGCGCCGACTGCCTCGTTAGCTGAATTATTATGTGTTTATCATTTAGGGATTGATGTCAAAACGGCGGTTGCGCATTATTATCAATGCACTAATTTTAAAAGCAGTGGTGCGTTGTATCATATTCATTATCAAAATAAACACTTTTATCTTTACGATCAAAGTCGGCGCGGTGGTATTGAAGGTTATAGCTCTTTTTTTAAAACAGTTGCTGCTTTTCAGCCCGAAGCCCAGGGTAAAAAAATAGTAGTTACCTCTAATTTTGTCGATCATGTGGACGGTGAAGTCGCGTTACTGGATTTAGCCTATTTTAAGCAACTGATAGCGGATGCTGATATTCATTGCCTGTTTAGCGTTGAATACTTTACCGAACATGGCGCAGTAGTCCCAGATAATGTTATTTGGGAACATCGCTTTACAGTGGCGGATATACAAGAAGCTGTGCTAAATAGTCTGGAAAATGATGATATTTTGTGTGTTAAGGGAATTTATGAAAGTGATTTACCCCGCTTGCTTCGTTATCTCAAACAGTTACCCGGACTGCGGATGAAACGTTTGGTTAGTCGGCCATGGGAAGATGATGACTTCTTTGAATTAAGCGATGTGCATGAAATAACTTGAGCAAATGAACAAATGAAGGTTAAACAATGGAAGTGCAAAGCTTTAGCGTCATTGTTCATACCCTTTATGATTAAAAGAAAGCTGTTCCAGCCTCCCCCTTTGAAAAAGGGGATTAAGGGGGGTTAATATCTTGATTTTTTCACAGCCTCTCAGATTATGTCGTACCGATGACTAACGATAACCTGAAACCACTGCAACCATATTGAGCATTCAAAACTAGCGCCTAGTCCGGTAAAGTTTATTTTTTATCACCGGCTTGAAGGCATTCTTCAGATACGCTAATCCCTCACGATCAGCATCAGACGAATCATTGAAAAAAGGTAAATACGGATGTGCTTCCATAAACGCTTTACGCTGCACATAGCCTAATCCTTCAATGGCATGATCAGATATAGTGATAAACAAGCTGCCATACTCAGACGTTATTTTCCCACCAAAGGTAAACGCTCGAATAGCCCCGTCAATCGCAATGACCTGTGCTTTTAAAATATCTTCATCAAAGCCTGTAGCATAGTTAAGAAGATTTCTCGCATAGTTATAACCACCTATTTTTAAGCCTTTTTCGCTTTCTACCGTAGTGCGCCAATGTTGCAGCAAGCTCAAGCAATCGGCCTGATCTTCCGGTCGATATGGCCTAATATCCAGATTCGGTATTTTGCTAATACGATTGACTTTGCTACGTAAACGTTCAAAAGCCTTACCACTGGCGGCGGTTACTAAAGAATTGTCGTACACATACTCTTCTTCGACCAATTTAAGGCGATAACCATACTGCTGAATATCATTTTTTTGCCGCTCTTCCAGCCAAAGAATCGAACTGCTATGATCACGATTAAATTGCTTTAGTCGGTCTGTGGCAACCCTTAGCGCATGTTGATTAAAGGGAAAGGGCGGTAAATACAAGCGTAAATTGAAACCTTCCTCATCTTCACGCAATAAATACAAGCAGATGGAATAATCAATTTGCTCCCATAACAGCGTTTGTGTGCGTGCTTTGGAAAAACAATACAAAAAAGGAAAAAAATACAGCCATGAGTTTTGTCCACCTGCTTCTGCGGCCTGGAGAAAGCGCCGTTGATCAGCAAGTTTAATCAGCTTCAAATCCTGGAGTGCTGGGGGAATTTTGATTTTGGGCGGACTTTCAACCAGGTTTATTTGGGTATTTATGCGGGATTGCGAGGAGTCCGATTCACTCATATTGATAACAGGCTGTTCATTGATACCGTATAGATAGAGCAAAAAACTATCCTGAGAATTAACCAGCTCGGTTTGCTCATTAAATGCATGACCAGTGATTTTGCTAAAATGACATTGACTCAACCAGTGAATGAGTTCCGTACATTTAAAACGCCAAACGCTGTTTTTTCTTCGGGTATTTTCATAATCATAACTGAGCGTATCTATCCACAGTTGACCACCTGGTTTTACCAGAGAGGTTAAAATTGAAAAAACGGTTTCAATTTTTTCAAAGTCTAACAATTGTAATATGCCTGATAAAGTCACTAAATCATAAGTGTGTGTGTCTTTATAAGTCATCAGGTTATCAATGACATAGTCGATAGGGTAGGCCTTGTTTTTTTGTTTAGAAATATCAATAAATTTATCGGTTGCATCCAAACCTACAACAGTTCCTATCGTATGTTTACCTAAAATATAATGAAAAAAATCACCCGTGCCGCAACCCAAATCAATCCAGCTATTCACTTTGGAAAAATCAATGACTTTATCTGCCATTTCAAAGCGGCATAGCATTTGCCGCTCACTAAGCCAATCTAATTTTTTGTAGTCGTCTTTTTTATTGGATAAGGTCGTTTTATATAATTCCAAGTAACGTTCATTATCTATTTTGACCGGTGGAGTTTTCAGGTTGCTGTCCAACGAACCGGTTCGTTGCGGTTTTCTTCCCAGCATCTTCCTATACGCCACAAACCCCGACAAATAATGCTCCACATCATCAATCCGCACTCTAAAACCATGGTGACGAATAAAAAAACTACCAACGATTCGAGCTGGATTTTGAAAATACATCGCCATTTCCGGCCAAAAATAACCGTTGAGCAAATAATGGGCGCGGTAATCCAAGGCCCGATAGAATTTATCAATATCCAGTTCCTGCAATACCGACTGCATATCCGGCATGTCTTTTAGCCTGACTAACATTTGTTCGGCTGCCATCATTAATTCAAGCAAGGTGGGGAAAGTAGTGACACGTTCCAATACAAAGTCCAGGTGATCTTTAATATTTTGAATGCCAAAACGAAAATATTTTTCTTCCGGTTTATAACGGGTCAATTCGTTAACGCAATAACTTAACCAATGGTCATGCGCTTTCCAGTGTTTATTAGCAATGAAATAATCAAAGGCTTTTTCAACTGCGCCCAACCAACGCGGATCTTGCGTTAAACCATAAAGACGCATTAAGCCAAACGCCGCTTCGCCGTCATAATAAATAATGCGAAAGGCTTCTTTTAGCGATAAATCAGCCGTATTCAACACATGGTCGAAACGGCCAGTAGCGGCATCCTGCATAGCGACAATACCTAAAGCCAATTGCGCCAATAATTCTAAATAATCGCGGTTACCCGTCACTTCGCTGTATTTGACCAGCGCCAGTAAACAAACCGCGTTGCCGCCCAATTTTATTTCATCGTTAAGATCGGTTAAATAAGCGGCTGTCTCACCCGTCGGTAGGGTATAGGTTTTAATCAAAACCTGGGTGAAATGGGTGATAGACCGCTCGATTGCGGCTTTTAGTATTTTATCGCCGCTCACCTCCCAAGCCTCGATCATGGCATAAGTAGAACTGACATGGCGCAAGGTGTTGTAAGTAGGTATTTTTCGATCAAAACAGGGATGCCAACCGTAAAAAAATTCACCGGATTTTTTGACTTGTCCGGCTAAATACTGACTACTGGTTTCAATTAAGTGAGTGACTTGATGGGTATCTAACGGTGGCAAAATACGCCGCCCACTATCTAAGCCTGAACCGGCCAATAAATGACAAGTCCCCGATGTATCGCAAAATGCACCTTGAGTTGAAAATACATAAACCGGCGCTTGCAAAGAGAAATCGACTGAGTTTTTTTTACCGTAGCGGCTAGTTGCATAACGGATAAAATTTTTCTCATTGAGCTGGACATTTGCTTCATCGCCACCCACATATAGCATGGCATTGGCATTCAGCTCCTGCTCTAAAAAAGCGAGATTCAATGCGCTATCAAACGCCAAACCCTTACGAAAATAATTGCGCTTAGTATCTTGCAATTGTTTATTCAATTCCTCCCATGTTAAGGCTTCAATGTGCGTCACCCAATCGACCCGCAGCCAGCCTTGTTTTAATTTATGCCGGTCTAGTAGCTTACGCAGCTTGGCAATACCCTGGCTCCACGCTTGATCAAAGCTATCAGCGGAAACATGTGTCACTTTGGCGCGTTCTTTTGTGTTACTGACCGAAAAAAATAAAGTAAGCGTTGGATAGGGTTTATCCAATTGGCGACAGTGTTGGGCAGTTATTTCTCGGATTCGGATGATTTGTTCGGAAATAATCATGAGTAAAAAGTCTTAATTGTTGGAAAGTGAATGCCCTCATTTTAGCTTAATGGACATAATAAAAAACCCTTACAGTAGGCCTATGAGGGATTTTATTGTAAGGGGAAAATAAAAACCCCCGACGGATAACCGGCGGGGGTTTTTATTTCAGTTTAAGAAAATGCCGGATTGCCAAACATCAGGCAATCCGGCTGCCTCGCTTATACGTCTCCTTCTTGGTTAAGATCCTCATGGGCTGCTTGTTCCATGTTAAATGGATTTAGCGGATCAACATCACCACCAACGCTACCTTGCGGTCCATTACTGCTGAACAGATCATCACCACCGTCATCCAACAGGTCACTTGGTTTTAGCGTAGATTCATCTGAATTATTGTCCTGGCTTGCGGAACGGAGGCTTTCGCCATCCCTGCCTTTACCGTTAGCAGTTTCCTTATCTTCCGCTTTCTCTTGCGCTTCACTGTCTTTATCTACACGGTCATGGTTATTACCATCTTTACCGTTAGCATCCGAATTATCAGTTTTAGTTTTAGCGTCAGAATCAGACTCATCAGTTGTAGTTCCCTTCTTATCTTCTGCTTTCTCTTGCGCTTCACTGTCTTTATCTACACGGTCGTGGTTATTACCCTCTTTACCGTTAGCATCCGAATTATCAGTTTTAGTTTTAGCGTCAGAATCATCAGTTGTAGTTCCCTTCTTATCTTCCGCTTTCTCTTGCGCTTCACTGTCTTTATCTACACGGTCATGGTTATTACCACCTTTACCGTTAGCATCAGAGTTATCAGTTTTAGAATCGCTGTCGCTATCGGAATCACTGTCAGAGTCAGAGTCGCTGTCGCTATCGGAATCACTGTCAGAGTCGCTGTCGCTATCGGAATCACTGTCAGAGTCGCTGTCGCTATCGGAATCACTGTCAGAGTCGGAATCGCTGTCGCTATCGGAGTCAGAGTCAGAATCGCTGTCGCTATCGGAATCACTGTCAGAGTCAGAATCGCTGTCGCTATCGGAGTCACTGTCAGAGTCGGAATCGCTGTCGCTATCGGAATCACTGTCAGAGTCGGAATCGCTGTCGCTATCGGAGTCGCTGTCAGAGTCGGAATCGCTGTCGCTATCGGAGTCACTGTCAGAGTCAGAATCGCTGTCGCTATCGGAGTCACTGTCAGAGTCAGAATCGCTGTCGCTATCGGAGTCGCTGTCAGAGTCGGAATCGCTGTCAGAGTCGGAATCGCTGTCGCTATCGGAGTCGCTGTCGCTATCGGAATCGCTGTCGGCATCCGCATCGGCATCCGCATCCGCATCGGCATCGGCATCGGCATCGGCATCCGCATCGGCATCGGCATCGGCATCGGCATCGGCATCCGCATCGGCGTCGGCATCGGCATCGGCATCGGCATCGGCATCCGCATCGGCGTCGGCATCGGCATCCGCATCGGCATCCGCATCCGCATCCGCATCAGCGTCCGCATCGGCATCCGCATCCGCATCGGCATCGGCATCGGCATCGGCATCAGCGTCCGCATCCGCATCCGCATCGGCATCCGCATCGGCATCGGCATCCGCATCGGCATCCGCATCCGCATCGGCATCCGCATCAGCGTCCGCATCGGCATCCGCATCGGCATCCGCGTCCGCATCCGCATCCGCATCCGCATCCGCGTCCGCATCAGCATCAGCATCCGCATCCGCATCAGCATCCGCATCGGCATCGGCATCGGCATCCGCATCCGCATCCGCATCCGCGTCCGCGTCCGCATCAGCGTCCGCATCGGCATCCGCATCCGCGTCCGCATCGGCATCCGCGTCCGCATCCGCATCGGCATCGGCATCGGCATCGGCATCGGCATCCGCGTCCGCGTCCGCATCGGCATCGGCATCGGCATCCGCGTCCGCATCGGCATCCGCATCAGCATCAGCATCAGCATCAGCATCCGCGTCCGCATCAGCATCAGCATCCGCGTCCGCATCCGCATCCGCATCGGCATCCGCGTCCGCATCGGCATCCGCATCAGCGTCCGCATCTGCATCCGCATCCGCATCCGCATCGGCATCAGAGTCATCTGTCGGCGTAGTTGGGCTCGTTGGGCTCGTTGGGCTTGTTGGGCTTGTTGGGCTCGTTGGGCTCGTTGGGCTTGTTGGGCTCGTTGGGCTCGTTGGGCTTGTTGGGCTTGTTGGGCTCGTTGGGCTCGTTGGGCTCGTTGGGCTTGTTGGGCTTGTTGGGCTCGTTGGCTCCTCGTCCTCGGCTAACAATGGGTTAAATTCTTCGTTAGTTTCAGTAAAGCCAGTGCCGGGGCCTGTGGTGTCGTAGCCGGCATCAGGTTCGGCTTCGGGGGCATCATAGGTACGGATTACAACTTCGCCGCCTTCATTGCCGCCATCCGCTACGCCGCCGCCTGCACCGGGTGCACCTGCTGCGGTCGCTTCCATTTCTACGGTAGGATCGCCGCCGTCTAATAAGGCTTGTTGAATGGCATCAACTTGTTCTTGAGCCGCATCGCGGTTGGTCGCACCGGCCGTTTGGCCTTCTTGTCCGGCTTCATTAGCTGGATTTTCTGAGCCTCCTAATAAATCATTGCCTGCATTGAGCAGGGCTTCGTCGAGCATTTCTGAAGAGTTTTGACCCAAGGTCATGAATGAGCCGTTATCTAAGGTGATCCCGATGACGCCATCAGGGCCTGTGACGATACGCTCTCCTGTAAATACTTGATCTCCGCTATTTAATATACGTTCGGTTCCGTCGGCGGCAATTGCCTTGACGGTACCCTGGATGGATTGCACTGAACCTAAACTGGCCATGTTAATCTCCTTAATACGGGGTTGTTGTTCTTATGAAGTTTATGGGTTTTCAGACATTAAATGCTTAATTTAGAGCTAATTATCTTTGCTGATGATTGCTTGGAATCATGGGAACCGCATCTGAAAATACGTTTTAATTATTTCACAGACCGGTATTTATCCAAGTGTACATTGGTACTAACTTGGGATGGGGAGTTACTTATAAAACGGATGACACTGATCAAAAACACAGCACATTCTAAAAAAGTCTGTGTAAATCTGTCCTATCTGTGCCATCCGTGTTCTATTTTCGCTGAGTAGTTATGATACTTGTGCTTAGTCCGAGGTGGTCTATACTTGCCGGGTCTCGATTATCCGTTTAATTATCAAAATACAGGGCTGTCAGCATGTCTTTATCTAAACAGTTGTTAATACTGGTTTCCGCTATTTTTCTCATTATTTTTAGTGTCAATTTTTTGTTGAGCGTTAATAAAATCAGGGATTATTTGGAATCCGAATCCCAGGTTCATGCCCAAGATACTGCGACTTCGCTGGGTTTGTCGCTAAGTCCTTATATCGGCAATGAAAATGATCCGGTGCTGGAGACGATGATTAATGCCATTTTCGATATGGGCTATTACGGCGAAATCAGGTTGGTGAATGTCGATAACAAGCCGTTGGTGACGGTGAAAAACGATAAGATTTTTACTGAAGTTCCGCAGTGGTTCATTGACTTTTTACCGATACAAACCGCGACGGCGGAAAGCGAAATCAGCTCGGGTTGGTCTATCGGCGGTACGGTTTATGTGACGATTAATCCCGGCTTCGCCTATTTGAAGCTGTATCAGCTGGCGCAAAGTTCGTTCAATTATTCTTTAATTACCTTTACCGGCGCGGTGTTGCTGTTATTTTTGATTTTGCGCTTTATGTTGTTGCCGTTAAAAGCGATTAACGAGCTGGCGCTGGCGATTGCCAACGGCCAGTTTAAAACCATTGAGAAATTGCCGTGGACGCTTGAGGTTAGAAATGTGGCCATTTCAATGAATACCATGTCGAAAAAGATTGAGGGGGCGATCAGCAGCTTTACGACAAAACTGGATTCTATCGGCAAAAAGCTGCAATTGGATGATTTAACCGGCTTACATAAAAAAAGCAGCTTCGAAACCGATATGAAGCAGTTGTTTATGGCCGATATTGAGGCGTTTGTTTTTGTTATCAAAATAGACGGTCTGGCAAGTTTGGCCAAGGAACACGGTAGCGATACCATTGATCAATTTTTAAAACGCTTTGCCGGTTTGTTGAACAAGGTTTCCGCGCAATATGAGCCTGGTTTGGTGACGCCCTATCGTTTTTTCGGCTCCGAATTTGCGATTCTGGCCAGAAGTTTAAGCCGGGAGCAGGCGGAACAATTGGCGCAATCGGTGTCAGCCTTGCTTGCCGGGCTGGGCGACGATTACCGGCGCAAGGATATTGCCCATATCGGTATCGCCATGTTTAACCCATTAGGTACGACCGCCGACATTTTGGCGGCCGCCAATGAGGCGTTCGAGCAGGCGCAACTGATTGGCTCCAACAGTTATTATTTTAGGATAGGCAGCAACCATGCCAAAGACATCGCCGAATGGAAGGATTTGGTCTTTAACATCATCGACCAAAAAGCCTATCAGGTAAGTTACATCGGCGAGATCAAGCAGTTTGCAACCGATACCGTGTTCATGGAGGAGGCCTTTACCCAGGCGTTTGACCCGCAAGGCAAGGTTATTCCGATTGGCACTTTTGTTTCCATTGCGGAAAAATTCGCCAAAATCGTTGAGCTGGATCAAGGCGTGACGCAGCGGGTGATGGATCATATCCGGTTGGAAAATATTAGCCATGCAGTTGCCGTCAACCTGTCAACCCGGACGGTTAAAAATGCCGATTTTAGGGTTTGGCTGGCTGGCGAGATCAGGGATTCGGCTATTGCCGCACAATTGGTGTTTAGCATTTCGGCGTATGCGGTGGCAAAAGAAGCCAATGTCTATCGTGATTTTTTTGAATTTATCCATTCTTTGGGTGCCAAGGTGATGTTAAAACGCTTTGAAACCCAATCCATGCCGCTGGATATGGCGAAAGATTTAAGGCCTGACTATATCCGTTTGGCGCGCGATTTAGGCAGTGACTTAAGCCGCGATGAAAGTAAAAAAGCTTTTATCGAAACCATGCAACAAGCGGCGCAATTGCTTGATATTGTGATTTTGGCAGAAAATGTACAGTCGGATGCAGACTATGCCGTGATGCGCGAGATAGGCTTGTTCGGCGCAAGTCGGTAAGCATTATGTTTAGTCGAGGTTTTAGAATACTGCTTTTGCTGTTGGGGTTTGCGCTCAGTATTGTTACTGCGGCGCAAATCAATATCAGCGCCGAACTGCTTGCCAAAGTTGAAAAAAAATACGGTGTCGCCGGGCGTATTAGGGTGGAAGAATGGCGGCAATTGCTCGATTCGCAGGCGGCTAAAAATCTGCCGGAAAAGGAAAAATTAAAGAAGGTCAATGATTTCTTTAATCAACGCATTGATTTTGTTGATGATATTGTGCTGTGGAAGGTTAATGATTACTGGGCCACGCCGATTGAGTTTTTGGCCCAAGGCGCTGGCGATTGTGAGGATTATGCCATTGCCAAATATTTCACGCTCAAGGCCTTAGGCGTGCCTGAAGAGAAAATACGCATTACTTATGTTAAAGCGCTTGAATTGAATCAGGCGCACATGGTACTGACTTATTTTGAGACGCCGCGTTCTGTCCCTGTCGTTTTGGATAATCTGATTCCGCAAATTAAACCGGCGAGTCAGCGTAGCGATTTGTTGCCTGTATATAGTTTCAACGGTTCCGGCTTATGGCTGGCGAAGGCGCGTGGCAGTGGCCAGCGCGTAGGTGGAACTGAGCGTTTAAGCCTGTGGACGGATTTAACGCAAAGGATGATGAGGGATGCTTTATGAAGCACGGCGCACCCTATATTAGGATTGGTGTGTAACGATGGGCGTACCGCTTGGCAATGGCAATGGGAATGGGAATGGGAAATGAAACCGCAAAAAACAAATTTAACGATTAAATATTCTGATGCACAGTTGGAAAAAATCCGTGGGCAAGGCTTGGTTTATATGTGCGCTTGTCCGAGCCAAGTGAGTGAGCAGGTTTCTAATTTACGGCGTTTGTTTGCTTACCAGCTTAACTGTATGAGCAACGTTAAATTGACGCTGGACATAAAAACCCATGAGCTAATTGCCCAGGCCACCCATGAGGCGCACGACATTATGCAGGCCTGTTTAGATGATGTGTTGCGCCATGAAGGTTGGGACTTGGAGACCCTGGAAATGCCTGCTAATTTACGCCAGCTGATGGAAGACGTGTTACTTGAATGACCTTTGCTGAATCGTCTCGTCCCTCAACACATCAAAGATAGCCGGATTGGTGGTAACTCCTCGTTAGCCACAGGAAAGTAACTGCTCAGGTCTACCGCTTAGCCCAACAGCAGCGGCTCGAGTCCTCTTTTTATGCCCACCACAAAGGCTATACTTTGAACGGTCACATTTTCGGCTTATGTTAAACAAGGAATAGGCCTGACTGCAGACCTTCCAGGTTTTAAAAACCTGGAAGGTCTAACTCACTAAATACTTTCAATGCCCTGCCTGGGTTGAGAAATTTGATACCACAGCGCACATTTTTTTCATTCCCACGCTCTGCTTCTTCATAAGTTAAGTAAGCCTATTTCTTTTAACCTTTACATTGGAGTCCAATAGCTTTAGCTATTGGCGGTAAAACAGCTAAAGCTGTTTTACTCCCAACTTGTTTGTTAAGAAACTTTTGGATGACTACTTACGCCTGTTTGCAAAATAGGGGATACTGTGTGTTATATTATAACATTACAATTAAACGCCACTTTAATATATATTATGCAAACCCAAAAACTACCGGTCACTGTGCTGTCAGGCTTTTTAGGCGCAGGCAAAACCACGCTGCTCAATCACATTCTCGCCAACCGTGAGGGTTTAAAAATAGCCGTGATTGTCAATGACATGAGCGAAATCAACATTGACGCGGCGCTGGTTAAAAACGAGGTTGCGCTCAATCGCGCCGAAGAAAAACTGGTTGAAATGAGCAATGGCTGCATCTGCTGCACATTGCGCGAAGACTTGCTGGTGGAAGTCGGGCAATTGGCCAAGGAAGGCCGTTTCGATTATTTGTTAATTGAATCGACCGGTATCGCAGAACCGATGCCGATTGCCGAGACCTTTACCTTCAGGGATGAAGACGGCGTTAGCTTATCGGATATTTCCAAACTGGACACCTTGGTGACGGTGGTCGATGCGGTCAACTTCATGCGCGATTATCTGGAAGCCCAATCGTTGAAAGAGATTAATGCCGAGCTGGGCGAGGAGGATGAGCGCAATATTGCCGACCTGCTGGTGGAGCAGGTGGAATTTTGCAATGTGATTCTGATTTCAAAAGCCGATTTGGTGTGCAGCGACGAGCTGGCTAACCTGACCGCCATTTTGCACACCCTGAATCGCGATGCCGAGATCATCCCGATGGTGATGGGGCAAGCGCCACTGCAAAAAATCATCAATACCGGACGCTTCAATTTTGAACAGGCGGAACAGGCGCCGGGCTGGCTGCAAGAAATGCGCGGTACGCATAAGCCCGAAACCGAGGAATACGGTATCGCCAGTTTTGTTTACGCCGCCCGCAAGCCGTTTCACCCTGAGCGTTTTTACGATTATCTGCATCGCGACGATTGGAACAACGGCACCTTGCTGCGTTCCAAAGGTTTTTTCTGGCTGGCCTCGCGGCCTGAATGGGTGGGCAACTGGTCGCAAGCCGGCGGCACCATGCAACATGGCTGTGCCGGACGCTGGTGGGCATCGGTGCCTGAATCGGAATGGCCTGAAGACTACATCGCGGATATTCACGCTAACTGGCAAGCCCCCTTTGGCGATTGCCGGCAAGAACTGGTCTTTATCGGTCAAAACATCAATGCCGATAAAGCGCGCCGGGAATTAGACCTGTGCTTGTTGAGCGATGATGAATTATCGGCCGGGCAAGAAGCGTGGAAAACCTATCGGGATGATTTTCCTGTATGGCTTGCTGATGATGAGCAGTCTTGAGCGGACGGCGCACGCACGGGCAGCCGGTCAGTATCGGTTTGAGGGCAAACGTTTAAAACGAATGGCTTTAAATGTATTGCTGGTTGTGCTGGTGCTGTTCTTAGCCAATGCGCTAACGCATCAGTTGCCCAATGCGATTGCCGATTTTATTTACCGGACACCCGTCTGTTTGGGCAAACTGTAATTTTTGCCATCGGCATCGACTTGATGCAGCCAATGATTATTCTGGAACGTTTTTTATTCAATCAATGAGGACAAATATGGTTGTCACCGCGCAGCATTTAATAACACCGACTTATTCCCAGGCTTACCTGTCTGACGACATGGCTGATTTGGCTCAAATCTATCAACCGGCTATCAATATTTGCCTGGTAGAGCGCCAGGTTGATAGCGAACTGAGCCACTTTGTCGGGCATTTGTTAAAGCTCCCGAATCCCATTAGTTTTATCGAAAGCATTGACTTTGCATCGTTTAATTTTTTTGGTTTACTGCCCCACACCGCGCACTTGCCGGGTTACCGGGAATTTTGCAAGGATGTGGCCGCTTTAACAGCGCTTTATTGCGATTTGTTCGAGCTAAAACGTGTCGGCTTGCGTTTGCACACCCTGGATCACGCCATGTGCCCCAAATTTCATGTTGACTCGGTGACCTGCCGTCTGGTTTGCACTTACGGCGACATCGGCACTGAATGGCTGGAAGATGCTTATGCCGACCGGCGTAAATTGGGCAGCGGTTCCGGCGGCTTGAGCGACGAACTCTCAGGCCTGATTTTGGACAATAACGCGGTACATAAGATGCCGCCCTATGCTATCGGCTTGCTGAAAGGCGGTCTTTGGGAGGGCAATGAACAGCATGGCGCGATACATCGTTCGCCAAAATTGACGCCCAACTCGCCCAGACGTTTGTTATTGACGCTGGATTTTGGCTGAGCCCCGAATAATTGCGTGTGATATTAAAACGTCGAGCGAAGGTGAACCCTATTTTTTACCGCCCATGATCATCAAGGGATATTATTTTTTGGAAATCACTTTAATAAATGAACAATTACAGTCCAACCCGGCCATCCAAAACCATTGAACGCATACCGGTATTCATTATCAGCGGTTTTCTCGGCAGCGGGAAAACCACGTTATTGAACCGTTTATTGAGCCATGCGCCCAAATCCGCCGTGATTATCAATGAATTCGGCACCACGCCGATCGATCAACAATTACTGCGCGAGCACAAAGTGCCGTTATCGACGTTGGTCGGCGGCTGTTTGTGCTGTCAGGTGATAGGTTCGTTAACGCCCTTGCTTAAAAACCTGCGCATGGCCTGGGATTCTAAGGACAGGCCTTTCGAGCGGGTGATCATCGAAACCAGCGGCGTTGCCAATCCTGAACCGGTGCTGGATATTTTGTTACGGGAGCGCTGGCTGGCTGCGCGTTATAGCCTGCAAGGCGTTATCACTACCGTTTCAGCGGTTATGGATGAAGATTATTTTGATTATTTTCCTGAGGCGCAAGCCGCTTGCGCCTGGGCGGATACGGTGGTCATGACGCAAACCGATTTGGCGACAGCCGAACAAATTGAACGCATCGGTGCGCGCCTGAATCAATTGGCTCCGGCTGCAACCCGGCTGACCGCTGTGCAAGGTGAACTTGACCCCGAGCTATTGCTAAATTTCCCCCGGAAATTCCGGCGGCTGCGCGGTACTGAAGAGCTCGATTTGCCTGATCACGGCTTTAGCAGCATCAGCTTGCAGCTTGAACATCCGCTGCCTTGGGAGCGTTTACAAAAAGCGCTGGAATACCTGGTTTCACACTATCCTAAACAACTGGTGCGCTTAAAAGGCATGGTTTACACGCCTGGGCAAAACCAACCTTTATTGGTGCAGGGCGCGGCCGGAAGGCTTTATCCTGAAACGCGGTTACCGGCAAGGGCTTCTGATGACGGTATCGGGCGATTGGTTATTATTACCCATGGTGAAGTCAAGGCCTTAACCGAAGATTTGATGGCGCAATTACGGGCAGCCCCTACAAATTAATGCAGGTTGGCTTGTGGGGCTACCTAAAATCGCATACTTGGATATAATCAATGTAACTTCTCATTAATGACTATTTTTTTCCTAAGTTGGTTTGATGGATTTGATGTGGCCAGTGGGTAATGAGAAATTACTAAGGAATAAGAAATTACCGCCTAAATTAAGCAAGTCATTCATTTTAAGGAGTTACGATGTCCGAGCAAGCAAACTATATCCGTTGGTTTAATGAATTAACGATTGAAGACGTGCCGTTGGTCGGCGGCAAAAATGCCTCCTTAGGTGAAATGTACCGGGAATTAACCCCGCAAGGCATACAGATTCCCAACGGTTTTGCCGTGACTGCCGAGGCTTACCGTTACGTGTTGGATCAGGCGCAGGGCTGGGATGCGCTGCATCAGGCATTGGACGGCTTGAACCCTGACGATGTGACCGATCTTGCCAACCGTGCGCGCAAAGCCAGGGAAATCATCTATGCCGCGCCTTTCCCCAAAGACCTTGAACAGCAAATTATCGCCGCCTTCAACCAGCTGAAACAACAGTACGGCGATGATTTAAGCGTGGCCGTGCGCAGCTCCGCCACCGCTGAAGATTTGCCGACCGCCAGTTTTGCCGGTCAACAGGACACTTACCTGAACATACGCGGCGACCAGGCTCTGTTGGAGTCCTGCAAACGCTGTTTTGCCAGCCTATTCACCGACCGCGCGATACATTACCGAATCGATCAGGGCTTCGACCATTTCAAGCTGGCTTTATCTATCGGCATCATGAAGATGGTGCGCTCGGATTTGGACGCCAGCGGCGTGATGTTTTCGTTGGACACTGAATCGGGTTTTACCGATGTGGTGTTCATTACCGGCGCTTACGGCTTGGGCGAAAATGTGGTGCAAGGCGCGGTCGACCCCGACGAATTTTATGTGCATAAGCCGACCTTTGAACAAGGCCATCGGGCGGTATTAAGGCGCACCCTGGGCGCGAAGAAAATCAAAATGGTCTACAGCGACGGACGCACCCGCGAACCGACGCATAATATTGTCACCTCTGCCGAAGAGCGCAACCGCTATTGCTTGAACGATGCCGATGTGCTGACCTTGGCCGATTACGCGATTAAAATAGAAAAACACTACAGCGCCAAGGCCGGGCAGGCTAGGCCGATGGATATAGAATGGGCGAAAGATGGTATCGACGGCACTTTGTATATCGTGCAGGCGCGCCCTGAGACCGTGGTTTCGCAGTTGCGCGGCATGGTCTTGGAGCAATACAGCCTTAAACAGTCAGCCGCGCCGATAGTAATCGGCCATGCAGTCGGCAGCAAAATTGCCAGCGGCAACGCGCGCATTATCGACAAACTGGAACAATTGAGCAGCTTTAAAGCGGGCGATATTCTGGTGGCCGACATGACCACGCCGGACTGGGAACCGGTGATGAAAATAGCCTCGGCAATCGTCACTAATCGTGGTGGCAGAACCTGTTTTTCAGGTGATACGATATTATTAACCAATCAAGGTTTCTTGACCTTTGCTGAACTAGAACAGCGTGGTTGTGAAGATATACAAGTTCCCTCGCTTAACCGTGACACGCTAAAAATAGAATGGAAAAACGTCGAAGCAGTCATGAAAAAAACCGCACGATTGTTGCAAGTCAATGTGTCACAAACAGGGCGTATGAAAAACAACACGCTCAAAGTAACCGCTGACCATAAGATGCTAAACCTGCGTGATGGTCAATTGGTTGATACAGAACTGCAAGAGATGCTAAGCAATCAAGAATGTGCTTTGCTTGCACAATATATTCCCGCGCTAACCAGTAGCACCAATAAACAGAAAAAGCTGGCTTATTTGTTGGGCGGTATCATGACTGATGGACATATTCATCGTAGCCGTACACACGGCGAAGTGGTGTTTATTCAAAAACCCACAGCGGTTAAACAACAATTTATTGCTGCCATGAATGACGCACTGCATAGCGTGTATGGCAAATTATTTAAAGCCTTCGAGAAAAAACAATCCCAAGGGTTTATTCGTGGTCAGCAAGTTGTTGGCGAGGCAACGGCTTACCGTTGTTTTTCTAAAGATGTCGCCTACCAACTGCATGATGAAGCAACAACCATTAGTCAAACTTTGCTGAAGGGTGATACTGATTTAGTCTGCTCTTTTTTAGCGGGCGTGATTGATGGTGACGGCAGCTTCAACAACGGGCGCGTTAATATCTACGTTTCCAAGCAAGAATTATTGGAAGCCGTGATTGTGGCGTGTCTACGAATTGGCACAGTGCCTAGCGTGACCGTCAATCGCACAATTTATAACGTGCAGATTGTGGAAAAATTAGACTTATTGAATCAATACACGCAACGTGTACGTTGTCAGGACGCACGAGTAAGGACAGGCACACGCTTTTTTAACACGCGTCAGTTATTTACCACACCCTTTAATTCTGATATTAATAATCGCAGTGCTAAAAATTATTTGATTGACGAACAACAGCTTCGCGCCACACTAGAACAAGTGACCGATAGCACATTAAAAAATAATTTAGAAAAATTATTAGCCAGCGATTTACGTCAATTGCGCTTACAAACGGTACATGAGTTAGAGGAACAAGCTGTTTATAACATCACGGTTGCCGACCATCACAATTATATTGTCTTTTCCGAACGCTACACGCCTGTATTAGTGAATAATTGTCACGCCGCGATAATATCGCGTGAACTAGGTGTTCCTGCCGTAGTCGGTTGCGACAATGCCACCACGTTGATTCAGCATGACAGCCTAGTCACTGTGTCCTGCGCCGAGGGCGATGTCGGTAAAGTCTATGCCGACCTGCTCGATTTCGACATTCAAAGCACCGACTTGTCTGGCCTGCAACAGCCCAAAACCCACATCATGCTCAATATCGGCAATCCCGAACTGGCGTTCAAAACCAGTTTCCTGCCCAATGCCGGTGTGGGTTTGGCGCGGATGGAATTTATCATCACCGAATACATCAAAGCGCATCCGATGGCGCTGATACACCCCGAGAAAGTGCAAGACGCCGCTGAACGCGGGCAACTCAATCAATTAACGCGCCATTACGCCAGCCCCGAAGATTACTTTATCGAAAAACTGTCGGAAGGCGTCGGCACTATTGCCGCCGCGTTTTATCCGAAACCGGTGGTGGTGCGCATGTCCGATTTTAAGACCAACGAATACGCCACCTTGCTGGGCGGCAGTTGGTTTGAGTTTGATGAAGAAAATCCCATGATAGGCTTTCGTGGCGCGTCGCGCTACATCCATCCCGCTTACGCAGAAGGTTTTGCGTTGGAATGCCGGGCAATGAAACGGGTGCGGGATGAAATGGGACTGACCAATGTTATTTTAATGATTCCATTTTGTCGGCGCGTACAAGAAGCTAAAAAAGTGCTGGATTATATGGCAGAGCTGGGCTTAAAACGTGGTGATAACGGCTTGCAGATTTATGTCATGTGCGAAATCCCCAATAACGTCATTCAAATAGACGCCTTTTCCCAACATTTCGACGGTTTTTCTATTGGTTCCAATGACTTGACCCAGTTGACCTTGGGCGTGGATCGCGATTCCGCGATTCTTGCCGAGGACTTTGACGAACGCGACCCCGGCGTCAAGGAAATGATCCGTCTGGCTGTTGAGGGCGCACGGCGTAACGGCAAACATTGCGGACTTTGCGGTCAGGCGCCGTCGGATTATCCAGAAATGGCGGAGTTTTTGGTTGAAATCGGCATCGATTCGATGAGCCTGAATCCCGATAGCGTGTTGAAGACCACGCAATTGGTGCTGGCAACGGAACGGCGTTTGGGCAAATAAGTCGCCCTTCAAAAAGTTTTGTATCACCATGAAAGCCAAGAGATTTTCATGCTTTTCGCGGACAATTTTTGGTATGTCATTTTCAGGGAGTCGCCTAAATTGTCTTCGCGCCCTTCATGGTAAAAATGCTGGCACTTGCTATAGTCGCCGCCGGATTAATCAGCTTGTTGAGCCATTCCAATTTTGGCGTGTTGGTCTAAAATAAACAGCAGTAAAGGCTCTGTGAATTATGGATACTGGAAGGCAAAGAGAGGCAACACATGAAGATAAACAATGACCGCCTGTTTTTACGGATTATTTTGACGATTTCATTGGTTTTTCTAACCGGGTTTAATAGTGATCCATTAGCGGAAAAACAGGCGGCAGCGGTTGCAGCAAAAGAAGAACAGGGCAACAGTAAAGCCCCCCCCGTTAACTCAAAACAAAAAAAGACCAAAACTGAAAACACCGTGTCAAGCGTCAAAAGCAGCGATATTGACGACACTAAATTTCAAAAAACGCTGGATCTTTCCGTCCCTTTTAAATTGCCTGAAAAAACTTGGCAAAAGCCGGAGCAGAACAAACCCGTCCAGCGGGAATCTTCCAACATATTTGCCACAAAAAAGGAAAAGTCACAGGCCTTGTCTCTTGATGGGCAGATGCTAATGTCACAAGAACTGGAAGCGGATAAACAAAAATCGGTAGATGGCGCAGGGATTGTCATTAACTTAAAACGCTAGGTAACTACTCCGCGAAAATAGAAATAGGGCGATTTCCTGAAAAAGATATACCAAAAATTGTCCGCGTTTAGCACGAAAAAACACGAAAATTTCGTTGCTTTTGTGCTAAGCGTGGACTTTATCTTTTACAACCTATGGATCATCAAGGGATGTTATTTCCCGTAAATGGCCTAAACTGTTGACATCCTCCCCCTGCTAAAGCATGGAGATTCCTGATGTGAATCAGGAGTGGGATTGTATCGCTACTGCCCACTGGTTTCTGCTGCTGACGGCATACTGTACCGCTCATTTCGCAGGCTAGCCCCGTCTGCCCGACGGTTATTTTACTTTTTAAAACGGTTATTTAGGCTTCACACTGTTTGCTTGGTTTTCGCGAGTTGTGATTTTGAAGCCTTTTAAAACTTAAGTTGCCGTCATTGAGAGAGCCGATAGCGTCCTCTGATAGTAACAAGAGTCGGTTTTAACACAATGGAAGGGATTAACACGATGAGAAATACGAAACTGAGCCGCTTACATCCCCGCCCTGAACGGCGGGGTTTTACGCTACTCATGGATAAAAATACCAGGCCAATATCATGAATAGCATAAAAAACACCGGTTTTACCCTGATTGAGACCATGATAGTGGTCGCAATTATTGCTATCCTGGCAGCGATGGCAGCGCCCTCGTTTAATTCAATGCTGGAAAAGCAACGGATTGTAGGTGTAGCGGAAACTGTATTAGCCGATCTGCGCTGGGCGCGGGCGGAATCTATTAAACGTAACAGACCAGTTAGAGTGACTTTTACGACGGGTAGTAACTGGAACTACACCATTGATACCAACCCTGCGCTTGCAGCTTCCGATGGCGTTTTGCCGAAAACAGTCAATGGTAGCGATTTTGCGTCAACCAGCCTGACAACTGATTTTACCGGTGGGATGACTACTTTTGAAGCAGTAAGAGGTACGGCCAATAAAGGTATCGCTACAATCACTACAACCAACTTTAATGCCGGAGTCGAAGTTAGTACACTCGGGCGTGTAAGAATTTGCGGCTCAATGGGAGGTTACGAAGCATGCCCTTAATACATCATAAACAACAAACCGGTATCACCTTAATCGAACTTATGATCGGCTTATTGGTCGGCATGATTGTTGTTGCCGGTGGTCTCCAGGTTTTTACCACATCGATTAGAGGCCAAACCGATAACCAGCAACTTTCCCGCTTAAATCAGGATATGCGTGCCATGATGGATATTATGGTGCGGGATATTCGACGGGCAGGCTTTGTGACATCTGATCCAGCGGCTAATTTGGATTTCTTAAAAAATAATCCTTTTTTTGCAGCAACAACCGATATTGACGTGCACGATTATGACGGAGGCACTGGTAATTGTATTGTTTATTCGTATAACGCAAATGATAGCAATCCGGTTGATGTTCAAAGTCAACGCTTTGGTTTTCGCTTGAACAGTGCTGGCATATTAAGCATGAGAGAGAGTGGTAATACTAATATAAACTGCACAGACGGTAGTTGGGAAACCATCACCGAACCCGAGGTTCAAATTATTCCCAACCCTAACACTGAGCCGTTGTTTGAATTAATCGAAACCGAACTTAACGTGACCGTGATGGATGCTAGATTAAAAAATTCCGATCCCGCTGATGATTTATGCAATAGTGCCGAGGTTGGTGGATGTAATGAATGTGACCGTGATGGCACTGCACCCGATCCAGCGTGTTTATATGTCCGCAACGTTAAAATTACCTTAACGGGCCGTTTGCGCGACGACCCTAATGTGACTCAAACCATCACCGGACAAGTGCGGGTGCGCAATGATAAATTCTTGCCGGCGCTGCCTTAATCCTATTGCTTTGTGGAGGCAGACATGATTGCTTTTAACCTCAATATAAAATCTCGCCAGCAAGGCGCTGCTACTTTAATTGTAGTCCTGGTGCTGGCGATGATTATGGGTGTTGCCGCCTTGACGACAGCACGCACCGGTATTATGGAGCAAAGAATTACCGGTAATGATATTCGCGCCCGTGAAGCCAGAGAATCGGCAGAAGCCGGATTGGAATTTGCCTTGGCTTATGCGACAAAATCAGAATGGGTAGCAGACGGCAGCCATTATGCACCTGTGCATTTTCTTAAATGGGAGTCGATGGATGAAAATGGTGAAAGAAATTTTGCTTGCGGCTCAGACATTACCCCCTCAGCCGATTGTCCGGCTTTAGCGTTACCGGGCAGCGGCATGACCAGTTCAGGCGAGACTTATACATTAGGGGAGCTAGTCTATACTGAAATACCGGCAGCTTTTTCAGGCTCTGCTATCCGTGTTAAATCGGTAGCACGCAATGCAGACAACAGTGTTACGGCCACATCGGAAATGTTTATTGTTAGTCAAGCACCGACCAATTATGTGCCGCCCGAAGTCGGGCCCACTGGATTTAGTATGCCGCCGCCTTGGGTTATGGCGGGCTGCATTACCTCAGCCGCTACCGGAACACCGGATACCTTTTTGTTGGCAGCAGGTGATACTGCTGTAATCAGTGGCAAGTCAAGTGGTGCTTCTTGTTTGCCGCAAGGCCATTTGAATGTCGGTACTTGGAACGATGCCAATAACAACGGTGTTATGGATAGCGGTGAATCTGCAGCTAATTCAACGACATTTAAGCGTGGTCAATTCGATGAACTCTGCCCCGTGCCTAACACTAACAATTGTGCCTGGAACCACGCGTTTAATGGTGGCAGTTTGACAGCAGCTAAAGCGGCCGCGACCAGCGCAGGTAATGTTTTTACCAGCAATATCCCTTGTGGCGCGCCATCCGGTGCGCCCATTTATCTTATTCATCAAAACGGCAATATTAACTCAGGTGCGATAGTAGGCAGTTGCTCGGGTGTCGGTGTGAATAATAAGACAATTGGTACGCCGAGTACGCCAGTTATATTGATTGTTCCCAGTGCTTATGGCTGCCCTAAACTTAATGGCGGTATTGTCATCTATGGCATTGTCTATTTTGAGTCTACAACAGCCTGCGCCTCGAATGGTTGGGGCGGCGCTGACATTTATGGTTCTGTTATTTGGGAAGGTGATGTGGATAAACCTAACGCCAATTCAAGATTTATTGCTATCGATTTCAGTAATGATGGCGCGATAAATAATACTCTCTATCCACCGGATGTATTACCCACCACACTGCCTTATGCCATTAGCGCCATTCCCGGCACTTGGAAAGATTTTTAAAGAAGGTCTCCATGAAAAAAATATTACATAGCAGAATATCGGGATTTTCCTTGATTGAAGCGTTAATTGCCGCCGTAGTAGTCGCGGTAGCCATGCTGGGTTTAGCCAATTTGCAAGGCATTACCTTAATCAATAGTGCCGATAGCCGTATGAAAACCCATGCGTTGAATTTGGCGCAGGATAAAATTGAAGAGTTGCGTGGTTTTGCTAATCAAAACACTTATACCGGTTATACCGGCTCGGATAATAATACCGTTGCTGGTGCTAACAGCACGTTTACCCGAACTTGGACGATTACGGACTGTTCCGTTTCCGGCAATTGCACTGCTCAGGGCAATTATAAGCAAGCTAATACCACTGTAACTTGGATAGATCGGCAAAACGCCACTCAAACTGTACAACTGACCTCCTATATTGCCGAGGCCGACCCGGTTAAGTCGGGTGTGGTGTTGTTGAATAGTATAAGTGGCGGTGGCGGTGGCGGTGGCGGTGGTGAAGGCGGTGAAGGCGGTGAAGGCGGTGAAGGTGGTGAAGGTGGTGAAGGTGGTGAAGGTGGTGAAGGTGGTGAAGGTGGTGAAGGTGGTGAAGGTGGTGAAGGCGGCGACGGTGGTGACGGTGGCGACGGTGGCGACGGTGGTGAAGGTGGTGAAGGTGGTGAAGGTGGTAGCTTATCATGTGATGGGCCAGGCGGAACAACGGTTTCCAGTGGCTCATCTGTGACCGCTTATTCAGCCGCAACCGTAGCTTATGGAAGCGCTTGTGTCAGCGAGTCACGCCAATGCGTAAATGGCACGTTATCGGGAAGCTATACACATTCTTCATGTACTGTACAAACAACTATTAATGTCACATGTTCTCGTTCAGGTAATAGCAGTAATTATAGCTCTGCTCCATCAGGCTATAATGCTTGCTGTGCAGCTACCGGATGCTCTGGTAATAACTGTAGTTTTAGTAAGGCTTGCCCCCCTTAGAACGGACGCGCGACGGGGTAGAAGGGGAATTGGGGGGGAATTAAATCGTTCCCTCGCTCCGGCGTGGGAATGCAGTTATGGACGCTCCGCGTCCCGTATCATTGCAATGACTAGTTCCATCAAAACAATCGCTCCTTTCGCAACGCTGGAGCGTTGCTGGATGCATTCCCACGCTGGAGCGTGGGAACGATACAACCCAACAGGACTGAAAAAACTCAGCGATACTCTGCGCTTAACTCTGCGAGACTCTGCGGTTAAATAAAGCTGGCTGTCTCGTTCCCAAGTTCCAACTCATGAAATTAGGGACAGATCTAGGCTGTCGAAATGACATCTTCTAAAAAATAATAATTCTATTATTCAATAACTTAGGCTATTTCCTGAAAAAGACATACCAAAAATTGTCCACGAAAAGCACGAAAAACACGGAAATTTCGTGCTTTTCGTGGACTCTGTTTTTTGTCAGATTATTGATTATTAAGGGAAGTTATTTCATGTGGATTGAAACATAAGGGCTGTAGCATTGTAGGGCACGCACCGCACGCCGTTACTTGAACTGCGATAAAGCGGCGCGATGCATACGCTACCGGTCTAAGCAGGCAAAAACCGCTCACTCATCACTTGTATATCGGGCACGCCTTTAGCGCGTGCGGCAGCTTCGGCGGCATCAATCAGCTTTGGCGGCCCGCATAAATAAATATCCGGCATAACTGTGACATCGGCCAGGTCTTGCGCTAACGCATCGACCGGCGTGCCGCTAAAGCCTTGCCACTGGTCATCCGGTTTCCAGACACAATAAATCACCTGCAATTGCGGCAGTTCTGCCTGCAAGGCTTTCAATTCGGCTTGGCAAAACAATTCTTCGGCGCGGTTGGCGCCAAAATACAGCCGTGCCGGATGCGGTTCCTGAAATTCGGCCATCCGTCGTAACATCGAGAGCATCGGCGCCAGACCTGTGCCGCCCGCGACAAACCAGCGCGGTCTCAAGCCGTTTTCAGCCAAGCCGAAAGCGCCTTTAGGGCCATGCACGATCAGCGTTTGCCCGACAGCGGCCCGTTCTTTCAGCCAGGTAGAAAAAAGGCCGTCCGGTTGTAGACGGATTAAAAATTCCAGCCGACCATCCCAATTGCTGATATTGGATAATGAATAGGCGCGCTTGATGTCTTGACCCGGCACTTCCAGTTCCATGAATTGGCCGGGTTCAAATTCGGCGGCGCTGCCGCTGTCTTCATTCGGTTCGAGGTGCAATTCCAAACGCAAGGTATTTTCGCCGACGCTGTCAATCGCGGTGATGTCGGCGTTTCTGACTTGAATTTCGCCAAGCAACACGCGGTCATGGTCGAACGGCAGGGCAATGCGCAAATCGCTGTTGGCAAAGGTGCAGCACAGCAGTACGCCGCCTTTGGCGCTATCGGCTGTGGGCAAGGCTGATGGATTATGTTTGCCTAAGGTAAAGTCGCCTTCAGTGACTTCGGCATAACAGGTGCCGCAATTGCCCTGTCCGCATTGGGCGGGCAAGACGATATGGGCGCTGGCGGCGGCTTCGAGTAAATTTTGCCCAGCCGGGCAGTCGAAATGGAACTGTTCGCCGTCTCGGGTGGTGAGTTCTATAGCGTGAGTGTTCATGTGGTGTTAGCTCTGAAAAAAATGTTGCCGGAAACGCGGCTAAGCGTCCGGCAACTGAGTGGGGGATAGTGTTATCTTTTACCACGAAGATCATGAAGGGCTTAAAGATGTTGTGGTATTGGCTTCCTTCATCTTAGAAAAATCATTTTGTCCACGAAAAACACAAAAATCACGAAAATTTTCAATTAGATACCGAACTGTAGACCGCTTATCCAGCGGGGGGATGGCTAAATCAACTGAAGGTAAGTAGTCATTCAAAAGTTTCTTAACAAACAAGTTGGGAGTAAAACAGCTTTAGCTGTTTTACCGCCAATAGCTAAAGCTATTGGACTCCAATGTAAAAATAGGCTTGCCTACTTAGGAACGTGCACGAAATAACTTGAGCAACTTGAAACACTGATTCCTTTAGTACCGTGCTGTTCAAATGAAAACTTGCTCAAGTTAAAACATGCACGTTCCTTACTGATTTGTTCGTGATTTTCGTGGACTCTATTTTTCTACCCTTTGTCGTTTCAGCTCTTGGCTTGATTCGTATCGAATTAAGCGGCTTTGCGGGTTAACGAGGCTTTAATATCGGCTTCGTTTCTTAACAAACAAGTTGGGAGTAAAACAGCTTTAGCTGTTTTACCGCCAATAGCTAAAGCTATTGGACTCCAATGTAAAAATAGGCTTGCCTACTACTGATTTGTTCGTGTCTTTCGTGATTTTCGTGGACTCTATTTTTCTACCCTTTGTCGTTTCAGCTCTTAGCTTGATCTGTATCGGATTAAGCAGCTTTGCGGTTTAACGAGGCTTCAATATCGGCTTCTGCGGTGGTAATCGGCAACAAGCCAAACTTATCTACCAGCACTTGCACCAGATTTGGCGTCAGGAACGCAGGCAATGTCGGCCCTAAGCGGATATTGCGGATTCCCAGAGATAATAAGGTCAGCAGCACGGCGGCGGCTTTTTGCTCAAACCAGGACACGACCAGCGATAACGGCAGTTCGTTGACGCCGCATTCAAAAGCACCGGCCAGCGCGGTGGCAATTTTGATCGCGGAATAGCTGTCGTTGCATTGGCCTAAATCCAGCAGGCGCGGAATGCCGCCGATGTCGCCGAATTCATGCTGATTGAAACGGTATTTGGCGCAACCGAGTGTCATCACTACGGTGTCTTGCGGCGCTTGTTCGGCGAACTCGGTGTAATAATTACGCCCCGATGCCGCGCCGTCACAGCCGCCGACTAGGAAGAAATGTTTGATGGCGCCGGTTTTGACTGCATCGATGACTTTATCGGCCACGCCCAACACCGCCTCATGGCCGAAACCGACGGTGACGAATTTTTCCGCGCCATCTTCTTTAAAGCCGGGCAAGGCTTGAGCCGCCTGAATTAACGGCGCAAAATTTTTGTCACTGACATGACGTACACCGGGCCAACCAACTGGGCCGGCGGTAAAAATGCGCTGACGGTATTGCGCTTGAGGCTCAATGATGCAGTTCGAGGTCATCAAAATAGCGCCGGGGAATTCGGCAAATTCTTTTTGTTGATCCTGCCAAGCGCCGCCGTAATTACCGGCCAAATGCGGGTAAGCTTTCAATTTTGGATAAGCGTGCGCGGGTAACATTTCGCCGTGGGTGTAAATGTTGATGCCGGTGTCTTTGGTTTGCTCCAGTAAAGCCGCCAAATCGCCCAAATCATGGCCGGAGACCAAAATGGCCTTGCCTTTAATCGGCGTGGTGCGCACTTGCGTGGGCTGTTGCGCGCCAAAAGTGCCGTTATTGACTTTATCTAATAAGGCCATCACTTCAAGGTTTATCGTGCCCAACGCCATAGCCTGATTCAACAAGGCATCGACATCGGTAGGATCGGTGCTGAGAAAATCCAGCGCTTCTTCAATGCCGGCATAAATCGACGCGCTTTCGCCGCCCAATACATAAGCATGATGCGCGTAAGCACAAACGCCTTTAAGACCGTACAACACCAAAGAACGCAAGCCGATAATGTCCGCGCCCACTTTATCAAGGTCGGCATTAATGCTGACATCGGCGGCTTGTTTCAACATGCCGTCCATATCGGCAGCCGGTTGCCAAGCGGCAGGCCCGTCCAATTCTTCCGCTGTAATACCGGCGGTTTGTGCAGCGGCAAGATAGCTGGCTTTAACCCGGTCGCGTATTTGCGCGGCTTCCTGAATCAAGGCCACAAAACGGGTGGCGTTGAAATTGACGTTGGTCAAGGTGGTGAACATCGCGTACAGCACAAATTCATCGGCGGCATTATCCGGCACATTCAGCGCACGGGCGCGCTTGGTGTATTGGGCAATGCCTTTAACGGCGTGTATTAATACATCTTGTAAATCGGACGTGGTCGCATCTTTGCCGCACATGCCTTTGGCGGTTGCGCAACCGCTGTCGGCATTGGTGCGGTCGGTTTGTTCGCATTGGTAACAAAACATCAGATAAGTCTCCTTGAGATTGAAAAGAAAGTGAGGGGCTTGGATTTTCCCCAACTTCCAGACAACAGCATTTACCATGCCAAGAAAAAAGCCTTGTGTTTACTGCTTTCACCCAGGTATCGTTGTGCAATTAACATCAATAAAAGCTGTCAAATTAACAACAGCGTTATCCTTATGACAACAAATCTATTTTTTACGGCCTTAATCGCTATTGTTGCCGATCTGTCTACGCAGATGACCACAGCGCAGCGTTACCAACGTTTACTGGAACATTTGTGCCGTATTTTTCCGTGTAACGCCTCGGCGTTGCTCAAACTTGAAAGCCCCTATCTGCTGCCGCTGGCGGTTAACGGCTTATCGGAAGACACGCTGGGGCGGCGTTTTAAGGTCAGTGAACATCCGCGTCTGGCGCAGATTTTGGCTTCCGAGCAATCGGTGCGTTTTGCCGCCGATTGCGAGCTGCCCGATCCTTACGATGGTTTGGTTGAATCGGAAAGCGAACAGCTGCTGGTGCATGATTGCATGGGCGCGACGCTGTTTATCGACGGTAAGCCGTGGGGCGTTTTAACACTGGATGCGCTGACGCCCGGCTCGTTCGACAATATCGACCCGATGCAGCTGAACACTTTTATCAGCCTGACGGCGGCGACGGTCAAAGCGGCGGGGCTGATAGCATCGCTGGAGCAGCGGGTACGTTATGCCACCCAAACCGTGTTTCAGGAAAACACCGACCAAGACATGATCGGCGACAGCGACTGTATGCGTAAATTGCGCAGTGAAATTTCCATCGTTGCGCCTTCGGAATTGGCGGTGTTAATTTTGGGCGAAACCGGCGTGGGCAAGGAACTGGTCGCCCGGCGCATCCATCTGGAATCGAACCGCGCCGATCAGGTGATGGTGTATGTCAATTGCGCGGCGATGCCGGAAAGCATTGCCGAGAGCGAGCTGTTCGGCCATGTTAAGGGCGCCTTTTCCGGCGCCATTAGCGACCGGGCGGGCAAATTTGAACTGGCTGACGGCGGCACCATTTTTCTCGATGAAATCGGCGAATTGCCGCTGTCGATTCAGGCCAAATTATTGCGCACCTTGCAAAATGGCGAAATACACCGCGTCGGCAGCGACCGGCAAATCAAGGTCGATGTGCGGGTTATTGCCGCCACCAACCGCAACCTGCAACAGGAAGTGGCGGCCGGTCTGTTTCGCCCCGACCTTTACCATCGTCTGGCGGTTTATCCGATGCAGGTGTCGGCCTTACGCGAACGCGGCAAAGATGTGTTATTGCTGGCCGGGGCTTTTCTGGAAAAAAACCAGCAACGTCTGGGCATTAAAAAACTGCGTCTGGATCAAGCCGCCAAACAAGCCTTGTTGTCTTATCACTGGCCGGGCAATATCCGCGAACTGGAACATTTGCTGAGCCGGGCGGCGCTAAAATCGGCAACCCGCGCCAACCGGCAGGCCGATTTCATCACCATTTCTTTGTCTTATCTCGATATAGTGCCGGAGCCGTTGCCCCCGACTGACATTAACAGTGCGGCCGCATTATTAGCGGAACCGACTGCACCCATTGATTTCAAACAGGCGGTAGATGAGTTTCAGCGTCAACTGATTCGGCAGCAATTGGCCGCGCAGCAGGGTAATATGGCGGCAACAGCACGGTCGCTGGGGCTGGATCGGGGCAATTTCCACCGCTTGCTAAAGCGCTTGGCTGTCAGCACGGATGTTTGAGTTAAGCGGCGAGCGGTAACGATAAAAATCTGTTTAATCTGTAGCTCTAATTAATAAAAAATGATGAAAACAAAATACATGTTGGTTTTTTTGCTTGGGATGTTGTTGGGATTTTGGCACACCTCAGTGTACGCCCAAGACTTGGTGCAAATTTATCAATTGGCGCTGGAAAGCGACACCGTGCTTAAACAAGCGGAAGCTAACCGGATGGCTATTGGTGAAAACGAAGACCAAGCCATTGCTAAGTTATTGCCGACTTTAGGTTTGAGCGCCAATAGCGCCTGGAACCGTTTAACGAACACTAAAAGCCGGCCTACTTTTCAAGGGGCCGGCACTCAAGAATATTGGGACAATGGTTTTACCCTCAATCTGACGCAACCGGTTTTTCATTGGGATTATTGGGTTGAATTGACGCAGGCTGATAATCAAATTGCCCAGGCTGAAGCCCTTTATCAGGACGAGGTGCAAAGTTTGATGGTGCGGGTGTCGGAGGCTTATTTCAATATTCTGGCAGCGGAAGAAAGCCTCGCATTTACCCAAGCAGAGAAAGAGGCGATTGAGCAGCAATTAGAGCAAGCGGAACAACGTTTTAATGTAGGTTTGATTGCGATGACCGATGTTTATGAGGCCAGGGCGGCTTTTGACAAGGCGGTGGCCGATCTGATCAGAATGCAAAATGAGTTGGATAATAACAAAGAGCGTTTACGTGAAATTATCGGCCCGGTTGAGTTTAATTTGTTGGCTTTGAATGCACATTTGCCGTTAAACAGCCCGGAACCTAATAATTCGGATGAATGGGGCAAAATTGCCGAAAATCAGAATTTAAAAGTGTTGGCCGCGCTTAATGATGCCGAAGTGTCGCGTAAAGCGATTGAATTGCAACAGAGCGGGCATTATCCGACGGTTGATATTGTCGGCGCTTACACGCTAACCGACAACAATAGCTCCTTTGGTTTGCGCGGCGATCAGGAGCGTATTGGCGTTCAGCTCAATTTGCCGCTGTTTGCCGGGGGCATGGTCAATTCGCGCACCCGGCAAGCGCAGTATCGTTATGTTCAAGCAAAAGAAAAGCTTAATGGGGTTCGGCGGGCGGTGGATCGGCAGGTTAAAGATGCTTATCGCGGCGTGATCTCCAGCATCGGCCAGGTTAACGCCTTGCAAGCGTCGGTGACCTCCATGCAAAATGCCCTGGAAGCGACTGAAGCGGGGCTTGAAGTAGGTACGCGCACGATGGTTGATGTGTTAAAAAATCAAAGCGATTTGTATGAAGCCAAGCGTAATTATGCCCGTGCCCGCTACGATTATTTGATTAATGGGCTTAAATTAAAACAATCGGCCAGCGTGGTTAATGTTCAGGATGTGGCGGCGATTAACCAGTTAATCAAACACTGATACCCGATGTTCAAGTTTTTAGTTTAACTAAAAACTTGAACATCGGGTTAAAGCGTGTTGTACGTTTTTCAATCCGTGTGTTATGCCGCCAGTTTCAATAGTACACCCTGAATGAGTGCTGTATTTGTTCAAACTCGTACAAATAAGGTTGCGCCACGTCGTGGTTGGCCGCGATAACCAATAAATCATGGGAAAAAACCGAGGTGTTGTACCAGTTAAAACTGCCTTCGATGACAATATAATCGTCGATAATGCAGTATTTGGAATGTATCGGCGAATAAGGCACCGGATGGTCGTCCTGGCCGTAAACCAGGCCTATCGGGATACCGGCATGTTTTAAGCGTTCGACCGTCGGCAGCAGCGGGCGGTTGAGTTCATCGTGCATGGAACGTTCTACGCCGACACGCCCTTGCCGGGCCAAATGCCCGTTCAGCAGGATATGCACATAAACGCCCCGGTTTTTGGCATTGATCAGCGCGTTGACGACGCTGTCGTGATGGTCGCCGAGCAAATCGCCAATCAGGAATATCGACAGCTTAATCGAATGCCGGGCGCGGTTAATCTCGGCCAAAATGGCGTGATGCGGCCGGTACGGCTGGCCGTTCAGCATGACGTGGCGGCCAAAGGTGTAGAGCAGGTTGAAATGGCTTAATGGGTCAATGCCGTATTTTTGGATAACGCCGCCGCGCTGGCTTTGAAAAATGTTGTCCAGCAGGCGGCAGATGCCTTTGGAATGGAAGGTCATCCCCGATTCCCAGTTGGCCCACCAGCGGTCGAAAGTGATGTTAAATGAGCCCAGAATGCTGTCTTCGTCATTGAAAATGATGAACTTGGTGTGCATATCCGGCTCCACTTCAATCAAGTGATGCTTGGGGCTGCAAAACACGCCGACCAATTCAATCCGTGAACGCTTGAGGCGCGCATAATTTTGGCTGTTGGTCAAGGTCATTTTTCGCCAGTCGACGATACATTGCACCAAAACCCCCTGATCGCTGGCGTTCAGCAAATGGGTAATGAAATCATGATCGTCAATGCAATCGACGCTGACCTTTATCGTGCATAAACGGCCTGGATTTTCGTGTTTGCTGCGGATAACCTTGTCGATCAGGTCGTGTATATAACGCTTGGGATGAAAGGGGTGGAACTGCTGGCCTTTGGTGAACTTGGGCACCAGCTGCAAGGCGTCAAAATGGTGGTTGTACCAATCCGCATCGCTCTGCAATTCGTCAGCATTTAACTCGTAGGCGCGATAAGGGTTTGCTGTCGCCCAGTCGCCGGTAATGCGCCGGTACTGCGGCTGGTCGCCTTGCAGTTGCTGCCAGTCCATAAAGATATATTCGTTTTGCGAGGCAATCGAGCGTTCATCCAGATGCACGATAAAGGCAAATTTAATGCAGTTAATGTGGCCGAAATTATTGGAAAATGGGTGGATATAAAAATCCCGGGTGCAGCGTTTGTGCCTATCCCACTGAATATCGTAGGCATCGGTGTCGACAATGTAGGTTTCACAGATTTCGTCGCGGTAAACTTTGATGATCACTTTGATATTGGCCAGAACGCCGTAAAACACATCAAAGTCTATTTTTCCCCAGCGGATATAAAATTTGTCGTTAAAATCATTTACGCGCTGGAAAGAACCGCCCAGATTGGCATGGGTGGGTGCGGCGTAATGTTCTGCTATCTGCATATTTTTATCTCCATGATGAAAGGGCGAAGCCTTACCAGACTGTGAAAGTATTTTTGTAACTGCTCAGCAACAAAGGAAATAGAACGCGGATGAAACGGATAATCACTTTTTAAAATCCGTCTTATCTGTGTAATCCGTGTTCCATTAATAATTTTATTTAGGCTCAAAAACCATAAAATAACCGCAATGGTCGGAAACGCTGCCGTAATCCTGTTCGGTGAATAAAACCCGCGCTGAGATGACTTGCAATCCGCTGGTTTTATCCAGAAAAATATAATCGATACGGTAATCGTCGCTCAAATAATCTTGCCAATGCGGATCGTTAACCCGGAAAATTTTGTCAAATACACCTTGCTCATTGGCGGCCAAATACTGGTCGTCATATTGGTGCGCATCGACCACCAGATGATAACCGGTCGATCCGGCAGCAATATTAAAATCGCCGCATAATAAGGTTGCGGTCACCGCCGCCGATTTTTTAGCGTCGGCCCATTCGCACAAGCGTTGGAATTGCCCGGCAAAACCGTCTTCCCACCAGCTTAAATGTGCCGAAAACACATTAATCAGGCCGATACGGGGCACTTTGATTTGCGCCATGACCACTTTGCGCGAGTGTATGCTGTAAACGTCATGGCTGTCCGACACATAGCGGGCGTCGTGTTTGTGCAGCGGATATTTGCTTAAAATGGCCACGCCTTCGCGGTACTTGTCAAAACCCAAATGCGACCAGTCGGTGTGGATATGATAAGGCACCGGCAGCCGGTCATTAATGATCCGGGCGGAATTGGACGCCCAATCCCCAGCCCCGTCATTCCAAAGTTCGGCCACTTCTTGCAGACAAACCACGTCAACATCCAGCTCCTTAATCGCTTTGGCTATTTGCGAGAATTTATAATCCTGATGGTCTTCTTGGTAACAATGCAGGTTAAGGATTAACACTTTTAGCGGTTCGTGGCTAAGCGAGTAATTGTTGCCGTCATTATTGTCCCAAAAAAACTCGCCGTTGCGCTCAAGGCAAATGCTGTATTGCAGGCGAAAAGCCTGGCCGATTTTTAGCCAGCCTTTCCAAATTGCGCGGCCGTATTGGTTTGGGTTTCTGGCATTGCTGAGCGCCTCTTTGTCCCAATAAGCCCTTTTAAAATGGCAGGGCGTTTTCTGGCTGTGCCGCCAGTTGTCGGTCGTCCAGTGCAAGGTCACTTTATCGCCGGGCTGGAAGTTATGCACCGCGACCGTCACCGGAATGTTTTTTTGCCCCTCTTCAAACCGGTCTGCAAAGCCGATATTTAACACCGGTGCCGTGTTGATGACGTTAATGCCGGAATCGGCTTCGCTGCCATAATTCAAGCCTTGGTTATTGTCCCAATATTCATGCCCGGAAACTTGATAACGCACACCGAATTGAATATTGCCGGGCAGCGATTGGTCGGCATTCAGCTTAAAACTGGCCTGCGCTTGCCAGTATTCTTTATCATGCCCCAGTTTGCTGTGATAGTTTGCGGGCAGGGTTTGCCAGACGCCATCCTCGCCCGCCCAAAATACCTCAACACGCTTGTCGTAACCGGCATTTTGCACCTGCATAAAAAAAATCAAGCCTTGCTCAACCCCGGCTTTTTTTCGGGACACCACATTTTCAACATACAGCAGTTGGATTTTATTCATCCGTTATCCCCGCAATGGCAGCCTTGGCTTAGGCCGAATTATTTATCTGAAAGACTGTAGGGCGACATTATAAGTTGATGTAGGGCTTTCGCGTATCCAGAGTTTCAAGGTCTACTTCGGCATGCTTGTCCCGCTTTAAATGGAAAGCCGTTATAGGCAAGTAGATGGATGCCTATTGCCTGCGGATAGGGCATTACGATAATGCTTCATGCAACGCCGCCGCAAGGTCGTCATAGTGAAACTTGAAACCTTGCGCCAGCAGGCGTTCCGGTACCACGCGCTGACTGCCCAGCAGCAGTTGCGACATTTCGCCGAGCATCATTTTCAACACTAAGGCGGGGACTGGCAACAGGGCAGGGCGGTTCAGGCATTGCGCCAATAGTCGGGTAAATTCGGCATTGGTCACCGGATTAGGCGCCGTTGCGTTATACGCGCCGTGCATTGTTGCATCTGCCATCATGGTCAAAGCAATATGAATCCAGTCCTGACGATGAATCCAGGACATCCATTGCCGCCCGTCACCTAGGCGCCCACCCAAGCCTAAACGGAACGGCAACAACATTTGTTGCAAAAAACCGCCGCCCCCGGCAATCACCAAACCCGTCCGGATCAGGCAGACCCTAACGCCGAATTGCTCGGCCTGTTTGGCGGCGGCTTCCCAATCGGCGCATAACTGCTGCGAGAAGTCTTCATAGGGTGTTGCTTGTTCGCTTAATACCGTGTCGCCCTGATTGCCGTAATAGCCGATAGCGGAGCCGCTGATTAATAATTCAGGTTTAATTTCCATACGCGCAATGCAGGTTATCAGTTGTTCTGTCAGGCCGATGCGGCTATCCCTGATCTCCTGTTTGCGCGCCTGGCTCCAGCGCGCACCAACAATCGGCGCACCGGCAAGATTGACGATGGCCTGATAGCGGTCGTTTGCGTTAATCAGGCTCAGGCTGCCCAGCGCCTGAACGCCGGGGCCGCATAGCTTGGCGACTTTATCCAGATTGCGGCTTAACACTGTCACGCTATGGCCTTGATTGACCAGTTCTTTAGTTAATGCGCTGCCAATAAAGCCGGTACCGCCGGTCATTAGTATGTTCATCGTATTTCCTTGTTGGTTAGAAAACTCCCCTTTTAGAGGGAATCGTTAAATTTGATAACGATGTATTCGCATCGTTATACACAACTGTCTGCGGGCAGTCACCCTGATAATTCTTTGCCTAGGCTGGGCGAGAAACAGGCGGTTAGGCAGACCTTCCAGGTTTTGAAAACATGGAAGGTTTGGCGTGCAGTGCCCTGGGCGTAACTTCCCATTAATGGCTGGTAAAAATATTATCACCACGAAGGGCACGAAGGGCACGAAGAATGGAACTTCATGTCCTTCGTGGTGAATAAATACGTTCAATAACCCTGTGGATTCTATGTTACCTGTAACTAATTGGAAGTATGGAACACGGATGACGCTGAAGCAAACGGATAATGAGCGCAGTATTTTCTAAAAAGCCGTATAACCCCGTTTTATCTGTGCCCTCAGAGTTCTATTTCTTTTTTTTCGCTGGGTAGTTGCCGAAAAATTAAAAATACTTTTTAAAATGGCCATATTCGGTAAAATTGCTGCGCTGGCCGGGGCGGGAAATTGTCCACTAACCCGCTGCTGTCCCCTTTAATTCAAAGCAAAAGAAAAATATGACGACACAAGACAAAATCGTGCAATCGATGGAAAGGGTGATGTATGCCTGCCGCTGGATATTGGCGCCGGTTTATTTCGGGCTGAGTTTGGCGTTATTGGCGCTGGCGCTAAAATTCTTTCAGGAGTTTTACCATTTTTTGCCGCATATACTGGACATGGATGAAGCCAGCTTGATTTTAAAAGTGTTGTCGATGATTGATCTGATTTTGGTGGGCAGCCTGATTTTGATTGTGATGCTTAGCGGTTATGAAAATTTCGTTTCGCAATTGGACATCGCCGAAGCGACCCAAAAACTCGAGTGGCTAGGCAAACACGATTACGGTTCGTTAAAGATGAAACTGGCATCATCGATTGTGGCCATTTCTTCCATCCATTTGTTGAAAGTGTTTATGAACATTGAGGCCACCGATAATGGCAAATTGCTATGGTATGTCATCATTCATTTGACCATGGTGCTGTCGGCGCTGTTAATGGGCTATCTTGAAAAACTGAGCAAGCACTAACCCATGCGATTAATACTCTTTGGCACCTCGGCATGCCACCTTTGCGAGCAGGCGGACATTATCCTGCATGAGTGTTTACAGGACGGTGTTGATTGGGTTGTTGATGCGGTGGATATTGCCGAACAAAGCCAATGGCAGGAGCTTTACGCCTTGCGCATCCCGGTTTTATATGACCCCGAAACGGGGCGTGAACTGGGCTGGCCCTTTGATGCCGCCCTGGTTAAAGATTTTTTGCAGTAGCCTTAATTCGTTATAACTATGCACCAATATATCCGGTTTTCGCTCAACCTGTCTTATGACCAATATCTTAAAGTCTATCAAGGCGTTGCTAAAAATGTCACTGTGCTTGCCGACGACGGCAGGCGTATTGCTTTCCCGGCGGGCAGAATTCAGCCTTTCTTGACCCGGGACGGCATCAGCGGTTATTTTGAAATGGAGTTAACGCCGGAAAATAAATTCGTCAGCATCAAAAAATTGCGTTGACCAGATGTTGTTAAACGCCTATTCCAATTGAATTAATCACTATGAAAAAACTATTCAACAAAAGCTTTATTACCAATTTTATCGCGGTCGCCATCATTGTTACCGGCTATCTTTGCCCGGTACAACAGAATTTGGTTAAATCCATCGGTTTTTTTGCCCTGTCGGGAGCCATTACCAATTGGCTGGCCATTTACATGCTGTTTGAGAAAGTGCCGTTTTTGTACGGCTCCGGGGTGATACCGGCACGCTTTGAAGAATTCAAGCTGTCGATTAAGCATTTGATGATGCAGCAGTTTTTTACTGCAAAAAACATCGAACAGTTTATTGAAACCGAGGAGCAACAAGGCAAAGGTGTGTTGAATTTGGAACCTTTATTGGCTGCGGTCGATTATGACAAGGTTTATGAAGGTTTGGTGTCGTCGATTATGGGTTCGTCTTTCGGCGGCATGTTGGCGATGATGGGCGGCGAGGAAGCGTTGCTGCCGTTAAAAGCGCCGTTTACCGAAAAAATGAAAATCACCTTGACCGAAATGGTCGAGTCAGAGCGTTTTAAAGCCGCATTAAAACAGGGTTTGGATGCGCATAAAATCGGCGGCGACATTGTCGATAAAATCGAAACCGTCATCGACAAGCGCCTGAGTGAATTGACGCCGCAACTGGTCAAAGAAATGGTGCAAACTATCATTCGCGAGCATCTCGGTTGGCTGGTGGTTTGGGGCGGCATTTTCGGCGGCCTGATGGGCGCCTTGTTTGTCTTTGCCTGATGGAAACGGTTGAGCTTGCGTTTGAGGAATTCGGCAATACAGATAATCGTCCGCTGATTATCCTACATGGCTTTTTTGCCTCGTCGCGCAACTGGCGGCAGATTGCGCAAAAACTGGCCGGGCACTTCCATATTTATGTGCCGGACATGCGCAACCACGGCGCGTCGCCGCACCATCCGCTGATGGATTATCCGACCATGGCGGCTGATGTGTTGCATTTTATGGATGAGCGCGGCTTGACAACGGCCAGCCTGTTGGGGCACAGCATGGGTGGGAAAATAGCCATGTGGCTGGCGCTGACCGTTCCGAACAGGCTGGATAAGCTGGTGGTGGCGGACATTGCGCCGGTCAGTTACCCGCACAATTTCGATGCGACCGTGCTGGCGTTAAAAGCCTTGCCGCTGGCCGACATCAGCAACCGCAAACAGGCTGAAACCTTACTCGCACCGGGCATTCCCGAGTTGAGTTACCGCCAATTTTTGTTGCAGAACCTTGTGTTGCAGGATGGCAAATATGTTTGGCGTGTTGATTTGGCTATTTTTCACCGGGCGGCGCCTCATATTGCCGCTTTTCCCGCGACCGGGCAGGTTGCGGCTTTTACCGGCCAAGCCTTGTTTATCGCGGGCGGCGCTTCAGATTATGTTAAGCCGGATGACTTAAAATCGCTGTTTCCGAAGGCGGCGTTTTGCGCTATCGCGGATGCCGGACATTGGCTGCATGTACAGCAACCGGCGGCCTTTTTGGCTCGGGTTGAAGATTTTTTTAGCGTAAAATAAAAATGTAACTGCGTTATCAGCCTGCAAAAAAACAGAGTCCACGCTTAGCACGAAAGCCACGAAAAAACTGTGTAACTGTAATTTTTGTGCTTTTTGTGTTTTTCGTGGACAAAAAATCCTGAATTTAACTATTAATCACCTTTGATACAAAGGCAAGGCTAGCCAAATGCTGTATCCAGCATTTGATTTTTAACTATCTGTATTATCGAGAATGCCCCAAATGAACAAAAAAATAAAAAAAGCAGTTTTTCCGGTTGCGGGTTTGGGCACCCGGTTTTTACCGGCCACCAAAGCCAGCCCAAAAGAAATGTTGCCGGTTGTGGACAAGCCTTTGATCCAGTATTGCGTTGAAGAGGCGGTCGCTGCAGGCGTCGACACCATCATATTTGTCACAGGCCGAACCAAAAACGTCATCATGGATCATTTTGACAAGGCTTATGAATTGGAAAACGAGCTGACCATGCGTGGCAAGACCGGCATCTTAAAAATGGTGCGGGAAATGATGCCGCCGCATGTGTCATTTGTGTTTATTCGTCAGCCGGAGGCATTGGGCTTGGGTCATGCGGTGCTTTGCGCCAAATCGGTGGTTGGTGATGAGCCGTTTGCCGTTATCTTGGCCGATGATTTGATTGCGAATAGGACTGGCGCTGGCTGCTTGACGCAAATGGTCGGACAATACGATAAAAATCAATGCAGTATATTAGGTGTAGAACGGGTCAGCCCGCAGGAGACCGACAAATACGGTATTGTTAAAACCAAAGAACTATCGCCTTCGATCGGCCAAGTCGAGCTGATTATTGAAAAACCTACGCCTGAGTGCGCACCGTCAAATCTTGGCGTCGTCGGGCGCTATATTTTAACGCCGGCCATTTTTGAAAAGATCGAAACAACAGCACGCGGTGCCGGCGGTGAGATCCAACTGACCGATGCTATCGCCGCCTTGATGGGTGATGAGCAGGTGTTGGCCTATGAGTTTGAAGGCAAACGTTATGATTGCGGGTCTAAGCTCGGTTATTTGCAGGCAACCGTTGAATACGGCTTGGCACATGAGGAGTTAAAGGAGGGGTTCCGGGATTATCTGCAAAACTTGGTGCTTGATTAGGTGATTGCCTGAAAAAGGCATTGCAAAAATTGTCCACGTTTAGCAAAAAAACACGAAAGATTTGTGGCTTTTATGCTAAGCGTGGGTGACTTCCCACTCATAACAGGTAAATCAAGAGCATCCTTACATCCCCCCACCTGAAGGAAGGGTTTTTACGGACTTTTTTGGTAAAAAGATTGTCACCACGAAGCACGCGAAGATCACGAAGAATAAAACTTCATGCCGCCTAAAGCGCTTTTTTTCTCAAATCACCTTAACCGGTGATTTTTTTTGCTGTTCAGGTAAGGCGCGCCGTGAATGACAAAACCGGCTACCCACTTAAGACGGGACAACCGATAAAGAACCGGGAACGCCGAGCCTCAGCTCGACAATATCGATAATTGAGGGTACTCGCCAAGCTGGGGCTTGGCGTTCCCAGCTACTCGCTTAAAACTGTCCCGGCTTTTGCCGCTTACCTAAGTTGTAGGTGTTCATACTAATATTTTTTTATCGCCTTTCTTCCTAGAATAATGACAACTTCTTTATTTGATCGGTATTTATTGAAGCCGAAGATGTCATAAAACAATTAATAAAATGCCATTAATTGTTGTTGTGCAGTATGGAGTTTTATAAAAAGGAACTTTAATAACATATCGGAGTATTTTTAAAAGAGGGATCTTTAATAAAGTGTTTTTTGATTGGAAACCAACCCTGTCAAAATTTTTTTAATTTTGCATTGAGGAATACATCATGAATAACATAATCAATAAAATAAAAGTATTTTTAGCTGATGAACAAGGGGCTGAAACGGTGGAATGGGTGATGATTGCTGCAGTATTGTCCGGTATTATATCTGTTGCTTATTGGACTACATTAGGTGGCGCCGTAAATACTACTATAGGCAATATAACAGGCTTTATGTCAGATGTTGCAGCCCCTGCTGGTGGCTGATAATAGGTAATAAAGGTTAGCCTTCTCTTTTGATTTTATTAAAAGAGAAGGCCTTTATTATAACCTCCTTAAACTGATAGGGTTCTTATAATAAATGGAAATACTTATTTTTTTTCAGATAATAAAATAACACTACAAATACTATAATTAAAATATATACTATGCCAATACTTCATGCCTTATTAATTCTCTGTTTATTGCTGGCCTCCCTTTACGATGTCCGTATAAAAAAGATACCCAACTGGCTTTCATTAGCTTTGATGGTATCGGGATTAATCGGGAACGGTTTTGCCATCAATGGACTGAGTTTGACTGATAGCGGCGCAGGGCTTGCGGTAGGTTTTTCGCTGATGCTGCCCGGTTATCTGTTCGGCAGTATGGGCGCGGGCGATGTCAAGTTGATGGCGGCTATCGGCAGTGTGGTCGGCGCTATGCCAATAGTCGATGTGGTTGTTTACAGTTATCTGCTGCTGTTGGTTTTGGCGGTGTTATTTATCGTCATTAAAGGCGATCTCATGAAGCTGTTACGGCGCTACCAACTGATGTTGTACGGTTTGTTTTCCGGGGTCTTCGCCTACCAAAAACCGGACAGTTCGGAAGCGGCGGGGCAACGTATACCGCTGGCTCCGGCGATCGCTTTGGCAACCTGTTATGTTCTCTATCCGACGCTTTGCAATACCGCATTGGGGGTGAATCCATGCCTTTAACAGAGCTGATTAAACAACCGCGCACGTTAAATGAAAGCGCCCTCGATGCGGAACTGCTGCTCGATTTAACGCTGAAGCATTTTTATGACGGCGGTGTGCTCGATTTGCAGCAATTAGCCGAGCGCATGGCTTTAACCGGCAAGATCATGGAAGAAATGCTGCTGACCTTGCGCAAGGACGCCCGGATTGAGGTGCTTGGCGCCAACGACAATAGCGCAGGTCTCCGCTATCAGTTAACCGGCCTGGGCCAGGCCGAAGCGAAAAACGCTTATTTACGCAGCGGTTATATTGGCCGCGCACCGATTACTATCGATCATTACCGGCAATTGGTTGAAGCGCAATCGGTGTTTGATTGCACGGTCAGTAGAGAGCAATTGGTAGAGACTTTTGCCGATGTGGTCATTGAAGACCATCTGTACGACCAACTGGGCCCGGCTTTGCATTCCGGCCGCGCAATCATGGTCTATGGCGCGGCCGGTACCGGCAAGACCTTTATCTGCAAGCATTTGGCGCGCTGTCTGGGCGGGCCGGTTTATTTGCCCTACTCAATTGCGGTGGGTCGCGAGGTGATACAGTTTTTCGATCCGTTGATTCATAAACCGGTTTATCAGGTCAGCGAGAAAGCAGGCTATCACTTTGACACGCGCACCGATCAGCGCCTGGTTTTATGCGAGCGCCCGGTGGCAATTAGCGGCGGAGAATTGACCATGGACAGGCTCGAATTGCGCTATGACCCGGTCACCCGGCTCAATCAGGCGCCGATCCAGTTAAAGGCCAATAACGGCATTTATATCGTTGACGATATGGGACGGCAGCGGATGCCGCCGGTTGAATTGCTAAACCGCTGGATTGTGCCGATGGAAGAGCATCAGGATTATCTCACCGTCGGTACCGGCCAACATTTTCCGGTGCCGTTCGATACCGTGCTGGTGTTTTCAACCAATTTGCATCCGCTGGAATTGGCTGATGAGGCGTTTCTACGGCGCCTGGGCTACAAAATATACTTTACCGAAATTACTAAGCAACAATTTAGCCGAATCTGGGATGACGTTTGCAAGGAGCGCGGGGTCACCACGGAAGACGGTGTACTGGAATGCCTTTTCGAGTTGTACCAACAGACCCGGCGGCCCTTTTTGCCGTGCCAGCCCCGGGATTTAATCGGCATAGGGCTGGATATGTCGGCGTTCCAAAATAATAAGGGGTATCTGAGCCAGGCTCATATCAGGCTGGCGTGGAGCACCTATTTTATCGATATATAGGAAAGGGGGAGAGATGAACAAGCGTTTTATTATCATGCTGAGTATTGCCTTGATGCTGGCATTTTCTGCGGCCTGGATGGCCAACCGTTGGGTGCTGGGCAAGACAGTGCCCGATCAGGCAATGTCGGTGGTGGTGGCGGCGGTTGAAATACCCTTTGGCGTCAAGCTGGAGGAATCGCAGGTGAAAGTCATGGCCTGGCCGGGCAATACAACGCCGAAAGGGGCTTATTCCTCAAAAGCGCAAGTGGTCAACAAGGTTACGATGAACAAGTTTTATCCTGATGAAATCATTACCGAAAAAAGAATTTCCGAGTATTTGGGCGGCAGCACGCTGTCGGCGCTGATTGCCAAGGACTATCGCGCCGTTTCGGTGCGCGTCGATGATGTGGTCGGGGTGTCGGGGTTTATTTTACCCGGCAACAAGGTCGATATTCTGGCAACGAAAAAAGACCGCAGCGCCAATGAGGCCAATACCCGAACGCTGCTGCAGAACATCAAGGTATTGGCGGTAGACCAAGAAGCATCGCAGGAAAAAGAAAAGCCTGCGATTGTCCGGGCGGTCACGCTGGAATTAAAGCCGGAACAGGCTGAGATCATGGTTCAGGCCATGCAGGAAGGCACGATACAGCTGAGTTTAAGAAATCCGCTCGATGACACGGTGGATAGCGCGCCGCTTGAAGTGGCGGCAGCGCCGCCGCAGCCGCCAAAGCCAAAGCCGATGGTCAAAAGACAGCCTAAAAAACGCTCGCTAAAAATCATTCCATGGCAATAAGACGCGCGGGAATTAGCGGTTGCTCATTAACTTGGCAGCCGAATTAAATACAACATTAAGTAGTTATTCAAAAGTTTTTTTAACAACGTTGCAGGAGTCAAACAGCTTTAGCTGTTTTTACCGCCAATAGCTAAAGCTATTGGACTCCGGCGTAAAGGTTAAAAGAAATATGCTTACCTATCTATCAACACCGGAAGCCAGCCATGACTAATAATACTAAGAAAAAGTTATCCTGCATTTTTGCAATCGCCGCATTATTTGCCGGTCATCACGCCCTTGCCGCGATCACCAGCGCGGGCATTCGCTCCGACAAGGTGCAGGTTTCGTTAAATAAATCGCGGCTGATTACGCTGGATAAAAATATAGTGGAAATATCGCAAGGCAATCCGGTTGTTGCCGATTTTGCTATTGATGAGGAAGCCGCCGAAGCCAGTTTTATGCCGCCGAATCAGTTGTTAATCCGTGGCAAATCGCTGGGCACCACGAATTTGTATTTGTGGAGCGATAAAGGCAAGATCATGCAAGCCCTGGATATTGAGGTGACGCATGATCTGGATTCACTGAAAGCCCAGTTATATCAGTTGCTGCCGCATGAAAAAATAGCCGCCCGCTCATCGCAACGGAATATTGTGTTAAGTGGCGAAGTGAGCACGTCGGCAGCCATGCAGGCGGCACTTGATTTGGCGCAAAGCTATTTGCCGCTGCAACGCGGCGGCATGGGCGGTGCAGGTAGCCAAGTTAGCGGACAAAGTTCCGGTGCAACAGGTAGTTCAGCTTTGGGTAGTGGTTCAAGTCAAGGTAATGCGCCCAGAGTGATCAATCTAATGAATGTCGGCGGCGCCCAGCAGGTGATGCTGGATGTAAAAATAGCCGAGATAGACCGGAAGCTGATCAAAGGGCTGAACATTAAATTCAGCGCCCTGCAAGTGTCCGATGCCTTTTCGATAGGCACGGTTAGCGGGGGCGGCAGCGCCAATCCATTGGGTATCGGCGGTTTACTCAGCCCGCACAGTTTTAACGCTGCTGCTGTTTTTTTACAGGCGATCAGCGGTGAATTTTTGTTTAACCTGACCATTGATGCCGCCAATGACCAGCAGTTGGCGAAAATCCTGGCGCAACCGACGCTAACCACGTTATCAGGGCAGGCGGCGACTTTTATTTCAGGCGGCGAATTCCCGATTCCGGTACCGCAAGGCGGTTCGGTTGGCGGTGGCACCATTACCATTCAATTTAAAGAATTCGGCATCGGCTTAAAGTTTGTCCCGGTAGTGCTCGATTCCGGGCGCATTAATTTAAACATGAATGTCAGTGTCAGCGAACTGTCGGAAGATGCGGCGATTATTGCCCAGGCAGGCAACACCAACACCCAGTTTGCCATACCCTCATTAACCAAGCGCGAAGCCAGCAGTACGCTGGAGCTGGCGGACGGCCAAACCATGAGCATTGCCGGGTTAATCAGCGACAAACTGCGCGAGAATGTGAACAAGTTTCCGGGGCTGGGCGATATACCGGGTCTGGGCGCGTTATTCCGCAGTTCGAAATTCTTGAACCAGCAAACGGAACTGGTGATTTTTGTCACCCCGAGGCTGGCCAAACCGGTGCTGGCACAGAATGCGCAAATGCCCACCGATAGCTTTGTGCCGCCGGATGATGTCGATTTTTATGTCTTGGGCAGAACCGAATCAAGAAAAGTCAGAAACCGCTGGCTAAAAGATGATGTCAATGCGGTTGCTAACAAAGGCGGCCTTGATGGCGAATACGGTCAGCAATTAATGGATGGAGGTCAATAATGCAAACGTTGAATAAAGCAGGTTTGGTGGTGTTAACGCTGGTGACAGGTTGCGCCGAGTGGAATTCACACCCGGTGGTGGTTGAGCAAAATTTTGGCAATGCGGTGAGAAACATGGTTAAGCAGCAGACCTTGTATCCCGAGCACGGCCAGGATGACAAGCCCGTTCTGACGCTGGACGGCAGAAAGGCCGAAGGGGTTATCAGGGCTTATCGGGAAGGGGCGTCGGAACGGCTTGAGCAGGGCAAAGAGGGGGTTACTTTTGATCCGGGTGTGGTTGGGCGGTAGCTAGTTTGTGGGAGCGATTTGTGGGAGCGGCCACCCGGCTGCGAATGATGGCACTCACGCCCACGTCGCTCCCACAACCCCCCCATAAATCGCTTCCACGATGAACTTTCGCAGTAACAGGAGCTCATTAATGAAACTAAATTATTTAAAGAAACAACATGGTGTCATTACTGTATTAGTGGCTATTGCCTTGCCGGTATTACTGCTTATTATGGGTCTGGCATTGGATTTCGGCCATGTGTTTGTCAATAAAACCCGCTTGCAAAATGTGCTTGATGCTACGGCACTTAGCGCGGCGATAGCGATTAACGGCGATATTACGCATAACATAACCAATGCCAATAACGCAGGTATTGCAACATTTAATCAATTTAAAGCTGCAGCAGGTAATGATGAATTGGCAGGCTTGAATGCGGGGTCTCTGGTATTTGAGTATTCACGGACATTACAGCCCTGGGGATCTTTTAATCCCGCCTCAGATAAGTTCGCGTTTGTTAGGGTGACATCGACGAATATGTTACAGGTGACGCCGGTATTAATAAGAATTTTAGAGCAGTTCAGTGGTGATATGGCTATTCCGGCCATTGCGACAGCGGGTGCGGTAGGTCAAAATTGCAATTTAGTGCCATTGGTAATCTGCAACGCTAAGAGTGCGCCAACAAATGGAACACCACAAATAGGATGTAATACAGAGGGTTGTAACGGTATCCCTTTTCATACAAAAGTTTGCTTGAAGGGAGGAACCAACGCAGCAAAACAGGATACCTGCCAGGATGCAAGTTTGCCCAGCGGAAACTTCGGTTTATTGCGTTTTGATGGGTTTGCTGGCGGAAATGATATAAAAAAACTTTTAGGGGGTAATGTTAATACCTGTGCAAACACGGCCACATGGGAGAATGGAAATAAAGTAGGCCCGGTAAGTCAAGGAATAGAAGATAGATTTAATGCGGATCTGGTGAAAACGGAATATAAGGGCGTGTTTCCAGACGGAGGCTACAATCCTCAGTATGTCGATGATACTAATGTAGAACTTGCAAAAACTCCCATACCGGCAGGCACCGCCTACAACAGAGTTATGGCTGTTCCGGTTGTTGAAGATTGTGACGCACTCCCTATTAAGATTATCGCTGCCAGTTGCTTTTTGATGACAGAACAAGCGACGCATAAAGGGACTGTCAATGAAATCATAGGCGAACTAACGGGTTCTTGTTCCGCGCCTGGCGCTTTTAGTCCAACCCATCCTGTGTTATTCGGCCCCTACAAAATCGTGTTATTTAAAAGTCCAGGGAGTAGCGACTCATGAACATCATTAAACAAAAAGGCACGTCTACCGTCGAGTTTGCGATGCTGTTGCCGTTGCTATTGTTGCTGGTCGTCATGGTGTCTGAATTCGGGGTTATATTTTACCGGCTGAATGCGGTGAGCAAAGCGGTGCAAGTGGCTACCCGTTATTTGTCCGATGTTGCGGTCAGTAACGCTAATACAGCACTTGATAAGACCAACGCCCAAAATCTCGCTGTTTATGGAAATACTGTGGGCACCGGGACACCCGTAGTGCCCGGCCTTACGGCAGCCAATATAGTCATAACAAATCCCATTGCCCAACATGTCCAGGTGGAAGTTGTCGGCTATGACTCCAATTTTATGTTGGGTAATAGTCTGAATGCGCTGGTGGGGATGGTTACAGGGGGCAGTATTCCGTCTGTTATGACACTTCGTGCCAGCAGCATAATGAGGTTCGCCCAATGATCAATAAATATAAACAAAAAGGCGCTGAAACCGTGGAATTTGCGATGATTGCGTTGCTGTTTTTTGCGGTGCTGTTTGCCATCATAGAATTCAGCAGGGCTTTGTTTGTCTGGAATGCCTTGACCGAAGCAACCCGCCGGGGTGCGCGGATGGCGGTTATTTGTCCCGTTGGAAGCTCAATTCCAAAGCAAGTGGCTATGTTTGGCGATAAAGGCGGCTCATTAGCAACTAGCCCGATTATTAATGGTTTGACGCCTGCCATGGTGACTGTAAGTTATTCGGATGTGTCGGCTAGTCCAACCTTTGTTCAGGTAAGTATCACCGGTTATCCGCATACGCTCATGATTCCCCTTTGGGGCAGTTCGATTACAGCTCCTGCATTCACGACGACCTTACCCACTGAAAGCCTGGGCGCGGTTCCGACCTATCCAGGCGATCCAATAAGTTCGTCCAAGTGTGATTTTTAACGATAAATAAGCGCATGGCAACGAGGTAACAAATGAATAACATGACGGAAAATAAAATAAATTTGATACTCATCGGCGCTGATGAGCTGGCGCTTAAAAAACAGCAGGCTATTCTTGCTTATTCGGGCGACATTAAAAGTAAAATAATTTGCACACCGTCAATAACGGATGCTATTAACCACTATACGCAAGATAAACACAGTATAGTCATTATCAATTTAACGGCTAACGGCTTAAAGGAATTGCAGGCGCTGAATGAGATTGACAATAATAAAGCCGCCATTATTATTATCGGCGATCAGACCAATATTGACTTATTAAGTCAGGCCATTCGTGCTGGTGTTAAAGATTTTATTGATACCAGAGAGTATGAAAATAAACTGGATGGCGTATTTTGTAAAATTAAGCAGAATATCACACACAATTACAATAATAACCATGCGAAACATTTAACGGCGGTGATTAATGCTAAAGGCGGCAGCGGTGCCAGTTTTATCGCCAGTAATATGGCTTATGTTTTATCAAAGTGTAGTGATTTAAAAGTGGCGCTGGTTGACCTTGATTTACAATTCGGTTCAATTGGGCTTAATTTTGATAAAACCCCAAAATATACGATTACCGAAGCACTGCACGCGGTAGACGATTTGGATTCGATTTCATTAGAGGCGTATATGTCAAAATATAATGATAACTTGAGCCTGCTATTGCCGTCGCCATCGGATATTTTATTGCCGGGAGAAATTAATATCACCCATTTAAAAAGGCTATTGGCGTTACTAAAAATGAATTACAGTCAGATCGTGGTTGATTTGCCCCGGTTAATCGATCCGGTATCCAGTACCATTATGGAACAGGCGGATCAGATTACCTTGGTTATTCAACAAAGCCTGGCGCAGTTTAGGGATGGTCGGCGCTTGATCCAGATATTAAATAAAGACCTGGATATTCCTCTGGAGAGAATATCGATTGCGCTTAACCGCTATGATCAAAAAAACAGTTTGCGGATAGAGGATTTAAAAAACATGGTGAATCATGACAAGGTTTACATCATCGCCAATGATTTTGAACGTGTCGCCAGCGCTTCCAATTTGGGCGTTCCGCTCTGTGAATCGGCGGCCCATTCAAAAATTGCCTATGATCTGAAAGAGCTTGCCAAAAATATCGGGGGCATTAACTTTAACGAGGCCAACAAAAGTCTGCTTAAGCGTGTCAGTTCTTTTTTATCATTCATGTAGCCCGCTGCAATTAAGTTTTAAGCCGTGCCTGGCGGTACGCTGAAGCGTTGATCTGTCACAGCGCAAAACGCGGTATGCCTTTAACTTCTGTATTTTCCATGTGTACGTATTTTAAACCGATCAACAAGCCGCCATCTTCAGCATTCTCAACCCAGACCACTTTTATTTCGCCTTTCAAGCCCAGCCGCTCAAATTCGAACACGGTTATTTCGCCCGCTTCGACGGCTACCGATTCGGCGAGCTTAACCATTAAGCCGTCGACTGAAACATTAATGGCGCTGAATTCATGATAGGCGCCATCCAACAGGATTTTTCCCGGCGCAGTCATGTTTTTTCTATAGGCTTTTCTTTTGTATAGCTGGTTATTGACGTCATAGGACACATTTCTGAAGTTCAAGGCAATCAATATATGGCCATCGAAGATGTCAACCCTGACCACATCGGCCTCGCCAGCTAATCGCATCTCGGGAAGGTACATATCAACCATCGTTGACACCGACAGCATGTTAAAAATGTCTTTGACGTCCGCGCTGATGTGCTTGGACTGCAATTCCGCCAGTACGCCGGTTAAGGAAAGGTCTTTAATGGTGATTTCCAGCTCTTCTTCACCCAAATAAATCAGACCTTTTGACATTAATCTTTTTCGGTAATGCCGGTTTAAAACCAAATTCATCTAACTTTCCTCGCTGATTATCGTTTACCCTAACCGTTTTGAGTGCTTTGACATCCTCCCCCAGCTAAAGCAAGGGGATTCCTTAGTGCAGCCCTTCATGCCCGAAGGGGACGACTCTGAAAATCGTCTTACTTCACGCCATCTCAGTGTGAGCCTGATGGCAGGAGATACGCAGCAACAGCGCACCCAACGGAGAGAACACTAGATGAACAAGCAAAATAAATCAAGAGCATCCTTACATCCCCCACCTGAAGGAAGGGGCTTTACGGACTTTTTTGGTAAAAGCTACCCGCATGATTATAGTGCCTGTGTTATATTTTTCCCTTTCTGTTTCAATTGTTTTTTTGGCTTGCTACACATGTCGATTCTACACAATCTAATGGCTCCATGAAAAAATTATTCACCTTGCTGTTGTTGCTTACTTTAACGGCCTGTACGGCATTGCCCCCTAAAAACACTGACAATATCTGCTCCCTTTTTAGGGAAAAAGACGGTTGGTATGATGACACTAAAAACGCCTTTAAAAAATGGGGCGTGCCCATTCCTGTACAAATGGCGATTATGCATCAGGAGTCGCGCTTTGTTGCCGATGCCAGGCCGCCGCGCCCTTGGTTTTTGGGCTTTATTCCGCTACCGAGAACCAGCAGCGCTTATGGTTATGCCCAGGCCAAAGACGAAACTTGGGGCGATTATCAAAATAAGGCGGGCAGTTGGTGGGCGGATCGCGACGAATTTGTCGATGCCGTTGATTTTATCGGCTGGTACTGCCATGTCAGCCACACCCGCTTAGGCATACAGAAAGGGGACGCCCGGAACCTGTACCTCGCTTACCACGAAGGCCACGGCGGTTTTTCCCGCAGAAGTTATCTAAAAAAACCGTGGCTGCAACAAGTCGCCACTAAAGTGGACAGGCGCGCACAATTATTTCAACGCCAATTGGGTGAGTGCCAAGGTGATTTAGACAACAAAGGCTGGTTTTTTTGGTAAACTACCGTTTCTACATCAACCATATAGGATAAGTCGTGAGAAAAATTCAAACCCAGGTTATTTCGCTCGTCACCGTTCTCCTTACAGGATTTACTATGTTTTCAATGGCCAATGCCACCACCCCCGCAGAGAGTAAAGCCGCCGGGGTTGCCTTTCTGGCAGAAAATGCTAAAAAACCCAATATCGTCACCACCGCAAGCGGCCTGCAATACGAAGTATTGGCGCCCGGCACCGGTACCGCCTCACCGTCAGCAACCGACAACGTCACCGTGCATTACAAAGGCACTACGCTTGACGGCGAAGAATTCGACAGCTCTTACAGTCGCGGCGAACCCGCCACGTTCCCGCTAAACCGCGTCATCGCAGGCTGGACTGAAGGCGTGCAATTAATGAAAGAAGGCGCCAAATACCGTTTTTATATTCCGTCAGAACTCGCTTACGGCGAACGCGGCGCAGGCCGTGCCATCGGCCCGAATGCCGCATTGATTTTTGATGTTGAGTTGATCAAGATTCAGTAAAGCAGGATTAAGGTTCAAGAATAAAGGCACAAGGCCAGCAGGTCTTGTGCCTTTCTTTTTATAACTACTCAGCCGAAAAAGAAATAGAACACGGACATCACAGATCAGACGGATTTACATGGATTTTTTAAAATAGACGGGCTATCAACTTAACGCGGGACAGACCTTCCAGGTTTTTAAAACCTGGAAAGTTTACTTCGGCATGCCTGTCCCGCTTTAAATGGGAAGCCCTTTAGGCGATGCAGGAGTAATTGTTGAGTTCCATTTAGTTATTTTTAAGTAGTCATTCAAAAGTTTCTTAACAAACAAGTTGGGAGTAAAACAGCTTTAGCTGTTTTACCGCCAATAGCTAAAGCTATTGGACTCCAATGTAAATGTTAAAAGAAATAGGCTTACCTACTTAACAACCGATGAGTAGTTACTTCTTTTTTTATTGAGCCTTGCGCCTTGCATTTTTAACCTTTTCCCCAAGCCTTTATGCCCACTTACCAACTTTTTGCCACCACGCCCAAAGCGATGGAATCCATCCTGAGCGATGAGCTTCGCGCCATCGGGGTCAGTCATATCAAGGCTACGCTGGCCGGCGTCGCTTTTCAGGGCGATCTGGAAACTGCTTACCGGGCTTGTCTGTGGTCAAGAACGGCAAACCGGATTTTGCTGGTGCTCAGTTCGTTCGAGGTAAAAAGCCAGCAAGATTTGTATGACGGTGTGCAAAAAATCGACTGGTTTGAGCATATTAATCCTGAAGACAGCTTTGCCGTGTCGTTCAGTGCGAAAAACTCAGAAGCCATTAACAACACCCATTTTGGCGCGTTAAAAGTCAAAGACGCCATCGTCGATCAAATGCGCGCCCGCTTTCAAACCCGCCCCAGCATCAATACCGAACAGCCTAATATCCGTATCAATGTGTATTTGAACGGCGAAAGCGCGCAGCTGAGCCTCGACCTTTCCGGCGAAAGCCTGCATCGGCGCGGTTATCGCGATGTCAGCATCAAAGCGCCGATGAAGGAAAATCTGGCGGCGGCGATGTTATTGCGTAGCGGCTGGCCGCAAATTGCCCAGCAACAGGGCGCGTTAATCGACCCGATGTGCGGCTCCGGCACGCTGTTGTTGGAAGGCGCGATGATCGCCGCCGATTACGCGCCCGGTTTGCTGCGCGATTATTACGGCTTTAGCGGCTGGAAAAAACACGATGCCAACTGCTGGAAAAAATTACGCACGGAAGCCGAACAGCGCAAAAAAATTGGCATTGAAAAATTGCCGGTCATCGTCGGTTTCGATCAAAACCGCCAGACCGTCAACACGGCGTTGGCGCATGTTGCCAATGCCGGTTTGCAAAATAAGATTCATATTGAACGCCGCGATATTGACGATGCGGCACCTGCCGAAAGCTGGAAACCCGGTTTATTGATTTGTAACCCGCCTTATGGCGAGCGTTTGGGCGACGAGCAGGAAACTGCCGAGTTATACAAGAAATTCGGCGAAACATTGAAAAAGCATTTTGTCGGCTGGAATGCGGCGATGATTATCAGCAACCCGGAATTGGGCTTTCGTTTGGGATTGCGCTCGCAAAAGCCGATTACGCTGTTTAACGGCGCGCTGGAATGTAAGCTGTTACGGTTGGCTATTGAAGAGCGCAATTTTTTTATTCCCAAAGCCAGAACGCAAGAAGAGCGGATTACGCAGGCGCTTGAAAGTAGTAAGCCTATTGTTCAAACAACCGAAAACCGCCCTACGCCAGCCAATGCCGACAAAGAAACCATTGAGCCTGAAGCGATAAACGTTCCCAGTGAACCGGCCAGCGCTGAAATGTTCGCCTACAGGGATGTAGGCGAGGGGCGTGAGCCTGTCGCTGCTGAGATGTTCGCCAACCGGCTCAAAAAAAATCTGAAAAAACTGTCCAACTGGGTCAAACAAAACCGCATCAGTTGCTATCGGGTTTACGATGCCGATTTGCCGGAATACGCAGTTGCCGTCGACATTTACCAAGGAGCGCAAACCTGGGTCAATGTCCAGGAATACGAGCCGCCCAAAAGCATAGACCAACACAAAGCCGATCAGCGCCTCGCGGGGCTGTTGGCCGAAATACCGCGTATACTGAAAGTCGATCCCGAACAGGTATTTTTGAAAATCCGCCGCAAACAAAAAAGCACCGATCAATACGAAAAATACGGCGATCAAGGCCGCTTCCATATCATTGAAGAAGGCGGCTGCAAACTGCTGGTGAATTTTGAGGATTATCTGGACACCGGCTTATTTTTGGATCACCGGCCTATACGCATGATGATCCAGCAGCAAGCCAAGGGTAAACATTTTCTCAATCTGTTTGCCTACACCGGCAGCGCCACCGTCCATGCCGCTGTCGGCGGCGCCAAGTCAACCACGACAGTGGATATGTCCAACACCTATCTGAACTGGGCGAAAAAAAATCTGGCGCTGAATGTCAGCGAAGGCAATCATGAATTTATACAAGCCGATTGTCTGGACTGGCTGGAACAGCAAGCCGCGCAACCGGGCAAACTGTACGACCTGATTTTTCTCGATCCGCCGACTTTTTCCAATTCCAAGCGTATGGAGGCGGCGTTCGATATACAAACCGACCACGTTCAACTGATTAATAACGCGGTTGCCTTGCTGGCAGCCGGCGGTATCTTGTATTTTTCCACCAATTTCAGGCGTTTTAAAATCGACAAAGCCGCCTTGTCCGAGTTGATTGTAGAAGACATCAGTGCGGCAACGGTGCCGGAAGATTTTGCCCGCAACCCCAAAATCCATTATTGCTGGAGGATTCAAGAATAATGCGTAAAGTTAAAATACTGGTTTCCGGCCGCGTGCAAGGCGTTTATTTCCGCTATTTTACCCAGAACAAGGCCCAACATTTTGCCGTGAAAGGTTACGCCAAAAATCTGGCTGATGGTCGGGTGGAAATTATCGCCGAAGCGGAAACGATGGTTCTTGAAAAATTCATCGACTGGTGCCGCAAAGGCCCGCTTACCGCACGGGTCGATGCGATTGAAATCACTGAACTTGAAGCGGGTGAAGCGTTAACGTCTTTTGACATCAAATAGTTTCATGCGTAATGCCCAAATTCGGCATCGCGTAAGCGCATTGCCAATTCCGGCGCATCTTGGGATAAGGCCACCACCTCATCGGCGGTCAATCGCAGCAGGGTAATATAGGTTTTGGCGCGCACCGTCGCGGTTCTGATTGACCGGGCCGACAAGGCATGTTCGCCGATAAAACTGCCTTTACGTAGCTCAGCGACATGGAAGCTATCGCCAGCCTTGTTCAGTTTAAACACATTGACGCTGCCGCTGACCAGCACATAAACCGAATCGCCCTTATCGCCTTCGTTAAATACCGTATCTTCCGGCAAAAAGCTAATGTAGTGCGCATTTTTCGCCAAACGCCGGATAACGCTTTGAGGTAGCCCGGAAAATAACGGCACACTGTCGAGCCAATTGTCGCGCTTGCTCAAACTCAAACTCGCGGTCATTGTCGGCAATTGTTTTTGCGCGTCAATCAGGCTTGTTTCCAGGCGTCGGAAAACTTTTGTCGACAATTTTCCGCGTTCATGCTCCTCGGTAACCTGTTCCAGCGCATACAGTAGCGCAACTTCCTGGAATAACCGATATTCGTACTGCTGATAAAAATCGGGGAACACTTCATTTAATTGTTTTAGCCGTCCTTGCCGCCGGTTCAATCGGGTTTGGTAAATGGTTTTTAGTGCATCGAGTTTATGTCCGGGCATACTTTGCCCAAGCTGCTTAATTTTTAGCAGTGCCTCATGCGCGAGTAACACGCCGGCAATATCATGGCGGATCAAATTTGAAAACCGGCTGCTTTGGTACTTGACCAATAATCCCAGCGTCCACGCATATTCGCTTAAATATTTGATCATCGCCATCTCAAAGCGTAAAAACGGGTTTTTCGATTGCTGTTGCGTGGAAGGCGCAGCGATTAATTCGGCGATGCCCTTTGATTTGTCTTTTGTTAAAATATCTTTAAAATTCAAATAATTATAGTAATTAACCAAGCCCATGTCATTCAGCCGGTTCAATTCCTCCTCTTCGCTTTGCAAGACTTGCAAATGGACTTGTTTAAGCCATTGTTCTTCGGTCAGATTGTCTGCACCAGTTCGTAAGTTTTTACGTAATGCCGAGATTACCGACGATTGAAGCTTGCCGTCCAGCAAATGGACGTTGGAAAAATTACGCAATACATGGTTGATTGAATTTTTTAACTGCACTTTGCTCTGTTGCCATTCCAGCCATTCGTCCTCGCTGAGCCGGTCGACTTTCAGCCAATGCAATAACGGCCTGAGCATCGATGCATTGACCAGCAGGCTGATCAGCACCACGCCCAGCGTCAACTCGGTTAGCAATTGTTTATCGGCCACCGTATCGGGAATGGAAAAAACGATGGCGATGGCCAAGCCGCCTTTTAAGCCGCCCCACCACATGACATGCTGGCTGCCTAATTTGATTTTAGGCAAGCTGAAGGCAAAAGTTGCCAACGGAATCAAGCCGTAAATACTGCTTGCCCGCGCTACAGCAACGGCAAGCATGGCCCACAGCACCGGCTCCCAGCTGTCCAACAATGACCCGATGTCCACCGATAAGCCAATCATGATAAACAGCAGCGAATTAAAAATTAACACCACTGTCGTCCAGAATTCACGAATGTCCTGCTCGGTATGCCCCGACAGCCGTGGCAATCCTGTGGCGCTTAAACAAAGCGCCGCCGATAATACCGACATCACCCCGGAAACATGGAAACCCTGTTCCGCGACGATAAAGCTTAAATAAGCCATGATCAGCGTCGCCACCAACACCACGCTGTTGCCGCCATGTTTCAGCCTGACAATAAGCTCGCTCATCATTAAACCGAGCACCACGCCAACGGCAATGCCCCCAAAAAAAACCTTAATGAAATCAGTTGTCGCCGTCAAAAGGTCGCCGGGCAGAAAGCCGCCTCGTACAATGAAGGCCAATAAAATATTAAACAATACGATCGCGGTGGCATCATTTAATAAGGATTCGCCTTCGACCAGGACTGTCAAGCGCCGGTTTACGCCCAGCTCTTTGAATAAGGCAATGACCGCAACCGGATCGGTCGCCGAGATTAATGCGCCGAACAGCAGGGCAACGGTCAGATCCACATTCATCGAAAAAAACAAGCCCAAACCCACCAGCACAGCGGAAATAAGCATGCCGGGAATCGCCATCACCAAAACCGGGATCAAATCTTTCACCAAAGCACGGGCATCCAGGCTTAACGCCGAGTCAAAAATCAGCCCCGGTAAAAATACAAACAAGACCAAATCATGGGTCAAACGAAATTCTGCAATCAGGGTGCCGTAAGGCGACAACGGCGCCAGCAAATTAACGCCCAGCCCTATGATCACCAGCAGCACGGTATAGGGTAAGCGCAAATATTTGCCTAAGCCGGTAACCATTACGGCCAGCATCAAAAAAAGCAATAAGATCAGTAGGAGTTCGGGAAGGTGCATGGGGTTAAATTATTTAAAGGGTGTTTTTGGCCGTAAATAGGGGTCGCCGGATATCGGATAGTGTCGGTGCGCTTGATATTATAGGCGCAAAAAACCCTGTAACGTGTTGGCTCCGCCTAAAATTATCGGGTGCAACCATGATATAATCGTCGGCCAAATTTAAGGTTGAGCCATGACTGAAAAAAATAATCAAACCCTGGAACTGCACCCGCTTTGCACGTATTTCCCACGCATGTCCGATGATGAATTTAGTGCGTTGAAAGAAAATATCCAGCTGAACGGGCAAACGCATCCTATTTATACTCTAGACGGCATGATTCTGGATGGCGGCAATCGCTATCGTGCGCTATGCGAACTGGGCATTGAACCGGTCGTGGTTGAATACACCGGCACGAACCCCACGCAATTTATCTTGTCGTCAAATTTGCACCGTCGGCATTTAACGCAAGGCCAGTCTGCGGCTATCGTGTCAGCTTCCCAAAGCTGGATCAATGCCCAGGCCTCCGCCCCGGCAAGCACTACGGCATCATTAGACAGCACGTCGGCTCGGGCTAAACAATCGGGTGTAGGCCAGCGCACTCAACAGCTGGCTGATAAGTTGATTAAGGAAGCGCCCGCAGAATTGGTCAAGGAAGTGATAGACGGTAAAAAAAGCCTGAATAAAGCGATAAAAGAAATTTCCCCGCCTAAGCCGATAGCGCCCAAGCCTGACCCTGTTCCTGCAGACGCACAGGTAGCCGATGGTAGCTATGAAGCCCCGTTGGACGGCATTGTTGATGGGCAACCGGGCGCGATTGATAATCATGCTTTGTTGCAAATTATTGAGTCTGACGACAGGATTTCGGCATCAATTGACGAGATTAAAAAATTGACTGAACTGAACCGGGTTTTAAACCAACGGATCAACGAGCTGAACATTGAAAAGGAAGAGGCGGTTAAGGTCGCTAACTACTGGAAAGAACAGTTTTTAAAAATTGAAGCGGCATTTAACACGCAAGCCCAAGGGGACAGCCAATAATGTTTACGCTAGCATCCCCGGCGAACATCATCATCTCCACGTTGGTGTTTTTCATTGCCGCCCGGTATCTCCGGTATTATCTGGAAAAACAAGGTTTGCCCAAGGGCATGACACGCGGAACATTGATCTTTGCCCTTGCTTTTTTGATGTCATGGGCCTCAGGGGAGATGGTGGACTGGGTCCAAGAAAAAACAGCAGGGTCGCAACCTGTTGGCATAGAATGAATTTTCACTTTAATTAACGGTATAGACATAAATCAATGAGTAGCTTACCCAATTGCCCGAAGTGCGGCTCAGAATACACTTACAATGATGGAACCCAGTACATTTGCCCCGAATGCGCGCACGAATGGCCGCAAGACGCGCAAGTTGAAAGTAGTGATGACGGGCGTGCCATTAAAGATGCGAACGGTAATGCGCTGCAAGATGGGGACACGGTTACGGTCATTAAAGACCTCAAAGTGAAAGGCTCGTCTTTGGTGGTCAAAGTCGGCACCAAGGTTAGGAACATCAGGCTAGTCGATGGCGACCATGACATTGACTGCAAAATCGACGGTATTGGCGCCATGAAGCTCAAGTCGGAATTTGTTAAAAAGGTTTAAGGTTCAAGTTGGGCTGAAATAACTCATAAAAATCAGTTTTTTATGGTTATGATCGCGCCTAATCGCGACGTAGGCGTCGCGGTTAGGGGGATCATCGTGTTGATAATCTATTAATGCCCTCCAGAGCCGCTTAAATTTGCTTGTCATAGCCTTTTCATAATATTAAGTTAAGCTAACTTTGCTCTAATAATTACGTCAGTTTTGTAATGAGGAGATGACAATGTTAAATGAACTTAAATCTTCAACTACGTTACTTCAATCCTATTTAAGCTGGATCATCAATTTGCCTTCAGGCGCGGTGGCCACACTGATTTTGATCCTGTTTTTTGCTTTCCTGATCATTCTTGAGTTTTATAACCCAAGAGAAAGGTGGCTTGCGAAACGCCTACGGCAATCCTATCGCGAGAATATGCAGCTATTTGTTTTTAATAGTGTGGCGATGTCGTTATTGGCGATACCCTCATTATTTGTGTTAGCCCAGCGTTACGCCGATAAAGGCTTGCTGAGCTACCTTCCGGACTCGGTGACCAAGTGGCTGCTGGCCTTCTTGGCGCTGGATTTGTTGTTGTATTGCTTGCATAAAGCCAGCCATAGTTTCGATTGGCTGTGGATGTTGCACCGGGTGCATCACAACGACCCTTGTCTGAATGTGTCAACCGCGTTTCGGATACATTTTTTGGAGGTGTTGTTTATCAGTGTGATGAAAGCGCTGTTGGTGGTTATTTTGGGTATAAAAGGCAGTTTGTTGCTGGTTAATGAGGCGATCATTATCTTTTTCACCATGCTGCACCACACCAACACGTCATTCCGGGGCGAACACTATCTCGGTTGGGTCATGATTACGCCGTACTTACATCGCGCCCATCATTCAACCGTGCGCGATGAGCACGACCGCAATTACGGTACTGTTTTATCGGTATGGGATCGTTTGTTCGCTACGCTGGCCGTGCTGGAACCTGCGGAAATCGGCGTCAAGGGCGGTGTGCCGCAAGGTTTTTTTAATCTGCTCAAGTGCGGTTTTGGCATAGCTGGTAATCCTGCCGCCGAGCCTGATAATTTTAACCACATGATCGCCGAAGCGGCTTATTACAAGGCTGAAAAACGCGGTTTTAGTCCAGGCGATGAGATGCGCGATTGGCTGGAGGCACGCAATGAAATTGTCGGCTTGGTTTATGGCAAGGAGCGGGTCAAAAATAAGCTGCTGTCGAAATGGTGGCGTTTAATGGAATTAATCGGCGTTATTTTAAATGGCAAAAATCAGCGCTACCGGTTGTTTCGGAGTTAGCTTAATCAGCGGGTAAAAAAAGGCGAAAGGGGAGGGGCAAAAAATTTATTTTTTGCCTTTTTCCTTCCGCCTTTTTTGTTAAAAAATAATCAGAATTTAAGCTATATTCTTATGGCCGTTGGCTAAAACTTGGGCTGCTTGTGTTTTTTTAGGCGTCTTTAACAATTAAAATTATAATCAGCCGGGGCTTAGCCTATTCCGGTTAACACCGTTCCAGCGAAATATTACAGGGGGAAGTCAATGGAAAGAAAAGAAGCGATGGACTTTATGATTAAGTTGCTCAAACTTATGTTGCATAAAGAAGGGTCTGATTTATTTATTACCGCCGGTTTTCCGCCTGCCATCAAGATCAAAGGCAAGATGTCGCCGGTTTCGCAGCAGCCCTTGTCGGCTAACGATTCCAAAGCGCTGACACAGTGCATTATGAATGATAAGCAGCTGAAAGAATTTGAAGAAACTCAAGAGTGCAATTTTGCCATTGCGCCGGCTGGGTTATCCCGGTTTCGGGTCAATGCCTATGTCCAGCAAGGCTGCCAGGGTTTGGTTATCCGCGTTATTGCTGCAGAAATACCCAATTTTGATAAATTGGGTTTACCGCCTGTTTTAAAAGAGGTGATGATGCACAAAAACGGCCTGATCATCATGGTGGGCGGTACCGGCTCGGGTAAATCGACCTCGATGGCGGCGATGATCGACCATCGTAACGCCAACAGTTACGGCCATATCATCACGCTGGAAGACCCGATTGAATATGTGCATGCCCATAAAAACTGCATTGTCATGCAGCGGGAAGTCGGTGTCGATACCAAAAGCTGGGAAGCCGGGCTGCACAATACCTTGCGGCAGGCTCCCGATGTGATTGTGCTGGGCGAAATCCGCAGTGCCGAAATTATGGAATACGGGTTGGAGTTTTCCCAAACCGGCCATTTGGCATTGGCGACTTTGCATGCGAACAATGCCAACCAAGCTATCGACCGGATTTTAGGTTTTTTCCCGATGGAGGCTCAGACTAAGCTGATGCAGGATATTTCGGTCAATTTACGCGCCATTATTTCCCAACGTTTGGTCAAGACCGTTGATGGCGGCCGCTGTGCGGCGATTGAGATCTTGTTAAATACGCCGTTGATTTCGGATTATATCGCCAAAGGCGAAGCGGCCAGCATCAAGCCGTTGATGGCAAAATCACGTGAATTGGGCATGCAAACTTTTGATCAGGCGTTGTTGGAGCTGTATCAGGCGGGCAAAATAGATTATGACGAAGCGTTAAGGAATGCCGATTCCCAAAACGAGTTGCGTCTGCAAATCAAATTGGCTTCGGGTGAAGACCGGTCGAGTGGCGGGCTTTCATTGCAGTCAAAAGATGACGGTGGCGATGAAGATGAGACACACGCTGCCAATGTTGGCGTCATTAAACAGCAACAATAAGCGGAATACCCATGAGCCTGACACCGTATTTAAAATTAATGTTGGAAAAAAAAGCCGATAGCCTGTCTTTAAAGGCGGGTTCACCAGCGCTTTTGGGCTTGGCTGGCGAGTCATATCCGTTAGGTAAAAACGAGTTAAGCCCGAATATTATCAAGGAAATCACCTTTAGCCTGATTGACGAGCAGCAAAAGCAGGAATTAGTCCACAATAAAGCACTGGAATTTAGCTGTGCCGCTCCCGGCGGCGAGACGTTTTTGGTCAGCGCCAAGGTTGAAGATAATGGTCTGGTGCTGTTTATTGTGCCGGAGCAGGTATCGACCGACGTCGATGCGGCGTCTTATGCCGGACCGGAGCGCAGGCAACAGCCGGTTAGTCATCAGATTTTGGGGGCGCTACCGGAAGGCGGCTTGAATATTTTGCCTTATCTGCAAGAAATGACCCGTTTGGAGGCATCGGATTTGTTTCTGACGGTGGGTTCACAGGTTAAAGCCAAGATTTTTGGCCGTGCCGTACCGCTGGATGATTTTTTGCTGACGCCTGAATTGACCCAATCGGGTGCGTTTAGCATTATGACGCAGGAACAAATTGACGAGTTTTTAGTCACCAAAGATCTGGATTTTGCCATTAGCTTGCCTGATGGTAGTGCGCGCTTTCGCGCCAATGCCTTTTATCAGCGCAAAACCGTCGGTTTGGTCATGCGTTTGATTCCTTCTGTCATCCCGACCGGCAAGGATTTGGGTACGCCGGACATTTTAATGGAATTGATTATGGCCAAACGTGGTTTGTTGCTGATGGTCGGCGGCACTGGTTCGGGCAAGTCTACCACGCTGGCGGCGATGATTAACCACCGTAATGCCAATTCAGCGGGACACATCTTGACTATTGAAGACCCGGTCGAATTTTCGCACCCTAACCTGAAATCTATTGTCAATCAGCGCGAAGTCGGCGTCGATACCGATTCTTACGCCCGTGCGCTAAAAGCCTGTTTGCGGGAAGCGCCGGATGTGATTTTAATCGGCGAGATTCGTGACCGGGAAACCATGTCGGCGGCGTTGGAACTGGCTAACACCGGTCATTTATGTATTTCCACAATGCACGCGAATAACGCTAACCAAGCCATGGAACGGGTCATCAATATGTATCCGCATGAAAACCATGGCCAATTATTTATGGATCTTGCTACCAATTTGAGTGCGGTTATTTCCCAGCGTCTGATTCCCGACATTGCAGGTAAGCGCTGTGCCGCGATTGAAGTAATGATCAACACCCCGCACATTGCAAACCTGATTTTAAAGGGCGATTTGCATGAAATTAAGGCAGCGATGGCATCTAGCGGCAGCAAAGGCATGAGAACATTTGATGACGCCTTGTTTGGATTATATACGGACGGAAAAATCACCTTGGAAGAGGCGTTGAGAAATGCCGATTCCAGCAATGATTTGGAGGCTAAAATCAATTTCGGTTGATGGATGGCTGCATCTAAATACTGAAGCCGAGTTATCCACATTTTCTGTGGATAACTCTGTGTATAAACTGAAAATAAAGTGTCTAACTATTCACTTCTAAAGCTTTTTTGTTAAATCGGCCAGATTGTGGCCACTGCCTGTTTTACAGTTGATATGATAATAACTATCAATGAGTTAGCTGTGTAAAAGGTGGCGTTATTGGGACTATTTTGGTCGCCGTGTGAACTTTTCCGATTATCCGCTTGAAACAAAAATAGTTTGTATTCGCTTGTGGAAAAGATGATTGGCCGGATTTGATGTCAAGCGTTATTTTTTTGCATGCGGGCGGTTAATTCAAGGTGCAAGGCGAAAACGCAGCTTGCTTGAAGCTTGGCTTTTTCGCCTTGTACCTTTGCCTGATTTTTATCTGAATTTGCCGACTGTTGCGGCTAATGAAAGATTCTAAAGCTCTGTTGGCCATATAGCCAAGGTCGTTGAGTCATCAGGGGTGTAGCGGGGAGTCAGGATGTTGTTTCAATTGCGTCTGCCGTTTTTACCGGCGGTGGTATCTTCAAATTTAACTTTTAGAGGTTTTCCGCAATAGAGATTGCCGTCCAGTGCGGCTATTGCAGCTCTTGCTTCGTGGCCTTCCATGCCGATAAAGCCGAAGCCCCGGCATTTTCCGCTAAATATGTCGGAAACAAGTTGAATGGAACGGACTTTGCCGTATTCAGAAAATAAAGCCTGTACAGTTTCTTCAGTGGCTTCGCTAGGTAAGTTTCCTACAAAAATTCGTTTCAAAAGACATGTCCTAAATTGGGGGGTGAGTTGATGAGCCGGATGATCCGGTTATGTCACAACCCAGCATTGTTGAGATGCTGGGTTGGATAGGAAAAGTAAGGCGTTTTTTAAGCGGCGCTTACTTGTGATGCTTGTGGGCCTTTAGGGCCTGATTCTACGTCGTACTTAACCGCTTGGCCTTCAGCCAATGTGCGGTAGCCGCCGTCGCTGGCGATTGCAGAAAAGTGTACAAACACATCTGCGCTGCCATCGCTAGGTGAAATAAAACCAAAACCTTTTGCTTCGTTAAACCACTTAACAGTACCTGTTGCCATAAAATTACCTATATAAATCAATGAGAAAATGTTTGATTGCAAATCATGCCGGGCAATTTTAAAAAGAAAAGCGAATGGAGTTTCTGAAAAGTGCTGAATAACATGCAAAACTTAAAGTAGACGTCCCGTATGGGAACGGAGTGCCGCCTTACTAAGGGCGGTATTATAGTGGCTAATCCCCAGTATAGCCATTGAAAATTTAGCCTGTACTGTTTTCAAGGCATTTGCCGGGCTACAACGGGTTCGTTAGGCAACCTGGTCAGGTAACTGGTTTCCAGCAAAAAAAGCGGCTAGGTTAGCTAGCACCTTTTCGCCCATCGCCGTGCGTGTGCCTAAGGTGGCGCTACCTAAATGCGGCAGTAACGAGACGTTATCCAGGCTTAAAAAGCCTTCGTGGACATTGGGTTCGCCCTCATACACATCAAGGCCGGCACCGGCTATGCGTTTATTTTTAAGTGCTTCAATCAGTGCGGTGCTGTCGACCACATCGCCACGGGCGGTGTTGATTAAATGCGCGGTCGGTTTCATCAGCTTGAGCCTGCCGGCATTGATTAAATGCCGGGTAGCTTCGCCGCCGGGGCAGTGCAGCGACACATAATCGGCCACTTGCAACAGCTCTTCGATAGACTCGCAACGAATGGCGTTTAGGTCTTCAACAACATAGTCATCGGCCGGGCTGGGTTTGAAATAGATGATTTTCATGCCGAAGCCGTGATGGGCTTTTTTTGCCATCGCTTGCGCGATACGGCCAAAGCCGATTAAGCCCAAAGTTGCGCCGGTGACATCGCTGCTGAGCATGTGCGTCGGGCACCAGCCTTGCCATTGTTTGGCGCGAACCAGACGATCGCCTTCCGCGCCGCGCCGGGCGGACATCAGCAATAAAGTCATCGCAATATCGGCGGTGCTGTGCGTCAATACGCCGGGTGTGTTGGTGACGATTAAGCCTTGCGCCTTGGCCGCCGGAATGTCGATATGGTTGTAGCCGACACCGAAGTTGCCGAGGATTTTGCAGCGCTTGTTGTCGACGTTAATCACCTCGGCAGGCAATGAATCGCAAACCGTGGGGCAAACAGCGTCGTAGTGTTGCAATGCGGATTTGAATTCGTCCGCAGTTAATGGCCGGTCATCTTCGTTTAAGGTGACGTCGTAGAGGGTTTTGAGTTTGGCCTCGACCGAGGAAGGCCATTTTCGGGTAACAAAGACTTTGGGTTTGCTCATGTTTTATCCTCATCAGGGCAATGCCGTTAAGTTAAGGATTCAGCATTTGTTAGTTTTATAATGGAACTCGGATGGCACGGATTAAACGGATTTTCTTTATGAAATTTTTATCCGTGGTTATCAGTTAAAATCCGTGGCATCCGTGTTCTATTTTTTATCGTTTACTGTGCAGTTGAACGGTAGTATTCAATCGCTGCAGCAACGCCAACACCCGGCTTGAAATCAAAGCCGTTATCCAGCATCGCCATTTCAACGCCAGCGATACAACCTAACATTGACACATCGTTCATGTCGCCAACGTGACCGATACGGAAGGCTTTGCCGGCCAATTCGGATAAGCCCGCGCCTAAAGAGATGTCGTATCGGCTAAAAGCAGTGCTGATCACGTCTTTAGCATCTTTATCTGCGGGAACCATAATCGCAGTCACGGTGTCCGACTCGAAACCGGGTTGTGCGCAGGTTGTTAAACCCCAAGCGGCAACGGCTTTACGGACGCCTTCAGCCAAACGATGATGACGTGCGTAAACGTTTTCCATGCCTTCTTCCAACAACATGTCTAACGCTTTGCGCAAGCCGTAAAGAATCGGCAACGCGGGTGTATAAGGTGTGTAGCCGTCTTTGTTGGCATTCATCTGATCCCTTAAATCCAAGAAGCAGCGCGGATAAGTGCAGGTTTCAACTGCGGCCAAGGCTTTTTGGCTAAACGCCAGGAACGCGCCGCCGGCAGGCATCATGAAACCTTTTTGCGAACCGCTGATGGCGCCGTCTATACCCCATTCGTCCATGCGGAAATCTAGGCTGGCAATCGAACTGACGCCGTCGACGAATAAAAATGCGGGGTGGTTTGCCGCGTTCATGGCTTTGCGTACGCCGCCAATGTCGCTAGTAACGCCGGTAGCGGTTTCGTTATGTGTGGCTAAAACGGCCTTGATTTCGTGGTTGGTGTCTTCTTTTAAACGGGCTTCCAGTTTGTCCAGAGGAATGCCTTTGCCCCAAGCTTCTTGATGGATTTCAACGTCGAACCCCAGACGTTTTGCCATTTCAGCCCATAAATGGCTAAATTGGCCGAAGCGATAGATCAAGACCTTGTCGCCCGGATTTAAGGTGTTGGTCAATGCAACTTCCCAGCCTGCGGTACCGGTCGCCGGAAAAATAAACGCTTGCCCGGTTTCCGTTCTGAAGATTTTTTTCAAATCTTGTAAAAGGGGGGTCAGCAGTTTTGGAAATGTAGGCGAACGATGGTCTTCCATGGTGACATGCATAGCGTTCAGGATTTCGTTTGGCACATTGGTAGGGCCAGGAATATATAGGTGGTTACGACCAGCCATTGCATTGCCTCTTTGTAGTAGTTGAGTGATTAACGCGGTTTGGGCGCTGAAAAGCCAACGCCCAAAAACCGGCAATAATGACATAGCCGCTAAAAATCGGCAAGATTAGATTAGGGTAGTGGTTGGAAAATACGCGGTAAAAATTGACTTTAAGGGCTCCCGAAGTAAAATGCTCGGTTAATTTGAGTTTGGCTTAAGTTGCCCGCATAGTCTGTATCTACAAGGGCTTTGCAGGGTGTACACGGCGTACCGTTATTAAGCCGACTACGCAGAGGGTGCGCAGTGCGTACCTTAGATGATTTACTACAATGACATTAGGAAAGTACCCATGAGCCACACTTTATATGCAGCGTCAGTACAACGCGTTCAACGCTGTGAATTAGCCGTTCCGGGGTCTAGCCCTGAGATGTTTGAAAAAGCGATGAGAAGTGGCGCGGACTTTATTTTTCTGGATTTGGAAGATGCGGTAGCGCCGGATGACAAGCTGCAAGCCAGAAAGAATATTATCGAAGCGATTAACGACCTGGACTGGAAAGGGCACGGCGTCACCATTTCGGTGCGCATCAACGGCCTGGACACGCAGTACATGGTGCGTGATGTGGTCGATTTGGTCGAACAGTGCGGCGCTAAGCTGGACACGGTTTTGATTCCTAAAGTGGGTGTTTATGCCGATGTTTATATGGTTGAAGCGATGCTGAACCAGCTGGAAATGCAACAGGGGCTGAAAAACAAAATCGGCATTGAAGCCTTGATTGAAACCGCTTTGGGCATGGCCAATGTCGAAGATATTGCCCGCAACGGCGCATCGGGCCGTCTTGAAGCCTTGCATTTCGGCGTGGCCGATTATGCGGCCAGCAACCGTGCTAGAACCACCAATATCGGTGGCTTGAATCCCGATTATCCGGGCGATCAATGGCATTTTGCCATCAGCCGGATGACGGTGGCTTGCCGTGCTTATGGCTTGCGCCCGATTGACGGCCCGTTTGGCGATATTAAAGACCCGGAAGGCTACAAACTAGCGGCAAGGCGCGCGGCGGCTTTAGGTTGCGAAGGCAAATGGGCGATTCATCCCTCACAAGTCGAATTAGCCAATGAAATATTCACCCCGCCTGCGGCTGAAGTTGAAAAAGCCAAGCGTATTTTGGTCGCTTTAAAAGAAGCAGCGGCACAAGGCAAAGGCGCTGCAGCACTCGATGGCCGTTTGATTGACGCGGCATCGGAAAAAATGGCCAATAACGTGGTTAGGGCTGCTGAAGCGATTGCGGCAAAAAAATAACAGTCTTGCCGGGTTACCTTAATCCGGCCTACGCAACACATAAATTAGGAGATGCTGTGGATATTCATGAATATCAGGCGAAAGAAATTTTAAGCGGTTACGGCGTTAAAATCGCTGAAGGCGGTATGGCTTACAGCCCTGAAGAAGCGGTACAGCGTGCCAGAGACATTGGCGGGCACATTTGGGCGGTCAAGGCGCAAGTCCATTCCGGGGCGCGTGGCAAGGCGGGCGGCATTAAAATTTGCAAGACCCACGATGAAGTCGAGGCGGCGGCGGGCGCATTGTTGGGCAAACGGCTGGTGACCCATCAAACCGGGCCTGCTGGTAAAGTATGCGGCCGGTTATATGTCGAAGCCGGCACCGACATTGCCAAGGAGTTGTATTTTTGTTTTTTGGTTGACCGCAGTTCTGAGCGTATCGTTATGGTGGGTTCGGCTCAAGGCGGCATGGAAATCGAGGAGTTGGCTGAAAACAATCCTGAAGCCATCACTAAAATTTATATCGAACCTGCTGTGGGGCTGCAAGATTATCAGGCGCGTGAAATGGCTTTTGCTCTAGGTCTGGATCCTGAATTGCTGAGCCATGCGGTTAAGACTATCCGTGGCTGTTACCGTGCCTTGCGTGAGCTTGATGCCAGTATGTTGGAAATCAATCCGTTGGTGGTTACCCGTAGCAATGAGTTGGTCGCGCTGGATGCCAAAATGGGTTTTGATGACAATGCCTTGTTCCGTCAGCAGAAAATTTCCGAATTGCGCGATAAAACGCAGGAAGACCCTCGCGAAATGGCTGCTGCCGACCGAGGTTTAAGTTATGTCGGCTTAGATGGCGACATCGGCTGCATGATCAATGGCGCCGGTTTGGCGATGGCGACGATGGACATGATTAAATTGGCGGGCGGCGAACCGGCGAATTTTCTTGATGTCGGCGGCGGCGCTTCGGCTGAACGCACCGAAAAGGCTTTTCGTTTGGTGTTGGCCGACAAGGGCGTCAAAGCCATGTTGGTAAATATTTTTGCCGGTATCAACCGTTGCGACTGGATTGCTGAAGGCGTGGTTGAAGCGGTTAAGAAAATCGATATGAAAATACCGTTGATTGTCAGGTTGTCAGGCACTAACGTTGAGGAAGGCCGGAAAATTATTGCAGACAGCGGCCTGCCTATCATTACTGCGGAAACGCTGGCCGAAGCGGCTGAAAAAGCGGTGCAGGCGCGCAATGAAGCGGTTGCAAAAGAAGCGGCACAGGGAGCATAAAAATGGCTATTTTAATTGACGAAACAACACGCATTATTGTTCAGGGCTTTACCGGAAAAATCGGCAGCTTTCACGCCCAGGACATGATCAATTACGGCTCCAATGTCGTCGGCGGCATCACGCCGGGCAAGGGCGGGCAGACGCACTTAGGTTTGCCGGTTTTCAATACGGTCAAAGAGGCGGTGCGCGAAGTAGGCGCCGAGGCCAGCATTATCTTTGTGCCGCCTGCTTTTGCCGCCGATTCCATCATGGAAGCCGCCGATGCGGGCATTAAATATTGTGTGGCGATTACCGACGGCATTCCGACTCAGGACATGATGACGGTTAAAAATTTCCTGCGCCGTTTTCCGCTGGAACAACGCATGATGTTGACCGGCCCTAACTGCGCGGGCACTATCAGTCCGGGGCGCGCCATGCTGGGTATCATGCCGGGGCATATTTACATGAAGGGCAATGTCGGCATCGTCGGTCGTTCAGGTACGTTAGGCTATGAAGCGGCTGACCAAATGAAACGCTTGGGCATCGGTATTTCAACCTCGGTCGGTATCGGCGGCGACCCGATCAACGGCAGTTCGCACCGTGATATTCTGGAAAGGTTTGAAGCCGACCCGGAAACCAAAGTCATTCTTATGATTGGCGAAATCGGCGGGCCGCAAGAAGTTGAAGCGGGTATGTTTGCCAATAAACACATGACTAAGCCGGTGGTTGCTTATATTGCAGGTTTGACTGCACCGGAAGGCCGCCGCATGGGTCATGCCGGTGCGATTATTTCATCGGCGGGTGAAAGCGCGGCAGAAAAAGTCGCGCTACTGAAGGAATTGGGTGTCACTATCTGTCCGGCTCCGGCGGCCATGGGTGAAACAGTGGCGGCAGTATTGTCCCGGTTGTAAGGAAAAGATACGAGCTGAAAGGCGAAGGGCGAAGGGCGGAAGATATAAGGTTTTTAGCCTTTTGTCTTTCGCCCTTCGTCTGCTTTTATTTTTTAACACCCACAGGGTATAAATGAAAATACTTATTCTTGGTGCTGGCGTCACCGGTTCTTCGGTTGCAGAAGCCCTGGCAAGCGAGGAGAACGATATTGTCGTGGTTGATTTCAGGACGGAGTTGCTCGACGCGTTAAAAGAACGTTTCGATATTGCCACGGTTGCCGGTAATGCGGCGCATCCGAGGGTGTTGGAACAGGCCGGTGCGCGTACTGCGGATATGATCATTGCGGTTACCGACCGCGATGAGACCAATATGCTGGCCTGTGTCATCATTAATGCGCTGTATAGCCAGCCAAAAACAATCGCCCGGGTGCGTGCGGTCGATTATCTGAAAAACCCGCGCTTGTTCGGCCCTAACGGTATTCCGGTCGATATTGTCATCAGCCCGGAACAGATTGTTATGGAGGCCATCCGCAACTTGGTCGAATTCCCTGGTGTCCTGCATATTTCCGATTTTGCCGATGGCTTGGTGCGGTTGTTTTCGGTCAAGGTGGTGGACGATGGCATTTTAACCGGCAAGAAAATTAAAGTGCTCAGCGATCGCTTGACCGGCGACAAAATCCGCATAGTGGCTATTTTTCGTCAAGGCAAGCCTTTAGTGGTCAATGGTGAAGCCGTTATTGAGACCGGTGATGAGGTTTTTCTGGTGGCACCGCGTGAACAAGTGCGGGAAGTGTTAAAGGCGTTAAATAAGCTGGAGGCGCCGTTAAAGCGCATTATCATTGCGGGCGGCGGCCATGTCGGCAAGCGTTTAGCGTTGGCGTTGGAGGCCGATCATCAAGTCAAGGTTATCGAGAAAGACCCTCGGCGCGCACACAAGATAGCTAACGATCTGGAACGCACTGTGGTGCTGCTCGGCGACTGCACCGATGAGGCGCTGTTGCTCGATGAGTCTATTGGCGACACTGATTTGTTTTGTGCAATTACCGAAAATGATGGCGTCAATATTGTTTCGGCTTCGCTGGCAAAAAATTTGGGCGTGCGTAAAGCTTTTTGTCTGCTCAACCATATTTCGTATAGCAAATTATTGCCGGGCACTGGCATTGATGTCGCGGTGCTGCCTAATCAGGAAACGCTGGGGAGTATTTTAAAGCATGTCCGTCGTGGCGATGTGGCGCAAGTCAGTTCCTTGTGTGGCGGTACCGCTGAAGCCATTGAGGCGATAGCGCACCAAGGCAGTGATTTGAATTCAGTGGTCGGGCGCAGGGTGGACGCTGTCAGCTTCCCGGAAGGCATCGTGATGGGGGCATTGATACGCGATAAACAGGTTATTTCCATTCACTGTAACACCGTATTTGAAGAAGGCGACCATGTGGTGATGTTTGTGATGGATAAGAAGCTGATTGTTAACGTCGAGAAGAAATTCCAGACCCTTTAAACTAAGGGCGGACGAAAGGCGAAAAACCTTAGTCTTTCGCCTTTCGCCTTGAACCTGCCCCATGAATGTCATCTTCACTATTGTTAATATTTTCGGCTTAGTTACCCTGGGTTTTGGCGGCTTGATGGTCACTTGTTTGCTGACGTCCGTCATGCTTGATGGCGATGCTGCCGCCACTGCTTTTTTTCAAAGCGCTTTGATTACCCTGCTATTGGGGTCGCTGATGTTTATTCCGACGCTTAACATACCTAAAAAGGTGTCAAGGCAGACCGGGTTTTTGATGGTGGCGATTACTTGGTCAATAATCCCTGTATTTTGTGCGTTGCCGTTGTTGTTTTATTTGGCTGAACTGAGTTGGGTCGATGCTTATTTTGAGGCTGTTTCTAGCTTGACAACAACAGGGGCGACAACATTGAGTGGTCTTGACCAATTGCCGATGTCGATTAATCTGTGGCGCCATGAGTTGCAATGGATAGGGGGCATGGGCATCATCATTTTTGCGGTCGCTATTTTGCCCATTTTGGGTATCGGCGGTATGCAGTTGTATAAGGCGGAATCGCCGGGGACGGTCAAGGAATCGGACTTGCCGCCGCGTATCGCACAAACGGCAAAGGCGTTGTGGTTAGTTTATGCAGGATTTACTGTCGCCTGCATTATCGCTTTACGCTTGGCAGGGATGGATTGGTTTGATGCGCTTTGCCACGCTTTTTCTGCCGTAAGTTTGGGCGGTTTTTCCACCCATGACAGCAGTATTGGGTATTTTGACTCGGTGCCCATTGAGGTGGTGTTGACCCTTTTTCAGTTACTGTCGGCAATCAACTTTGCCACCCATTTTATCGCCCTTCGAAAACGTTCATTTAATCCTTATGTTTATGATAGGGAGACGCGGTCTTTTCTTGCTTTGGTTTTGGGCAGTTGTTTGGTGACCGCTTCAGTATTATGGCAAGAAGGCGCTTACCCTGATTTTTTGGCCGCTTTGCGCCATGCAACCTTTAACGTGGTCACTATTGCCACCACTAGCGGTTATGCGAGCCAGGATTTTAATCAATGGCCTATTTTTGTGCCGATGTGGATGTTGTTTTTAAGTTGTGTTTCGGCATCTTCAGGCTCCACTGGAGGCGGCATCAGGATGATCCGCACCATCATCCTGATGAAACAGGCGCGCCTGGAGCTGTTCAAGTTTATTCATCCGTTTGCCGTTAAATCGATGAAAATAGGCGATACGGTCATCAGCAATAAAATCGTTACCTCAGTAACCGGATTTATTTTTCTGTATTTCATCAGTATTGTTATTTTAGTTTTTATGTTGTTGTTAAGTGGCATGGATTTTATCAGCGCTTTTTCAGCGATTATCGCCTGTTTTAACAACGCAGGCCCTGGTCTTAATCAAGTGGGGCCCGCTTCTAATTATGCCAGTCTGAGCGATATTCAAACGGGTATTTGTACCTTTGCAATGCTGTTGGGACGGGTGCAGATATTTTCTATTGTTATCTTATTTGTGCCGGAATTCTGGAGAAAGTAAGCGCCAATCTAAATAAGCGTTAAATGGTCTATGGGTGTTGGCTTTCGCAGCGTGTAAAGATTAAAAACGCGTTGATAAAGACTGAATTTGAGGACGGTGGTAAGCGGCGGACGTGTAAAACATATATAAACAAAAAACCCAGCCTAGGCTGGGTTTTTTGGTACTGCAAGTGTTCTATTTATAATTGAATAGAACTAGAAACTTTTTGTGCAGAGCTATCTGGATCATCCAAGCAGCCTGTCAAGCCAACAATCATTAATGCCATAGCTATAAGAGATAAAATTTTATTCATACGAATATCCTCCAAAGGGGTTTCAATTATTTTTATTAATTTGCGCTATTGAATTAAAGCACGTGCATTTTATATCATGATAAAAACGATGATGCAATAATAAAAAACCGGATGGTTTAGAGTTCGTTGATATCTTCCGGTAAATTAAAAGAAATTTTGTTGCCGATCCATTTGGCTGTCCCGATGTCTATCCAAGGCGATGTGAAATTTTTATGCAATTGGTCGTGAACCCAATAAGACGGTGCGCTGATTTTTTTTAGTTTGATGTTAAAAACAACGTCGTCCAGATTCAGGCCGATTTTTTGACCCCAGAAGGCGGTGACTTTCATTGTTAGCTTGTGCAGGCGGTTGTTGTCAATGTTAGGTGTGACTGCAATATTTGCCCACATTGAATGAACGCGCCCCCAGTTGGGGGCAAGCAGGCGGCCTTGTTCGTTGACAAAAGGCAGCCAGTGTTCGGCGCCTTTTGCATCGGTGTAAGAGATCGCCAAAATATGATCATAGCCGGCAAAGTGATCGTGCAGATAAAGTGCGTGAGGGGTAATGCCTAAAAATGTCTGAGAGACCATTAAAACTGCGTTGCTGGCTTGTGAAATGGGATTTTTGGGGTTGTCAATGTTAAGCCGGTAAACCAGCCCGTAATGAATAGTGCTATTTAATTGCAAAACGAGCAATGCGAGCAGTATTTTTGTCAATTTTCTGGAAAATGCATTTGGTTTTTGTGCTGCAAACGTCTCAAAAAATTGGTGGTAAAGGGTGGTGTTGGGCAATGCTTGCGGTACGAGGCAATCGGATGTGCAGGGGATGCGGCTGCGGGTGTCGGCAACGGCACGGTATTTATTTAAGGACAGCTGGTGAATTCCGGGAAGGTCTAAAATAACGCCAAGCGGAAATAAATAACGCATTTTTTTAAAGATTTGGCTATAGGTGTCAACGCCTGAATAAATGCGGTCTGCGTGGTCTAACGCGTATAAGTCGGTTAGCAGCGTGTTAGCGTCAATGGCGGCAAGCGCGGGGTAGTGTGCGGCATGTTCCTGGGCATTTTTAAAGTCTATGCAGTTGAACAGGTCGAAATGATTGAGGATAAGTACGGTGCGGTTGCACAACGGGCATAGTTGGTCATAAAACACAGTCAGCAAAGGTTGTTTTGCGCTGAATCGTTGGCCAATATATCGCCACGCTTTAAACGGGACGAGCAGGGTGTAAAAAATGAGCATTCCCAAGCCAAAGGGGTAGATATTAAACGATAAGGTAATGCCCAGATGCAGTCCAAGGCCGACCAATAAATAAAGGGGGCGTAACCGAGGTCGGGTAAAAAAGAAAATGAAGGTAAACTGGAATATTAAAATGGTGTAGCCAAGGCTGTTTTGCAGTAGTTTGTTGTTCAACAAGGGCGACATGTCGATGGCCGACACATAATAAGGCTGTGTCGCGGGCAGCCAAGTACCTAGACCATTGCGCCAGTGTTCGGCAAATAGCTTGTGGATGGCTGAGTCAAAGTAGAGGAAGCCAAGGCAGATGGCGACGGGCAGGGTATAGGCAAGAACCGAAACAGTGGGCTTTGGGTAACTGCTGTAATGGGTGAAAGGCGTATTCAGCTTACGGCGTAGGTTGTCTATTGAAAAAGCACGGTCTCCCGGCATAAAAAGCAGAAAAAAACCTGCCCCGATCATGAACAAATCAAAGCCGCCGTCAAAGTCGCGCTGCATCGGCGTGAAATTGACGAAAACAATCCATGCGATGTAATTACAGGTCATTGCAAATTGATAACGATAGCCGGCTACAATAAAGGCGGCAATGATGCCCCAAAGGCACAGAAAAAAGGGGATCATCGGGAATTCGATGTCTATATAGGGTATAGGATCGAAAATTAAATGGTTAAAATACAGCAGGAAAATAATTTCTTGTAGCGTGATCAGCCCGTAAAAAAGCCGAAATAAACCGATACCCGTGGCGGGCGCTTGTTGGGAGTGGAGTTCTAGGAGTTTAGTGGTGATAAGTTTATACATTTCATGATTCGAAAAATCGGGAAGATGTATAAATTATATAAGAAATGTAGGGTTTATGTTTGAAATATGCAGAAAAAACAAAGGCCGCACTCAACGCATAAAGAATTGATGTGAGCGGCCTAAGTTAACTTAAATCGGTCGGCGACTTATTTTTCGTCGTCTGGGTGTTCGGCGAAGACCCATTTTACCAGAAAGTAGCCAGCCGCTATAACGACAACTGCGCCAACCATTCCAGCTGGTTCTTTTAACATTTCAGTGATATCTAAGATCGCTCCCATGGGATGTCCTACCTATAATTTTGTATTTTTAGAAATAATGCTAAGTACATAGCAAACGGAATGAGCATAATACTTTAGGCGAAGTTAAAGTCAAGGCTTATTGTTGCATGATGTTGTTAGTACGGATGTAACTATTGCTTCTGATTGGAATTTATTGCTCGATAGCCAGTGTAGTATAGTTTAGAATCTACCGTTTCAAGTGTTGATATATTTTTGGATAAGGAATTATGATGAACAAATGCGTTAAAATATTACCATTGGTCGCAATCTTCTTTACATTGTCGGCCAATGCCGATGTCGAGTTAAAGGATAATTCTGAAATTTTAGGGAAATGGAATCTTCATGATGAGGCGGTTACATTAACCGGACAGAAAAAGGCGGTGACGCAGGAGTGGGAGTTTAAGGCTGATGGAACACTCATTTCATCGGCATCGGATGTCGCAGGACGGATCAGCGCGTTGAAGATTCCGTTGAAGTACTCCGTCGAAAATGGGGAAATTAGAAAACAGTCCGCACCTGGACGAGAAAAATACGAGTCCTGCAAAGTGATTGAAAAAGAAGGTTCAAGCATGATTCTAAAATGTGCATATTACTTCTTTCTAACAAAAAAATAATTTAAAAAAAGGATATAGCTATGATAGGTGGCATTGTAATGATTTTGGTGGCCCTCTGGATTTACCAGTCGGCTATGAAAGCAAAAGTAAACAATGTGATGATATGGGTGGCGATCGGCGCAGTTGTTTTTTTTGCAGTGCAGCTGGGTTTTATCAATATCAATCTTTACATTTTGGAGTCAATGCGGGCAAGCCAAGGCGGAAGCGACTACGAGCGCAGCCTAGCCAGTATCGGCGACAGGAAAAATGAAAGCGGCTTTCAGGGTTTCGGCGGCATTATGCTGTCGCTGTACTTGGAGTTAATGCCGCAAATTGTCGGTTTCTTGGCGGTCGCCTTGATCCGGGTGAAATTTATCACTAAGGAAGCAATTACCGTTGGCACGTTGTTCGGTGATCTGAAAGAAATGTTCCAAAGCATCAAGAAAAGCTTTAAAACGACTGATTAATAAAGCGAAATCCGGCCATAAAAAAAAGCCCAAGATCGCTTGGGCTTTTTTTATGGCTACCGATTAAATCGCTCTGTTGTTAATACGTTATTTGCCCAACACGGTAGAAACAAGAAAAACGAGGGCGAAAATAAAGAGTACCGTAAAAACCAAGCCTGCAATAATATACCGTGGCAGCGAGCCCTGTTCGAAATCTTTTTGCCGATTTTCGTTGCTTTGCACACCAATAGCGGCAGCCAAAACGCTTTTTATGACTTGAATGATTGTGGGTTTTGACATACTCATCTCCGGCAAAAATAGTAAAAAATAATAGTTCTTCATTGCTTTTTAAGCAATGATTATATCCAACATCAATAGCCCTCCGACAGTTCCTATGAGCAAAACAGACTTATTAAAGCAGCAATTATCCCAGCGCATTTTATTTCTTGATGGTGCGATGGGTACGATGATACAAAGCTACAAGCTGGAAGAAAAAGATTATCGCGGCGAGCGTTTTGCTCAGTGGGAGGTTGATCTTAAAGGTAATAATGATTTGCTGTCGATAACACAGCCGGACATTATTAAAGCGATTCATAGCGCTTATTTTGAAGTCGGTTCCGACATTGTTGAAACCAACACCTTCAACGCGACCACTATCGCGATGGCCGACTACAAAATGGAAGCACTGGCCTACGAAATCAATGTTGCCGCAGCGCGGGTGGCTAAGGAGGCGGCTGACGAATACACGCAAAAAACACCGGACAAACCGCGTTTCGTGGCGGGCGTACTCGGTCCGACCAACCGCACCGCATCGATGTCGCCTGATGTCAACGATCCGGGATTTCGCAATATTTTCTTTGATGACTTGGTTGTCGCTTACACCGAAGCCACGCATGGCCTGATTGACGGCGGCGCGGACATTATCCTGATAGAAACCGTGTTCGATACGTTAAATGCCAAAGCCGCCATTTTTGCGGTCGAACAGGTTTTTGAACAGCTCTGCTACAAACTGCCGGTGATGATTTCCGGCACCATTACCGACGCATCAGGTAGGACGTTATCCGGGCAAACCGTCGCTGCATTTTGGAATTCATTGAAGCATGTCGAGCCAATCTCATTCGGCTTTAACTGCGCCTTAGGCGCCACCGAATTACGCCAATATATCGACGAATTATCGGGCATTGCCGACACCCATATTTCCGCCCATCCCAATGCCGGTTTGCCTAACGAGTTTGGCGAATACGACGAAACGCCGGAAGCGATGGCTGCAGAATTGGCCGATTGGGCGAAAATGGGCTTTTTGAATATTATCGGCGGCTGTTGCGGCACTTCGCCTGCCAATATCAAGGCAATTGTCGAAGCGGTACAAAAATATCCGCCCCGAAAAATCCCAGAAATACCTAAACAGTGCCGTTTATCAGGGCTAGAGTCGATGAACATCGCCCCGGATTCGTTATTCGTCAATGTCGGCGAACGCACCAACGTGACCGGTTCTGCGGCGTTTAAACGCTTGGTTATCGAAGGCAATTTTGAAGCGGCGCTGGATGTCGCTAAACAGCAAGTTGAAAACGGCGCGCAAATTATCGACATCAATATGGATGAAGGCATGCTGGAGTCCAAAGAAGCAATGGTGCGCTTTTTGATGTTGATTGCGTCCGAGCCGGACATCGCCAAAGTGCCGATTATGCTGGATTCGTCGAAATGGGATATTTTGGAGGCCGGGCTTAAATGCATACAGGGCAAAGGGGTAGTCAATTCCATCTCGCTGAAAGAAGGCGAAGCGGCGTTTATCGAACATGCCAAACTTGTGCGCCGTTATGGCGCGGCGGTTATCGTGATGGCTTTCGACGAGGAAGGGCAGGCCGATAGCAAAGCCCGGAAAATCGAAATATGCCAACGGGCCTATAAGATTCTGACCGAACAAGTCAGCTTTCCGCCGGAAGACATTATTTTCGACCCCAATATTTTCGCGGTTGCCACCGGTATTGACGAGCATAACAACTACGGCGTGGATTTTATCGAAGCCACCCGCGAGATCAAGCGCACCCTGCCTTATGCGCTGATTTCCGGCGGCGTGTCCAACGTGTCATTTTCGTTTCGGGGCAATAACCCGGTGCGCGAAGCGATACATGCGGTATTTTTATACCATGCGATACAGGCCGGTATGGATATGGGCATCGTCAATGCTGGGCAGTTGGCGATTTATGAGGACATTCCAAAAGACCTGCGCGATGCGGTTGAGGATGTTGTTTTAAACCGGCACGACGGCAGCGGCACTGATAAATTGCTGGAACTGGCCGAGAAATATCGCGGCGACGGCAGCAGCAGCGCCGGGAAAGAGCAAGACCTGGAATGGCGTACCTGGCCGGTTAGCAAGCGTCTGGAACATGCGCTGGTTAAAGGCATTACCGATTACATCGACGAAGATACCGAGCAAGCGAGACTGGAAGCCGAACGGCCGCTGCATGTTATCGAAGGCCCGTTAATGGACGGCATGAACGTGGTCGGCGACCTGTTCGGCGCGGGCAAAATGTTCCTGCCGCAAGTGGTCAAGTCGGCGCGGGTCATGAAAAAGGCCGTGGCTTATTTGATGCCGTTTATGGAAGCCGATAAAGCGGCAGGCGAACGACAAACCAACGGCAAAATCCTGATGGCGACGGTCAAAGGCGACGTGCATGACATCGGCAAGAACATCGTTGCGGTGGTGCTGCAATGCAACAACTATGACGTGATCGATATGGGCGTGATGGTGCCCGCTGAAAATATTTTGCAAACTGCGCGTTTGGAAAACGTCGACATCATCGGCCTAAGCGGCCTGATCACCCCGTCGCTGGATGAAATGGTGCATGTGGCCAAAGAAATGCAGCGCCAGGGTTTCACCATTCCATTGATGATAGGTGGTGCAACCACTTCGCGCGCGCATACCGCAGTAAAAATCGCCCCGAATTACAGCGGCCCGATTGTTTATGTGACCGATGCATCGCGTGGCGTCGGCGTCGCCAGCAACTTGCTGAGCGTCGATTTAAAAGACGACTTCGTTAAAAGCATCAGCGACGAATACGAAGACGTCAGGGAACGGCACAAAGGCCGCGAAGCTAAAACCAAGCAACACACGATAGAAGAAGCACGGCGTAATAAATTCAACTGGGGCAACTACGAGCCGGTTAAACCGTCGTTTCTGGGCATCAAGGTCATCGACCATTTTCCGTTGGACACGCTGGTCTGGTATATCGACTGGTCGCCGTTTTTTCAGACCTGGGAAATGGCCGGAAGCTATCCCAAAATACTCGATGATAAAGTCATCGGTGTTGAAGCCAGAAAATTGTTTGCCGACGCCCAGGACATGTTGAAAAAAATTATCAGCGAAGAATGGGTCAGCGCCCGTGCGGTAGTCGGTTTTTTTCCCGCCAACAGCGATGGCGACGATGTTGTGGTCTACACCGATGACAGCCGTACCGGGAAAAAGGAAGTCTTGCAGCATTTACGCCAGCAAAACGTCAAAGCGCCGGGTAGGCCCAATTATTGCTTGTCCGATTTTATCGCCCCGGTTGACAGCGGAAAAGCCGACTATATCGGCGCTTTCGCGGTCACCACCGGCATCGGCATCGAACAAAAACTGCAAGAATTTGAACGGGATCATGACGATTACAGCGCCATTATGCTGAAAGCCTTGGCCGACCGTTTGGCTGAAGCATTTGCCGAATACATGCACCAAGTGGTCAGGAAAGAATACTGGGGCTATGCCCAAGATGAAACGCATGAGGCCGAGCAGTTAATCAACGAAGCCTACCAAGGCATACGGCCAGCGCCCGGCTATCCCGCGTGTCCCGACCACACCGAGAAAGGCAAGTTGTTCGAATTGCTCAAGGTGACCGAAAATACCAGTATAGAGCTGACCGAAAGCTATGCAATGTATCCTGCGTCAGCGGTCAGCGGCTGGTATTTCTCGCATCCCGAGTCGCAGTATTTTAATGTCGGCAAGATAGATAGAGACCAGTTGCAAGATTACGCCAGACGTAAAGGCATTGCGGAAGAAGTGGCCGAGCGCTGGCTGGCGGCACATTTGCACCATTGATAGGGGCTTAGGCGGTTTGCTGCGGGGAGTGGATTCGGAAAACTGTCCACGAAATTTTCGTGTCTTTCGTGGACAATTATCGGGGGGGGGGCGTTCTTTTTAGGGAGTCACCTTAAGAACTGGCTTTTTCGCTTTGGGCAGGCTGCCTGACATAGCGGTGGGGGATAAAAGGCAGTGCTGTCACGGCCACTTCAATCCGATGATTGCGCACCTTAGCGTATAGCTTATTGCCCACCTTGGCCGTATTCCTTTTCAGCAAAGCCATTGCGATCGGTTGTCCTAGGCTGGGGGAAAAATTGCCGCTGGTGACTTGGCCGACAACGGCATCGTCGCTGTCATAAAGTTCAGCCCCCTCACGCACCGGTATTTTGTTGTTGACCAGTAAGCCAGCACGTATTTTTTCCGGGCCATACTGTAACTGGGCTAGGATTTTGGCGGCTCCGGGAAACCTGTTTTGAGCCAATTTCAAGGAGGGGTTGTGGCTCTTTTTGAACAGCCACTGAAGGCCTGCCTCTATCGGCGTAATCGATTCGCTAAGTTCATGGCCGTACAGGCATAAACCGGCTTCCAGGCGCAAGGTATCTCTCGCCGCCAAGCCGATAGGCTCAACTTCTTCTTCTGCCAGTAACAGGCGGGCAAGTTCTTCGGCATACTCATTCGCCACCATGATTTCGAAACCATCTTCGCCGGTGTAGCCGCAACGGGCGACATTGCACTTTATGCCTTTGATATAAGTCCCGTAGGCTTGCATAAAGTACAGTTTAGCGGTTTGCGGAGAAAACCTTTCCATAACCTGTGCGGCAGCGGGGCCTTGTAAGGCGAATAAAGATAGACCGGTCAGCAGGTTAACGCAACAGCGGGTAGATAAATGCTGATACAGGTAATCAAAATCCTTATCTTTGCAAGCGGCATTGATTACGATCAGCAAACCCGAATCGAGGCGGATAATGATAATGTCATCGATAATTCCGCCATCACTGTTGGTTAGTACGGTATATCGCTGCTCGCCGGGTTTGAGCCCTGCGACATCGCAAGGCGTCAGTTGCTCAAGCCCATGGATTCCGTCCTCGCCCAAAATCAAGCACAGCCCCATGTGGGAAATGTCGAAAAACCCGGCCTGAGTGCGGCAATGCAAATGTTCGTGCAGCGTGCCTTTGCCGTATTGTAATGGCATCGAATAACCAGCATAAGGCACCATTTTTGCGCCCAGCTCAAGATGGAGCGGGTAAAGCAGTGTTTGTTTTAGCATATCAGTATTTCCTTAAGCTTCATGCCTATGCACCCACTTGGGAGTCTATTGCCCATTGAGCACTGCATCTAAAGTTGGCGCATCCAGCAAGCGGTCGGCCCATTGTTCAAGCTGTTCAGGGGCTGCTTGTTGTAAACGCGCTTGTGCCCAATCCGGCATCTGGCCAAAACGTCGCGTTAACATACGCTGCAGCAAAATTTGCTCGCCTTCTTGTCGGCCTTTTTTCTCGCCTTCTTGTCGGCCTTCTTCAATAACGTCTTGATAAAAACGCGTTTGTTTTAGTTCTATTTCATTTAAAGCTAACATGGATTTGATCTCCTCCCGGCTCAGTCGGGGTAATTTGTACACCAAAATCGTTTCAATAAAATCCAGCCCATCGGGGCCGAATTCATCCCGACGATCAGCCAGTTCACGTGCTATGGCCATTGTCTGTTGTTTATGGCTGGCAATCAATCGAATTAATTCAAGGGGCGGTGTAAGCTTTTGACGACCCACATAATCATCCAGATAGACTCGGCGCAGTTGCGGCAAATCCATGAATGGCCGGAAAGCTATGCTGGCTGGTTTTTCAGTGCTGCGTGTCGGATAGATGACTAATGCCAACCAAGGGTGGGTTGGTTTATGCAGGCGTAAATACAGCGTTATTTCGCTGAAAAACCGGCCATAAAAGTCATCGTCGGGCTGATATTGCACTTCGGCGAAGATCAAGGGTTGTTCTGAATCATCGTCTATTGGGGTGAATACGCCATCTAACCGAAAAGCGGTTTGTTTTATTTCTTCGGAACTAAAGCGATAACTTTCGCTGCGATAATCTAAGCCTACCAACTCCAGCGCCAATTTTGGCCAGCGCTGGAACAACCGGTAAAATAAAGTATCCGTTTTCATTCGACAATTTCCCGCAACACAGAGGTTGCATAGCTTCCCGCAGGGAGCGTAAAGCTAAGTTCGAGCACTGTGTCATCAACGAATTGCCAATGCAAATCCTGCACATTCACCCGCAAGGCTCGCCGGTCACGGTCAACGCCGTTGGCTATCAAGCCTTGGGCCAATTGCCCGTGCGCATTGATAACCGCCTGTTCAATAGCCAGCGCATCGGCTGATACATCAGCCTCTCCCAAACCCCACAAAACGCCGGTGGGGTGGATTTCTTTTGTTGTCAGCCGCCGGATGATTTCGGCGTCGGGTTGTTCCGAATGAAAACAGCTGTGCGACAGGTCGAATTGATACACATCACCGGCAAGCGGCTGATTCCAGTTATGTTGGGTGATGCGGCTGGCTAAAATCTGATTGAATAGATACGATCGTGCCGCCGACAAATAAAGGCTACGCTGTTCCCGCCCGGCTTTTGCACCGTCAAACATCGCCACCGCCTTGCTGACGTTTTGGCCTTGGTTGCCGAAGCGTTGCGGGCCGAAATAATTGGCGATGCCGTGGGCTTTGATCTGCTCCAATTGCTGCACGGTCTTTTCCTTGTCGCCTTGCCAGTCGCGGATAAGCAATTTAAAGCTGTTGCCTGACAACACGCCGCGCTTGAGTTTTCTGGCATGGCGCGCAACCTGCAACACCTTAATGGCGTCCGATGCAAAAGCCGTCCAATCAGGGTCGGCCTTGCCCGGCAACCAAACGCTAAACCATTGGCTTGTGACCGCGTAACGGTCTTTTAAGCCCGCATAACTGACATCGCGCTGCCGGACATTGGCAAACCGAGCCAATTGCCGGGCGACAAATTCGGTGTTTTCGCCTTTTTTTTCTATCTGCAAAAAAACATGTTCGCCCGCGCCGGATGGCTCGAAAGACAGGTTTTCGTTGACGATAAAATCTTCCGGTAAGCTGCGGATTTTGCCGGAACAGGAAGGTTGTCCGTAGACATAAGGCCAGACGGGGATTTCAATGTTGTGCATAAAGTTGGATGAATGCGGATTAACATAAATACGGTGGGAGCGACGCCTACGCCCCGAATTGTTGCAAATCGCGACGTGGGCGTCGCTCCCACAAATTGGTTATCAACTTAACGCGGGACAGACCTTCCAGGTTTTAAAAACCTGGAAGGTCTACTTCGGCATGCTTGTCCCGCTTTAAATGGGAAGCCCACAAATTTAATCCCGGCTTCTCGAACCTGAACGTCCTTTGCCGCGTGCATCGCTTCGTTTGTTGTCCGGCTGCTTTTCACCGCGCACCGTTGATTTGCCGCGAACCGGTTTTTTGGTGTGACGCCTATCGATTTTGCCGGTGGTTTTGTTCGGCGCGTTCTTTTTCGGCGCATCCATCACTTTCAACGATACCGGCTCATAGCCGGTGTCGGCCACACGCGGGATTTGCCGTTTGAGCAATTTCTCAATTTCCGCCAGCATCCAGGCTTCTTCGGGGCACACCAGTGACAAGGCCACACCGCTTAAACCAGCGCGTCCGGTGCGGCCAATGCGGTGAATATAATCTTCCGGCACTTGCGGCACATCGAAATTTACGACGTGCGGCAAATCGTCAATATCCAAACCACGCGCGGCAATGTCGGTGGCAACCAATACAGCAACCTTGCCAGTTTTAAACTGCTCCAGCGCCTTGTTGCGCGCACCCTGGGTCTTGTCGCCATGCAGCGCGGCGGTGCGGATGCCGTCTTCAATTAGCTGTTTTTCCAAGCGGTCTGCGCCGTGTTTAGTGCGCACAAAAACCAGCACTTGTTTCCAGTTATTGCTGCCGATCAAATAGGACAGCAATTCGCGTTTGTACTCGCGGTCGATGCCGTAAACGCGTTCCGAGACATTATCAGCGGTGGCGTTTTGCTTGGCGACTTCGACTTCAACCGGATTATTTAATAACTGCGCCGCCAGCGCTTTGATTGCATTGGGCACGGTGGCGGAAAACAACAGACTCTGGCGTTTTTTCGGAATCAACGCCATCAGCTGTTTAATGTCGGGCAAAAAGCCCATGTCGAGCATCCTGTCCGCCTCGTCCAGTACCAGTATTTCCACGTTGGACAGGTTGATATTGCGTTGCTGGACGTGATCGATGATCCGCCCCGGCGTCGCCACTACAATGTCGCAACCCCTGCGTAACTGCCGGGTCTGGATGCCGATACTGGCACCGCCGACCACCAGTTCCGCATGCAAGGGCAAATGTGCGCCGTAGGTTTTGACGCTTTCATAAACTTGCGCCGCCAATTCGCGGGTAGGCACCAGAATCAGCGCACGGACGCGGTGCGGTTTTTGGTGCGGGTCGTGGGTTTCCGCCAGTTTTTGTAACAAAGGCAGAGTAAAACTGGCGGTTTTTCCGGTGCCGGTTTGTGCGCCGGCCAGCACATCGCGGCCTTCAAGAATCAACGGGATGGCCTGTTGTTGTACCGGCGTAGGTGTGACATAGCCTTGATCGGCTACGGCTTTAAGGAGTTCCTCGGTTAAACCGAGTTGGGCGAAAGACATTGTTTAAATCTCAGGTGAAAGGTTCATAGATAAAAAAGATTATGTTGTAACTACCCTAATGGAACACGGATGACACGGATCAAACGGGTTTACACAGATTTTTTTTACACTGGTGTGACATCTGGGGAATTCAAAGCTAGCTTTGAACGGGTAGTGTTCGTACTTTTTGAGTTAGGTTAAAAAAGTCTGTGGCGATCAGTCTAATCGGTGTCATCCGTGTTCCATTTAAGGGCGGGAGGATAGTTAAAATTCAGCCCCCCGTCATGCTCATATAACGCAAGATGACCGGCTGCTCATTGATATTAAACTCGTGTTTTTCCGGCTTAATCAGCATGGCGTCGATAATGGCCTGTTTCAGCACGGTCATATCACCGGAATTAGCGCGAATAACTTGTTTTAGATCGACTGAATGCTCATTGCCCAGACATAACAGCAAGCGACCTTCGACGGTCAGGCGCACGCGGTTGCAGGTGCTGCAAAAATTTTCGCTGTGTGGGGAAATAAAACCGACGCGGGTTTGTGTGCCCTCCACCTTAAAATAATTTGACGGCCCGCCGGTTTTTTCCGGCGTGTCGATTAAACTAAAATTCTGTGCCAAATCGGCTTTGATTAAATCACTGGAATAATAGGCGTCAGCCCGGTTATGCTGACTGACCACACCCAGCGGCATTTCCTCGATAAAGCTGATGTCGATGCCATTATCGACCGCAAACTGCACCAGATTATTGACTTCCAGATGATTCCTGTCTTTCAGGATGACCGCGTTGATTTTTATCCGCTCAAATCCGGCCGTCTTGCTGGCTTGAATGCCGCTTAACACTTGCTGCAAATCGCCGGTTCGGGTGATCGCCTTAAACTTGTCGGCATCCAGCGTGTCCAGGCTGATATTGATGCGCTTGACGCCCGCCTGTTTTAACCCCGCCGCCATAGTTTCAAGTTGCGAGCCGTTGGTCGTCAGCACCAATTCATTCAGGCTGTCGATTGCGCCGATGTTTTGCAATAGCTCCAACGCGCCTTTTCTGACTAATGGCTCGCCGCCGGTGATCCGGATTTTTTTCACGCCCAATTCGGCGAAAGCTTGCGCCAGCGTATAAATCTCTTCCAGCGTCAAAATCTGCGCGCGCGGTAAGAAAGTCATGTCTTCAGCCATGCAATATAAACAACGGAAATCACAGCGGTCGGTAATGGAAATCCGCAAATAATCAACGGTTCTGCCGAAGCGGTCGATTAATTGGGTGGGGGCAGATGGATGGGTCATTAGGGGCAACATAAAAAATCCAAGGCGGCAATGTTACCACAATAATGAAGGCACCCGAATGGCGTGGCGGTTTTTGTTTGCAAGAACCTGTTTACTACACTAGGACTTACGCATTGACAAATTAACAAAAGCGAGATCAAAGTGACATAGCCTAGTAAAAACAAATAGGACACCCGCCATGAGAGAAATTACACGCCCCCCAACAGCCCGCTGTGTTATGTCAATGTACATAAGCTTTCTG
>JAUXXQ010000184.1 GCA_030684815.1 Methylobacter sp. | reverse complement strand
ACTGACTGAACCGTTAGTCTGGGTCGACATCCTCAACCCTTACAACGACAAAGAATTTCTCAGCGACAAACTGAGCATCGTTGACGTCAAAGCCAAAGACCGCCACGAACAGGTTTACCAAATTGAAATCCAACTGACCAGTTATTGCCATCTACCGTTACGCATCGTCTACAATTGGGCTGACATTTACAGCCAGCAACTCAAAAGCGGCCATGATTACGGCGAGCTCAAACCCACCTATTCCATCTGGCTATTGGCAGAAAACCTGCTGACTGGGGACAACGACTACAGCCACCATTACAAACTACGCGACGACCAAGGCCGCACCTTCAATCAACACGGTGGCATTTGGCTCTTGGAATTGAACAAATTTAACGCCAACCCGATTGAAAGCGAAGAACAGCGTTGGTTAAAGTTTTTTAAAGAAGGCGAGCAACTCAACGACAGCGCCTTACCCGACTGGATGGCTACACAGGAGATGAAACAAGCTATGAGCACACTCAGCATTTTTTCCGAAAAAGAACGTCGATACCACCAATACCAATCCCGCCAAGAATACTTGCGCGAGCAACGGACTATTCAGCTGGAGCTGGAGCAGACCAGTCAAGCATTAATTGAGGAAAGGCAAGAAAAACAAGCTGCACTGCAAAGAGAGGAAGCAGCCCTAGCTGAAATTGAACGCCTTAAAGCCTTATTGGCCAAGAAAAATCATTGATTATTTTTCACCCCAACAAAAAAAAGAGGAACCCTAAAGCTCCTCCAAGGTGTAAACCTAATAATCTTCAGGTAGCAACACCGTTGTAGCCATCCGTTGGCCGTCATCATCCTCAGCATCAGTAATCACCCAGAACTTAATGTCTTGGATAACATAAGCCGAGAACAACCGAGAACCCGTAGCCAGTGCCTCGTTATTCGCTAATTGGTCTTCTGCATCAAGCTCTCCCCAATCTCCACGACAGTGCCTATCAAGCAATATCGTAGCCGAGCTATTAACCTGAACCAAGGCCGCAATAGCCCCCGGTGTCGCTACTACCCGACCCAAGTTAAAACAGGGGTTAGGCATCCTCACAGCAGCCATCTCAAGCCACCAAGGACAGTTCTTGAACCGGTACTGATTCTTCCTCATCAGCAAAATTCAATCTAAACCGCATCCCGGTAAGCTCCTGGAACTCGTCCTTAGTGAACTGGAACAGGTGAATATCATCACCCTGATGCACCCGCATAATCACCTTGTCAGGGTAAGGCTGGTACTCATCTACAGATATAGCTTGGCTAGGGTCTAAGGTTTCAAAACGAAATATCTTTCTCATGGTCATCTCCAAAGGGTAAATTAATTCAGAACGGCAATTCATCAAAAGATTGATAGCCGTTCATTAGGGGGGTATTCTCAGCTTCATCAGCCAAGGGTTGAGGTTCAATCTGCTCCTGCTGTAGCCAGTAGTTTTCGGCGAACATCGCATCCGTTTCAAGCTGGTGCAATAGCATGTTTTTGATCTGACCCATTACAGCTCCGGTTAAAGAATTGATAAAGTAGATCCAGCTAAACAAGAGTGACGAGTCAAAGGAAAGGTTATTAACCCAGGCCATGACAAGTGTTATTGTCTAGCTGGGATGAGTAACCGTTTCTCCTTTTAACGCACCGAGTCTACGGCTAAAGAGTGCGCCTGTAAGCAACAGGGAGAGGAAAGCGGTAAGAAGGTTAGAGCAAGACCCGAACGACGCTAAGAAGGCTTGTAATGCCCTCAATAGCAACAATCAATATCAGTCGAGCAGCTAACCAGGTGCCAGATAAGAAGATCATTAAAGTCGCCATATCATTCACTTGATCTGAAGGCGGGTACTGCTCTGCAGGTAAGCACCCGCAACCGTACCGCCTTGTTTAATGGCTTCAGCAATCAGGCTCTTTTTCACAGATACAGTCACTACTTCAGCCTTATAACAGGCAGGAATAGCGATCTCATCCGTGACAATGACTTTAGGTGGATTTTTACGGACAGCCAGATGAATCTGGTCATCCTTAATGTCTAACAGACGCATTGCTTCCATGTTGGTATGCAGGTAATCGGTTAGCCATTCCACCTTTCTTTCATTTGCTTTCCGCCTTAACTGTATGCGGGTTTCCATCGTCTTCAGCGCATCCGCTTCGAGCGATAAATTTGAGATAAAAGCGCCGATAGCCAGAGCCTTAGTCTCGAACTGGTCATAGAAAGGTGACAGAGTATCATTGAGTAATTGCTGTTTCTCGTCCGGGGCTAGATCGGTTAAATCCGCATTATTAAGAACAGCTAGGGCTTGACGGTATTCATGGGTTATTGAGTAAAGTTTCATGGTTAATTCCTTGAATTAAGAAAGTAATAGGCACGCCACCACCTCACAGATATTACTATCTGCGATTAGGTGGCGTTAGGGATTAAAGAGGGAATTAAGTCGAGGTTTAACTTATGTTAAAAGTGAGCGGCGTAACTTGGAAGTTATCACAGCTGTACTGGTTCGTGGTGTTGCGGACTTTGCCTAAGTATTTGATTTGTATAGGTGTTCGTCCTGCGATTATTGAACCAGTTTTTAGTGCGTGCTCAGCCAACGCAACCAGGCGTTTAGAGCCATTGGATATCTTGGTCCAAGTGCCATCTTTTTGCTGTTCTGCGAATATAAGACAAGGCAGCTCCAGCTGCTCCGTTAATTCGCCAGTCTTCTCGTCGACCTTGTCGTAATAAGCGTTCTCGATGCCGATAACGACACCGCGCTTGAATTCGCTTGGGCTTTGGGGGCTCCAATAGGCATAGTCAAGAGAAATCGGTTCTAATGCAGCGGTACTTAAATCCGGTAGATTGGCAATAGCCACCAGCGCCGAGTCCATGACAGACAAGCTGGTTTCTACTGGTTCAGGAATGAAATTAACAACGTTTTTGTTGTTGGTTTTTTCAACGGATTGAGTTTTTGCAGCCATGTTATTTACTCCAAATTATTTAAGGTAAAAAGCAAAAAGACGTATGGATACAGACGGTGAGGTCAGCAGCCATACGCCTTAATTGCGGAAGAGAGTTAGGTGGGTGAAACTAAGCGGCCAAGTTTTGAGGTTGGTGCGCTGTAGTTTCAGGTTGATTTCGAGCAGGACAATGCAGCGACAAGGGTTCAGAATTTAGTATCTTTTGGGATACTTCATTCGGATCATTATCAGCTAACATAAGCCAGTCGAACTCGGATAAAACAGTTAGTTTCGGGGGCATTGGTATGACTCCATAAGTATTAGTTTTAGGTATATAAGCAACAAGTGCTTATGAAGTAATATATCTCTATTACTTTTTGAATAACACGATCATTTGCCGGTAAAAAACACAGCAAATAACGGCGGGTGATAGGTGGGTAAATGAATAGATGAAATAAATTTACACACCAAGATACGAGGAACTTTTTTATATACCCAGGCTCACAGTATTTTAACGCTGGCAGAGTTAATTATCACACCAGCTATAGTCAAGTTACCTGTCAGTAAAAAATGGCACACGCCAAAGAGTTAACTTTAACGTGTGCCGAGATTATTACCGACTATTTATGCTGCAAAAATGAATTACACAAGTCAGTTATTTTGGTTGATATTGAATTGACTTGTTCAATGAAAACTAATAATTCATCAGCAACAAGTTCATGAAATCTTTCAGCATCTTTGTTGAAAGAAGTTACAGTACGTTCAATGCCAAAGCAAACATCGTCGCCGTTGTTCTGAGTGTACTTTATTGTGTAGCCAGGACTTTTGAAATTAGAATATAACGCGGTGAAGATAAGATTTTCCTGACCTTTGTAAACAGACCAATTAAAATCCTCAATGTTTTTAATATCAAAGATAATTCGACCGTATTTCTCATACACATCAACTGTCGTCATTATTCTATCGGCACTTGGCAGAGTCATGTTGACATTAATAACTTCATTGCAAAACTTATGAAGCAAGCCGTGGTCATCTTTTAGACATTCTGAGATTTTAGAAACAAGAGTTGTTGTATTGCTTTTAATATTGTTCATTTTGATACCTTTTGAAATATGTGTAACTCAAAACAGCTAACCATTATGAACTCGGTTAGCCGTCAATAATAAAGCGCACGCCACTCATTAAAATGACGCGCGCCGAGATGGTTAAAAAAAGGTTATTTTTTAGCTAAAGATTTGCTTAATTTATTGATCAATTTTGTTTTCTTTCTTTCTGTTTTTTTCACTTCATTAAGTAAAGGCAAAATAGCAGCTACAGAAGCCGGTCTGGTTTTATTTACTTTTGACCTAATTAATTTTCTGACTTCTTCTTTTGCTAAATATTCATCACACACGGTTTTGATTTCAGTAATCGCAAAATTTATGTTATCAATAAATAATGAGGTTTTTTGAAACTCATGGTTTATTGTTTCATCGTGCAATAAGATGTGTAAAAGTTTGTTGATCAAGTTTGTTGAAGTTTTCATAAGATTTTACCTATATTGATACCGCATAAATGCGGCGAAAATGTTTTATCCCTGTTGTAACCCTCACGCATCCTTCACAAGGTGTGTAATTCAATGTTTCAAATAGCTGAATTACGCGTATATATCTACATATAAGAAATATAAAAGCATTATGCAATCCGAGTTGTGAGGTAGTGCGTGATAGTTGTGAGGTAGTGCGTGATGTTTCAAATAGTCATCTGCAATAATTGGCGTCATTTCCAATAGTCATCTGCAATAATCGGTGTTTTTTTATGAGTTACTTGAGACAGTAATGAAGGGTTAGTGAGTCACTAAAACCCCGTTTAGTGACTGCACTTTTATTAGTTAGCGAAGTAAACACTTATTTTGTAGCGTGTTGATAGAGGTAAAATTTTGAACTAAAAAATACAGCGACTTTTTCAAACGTAGGGATTGAATAGAAATGTGGGGTGCGGGATATAAAAACTTTTGGAGGGCTGAAAATAGTTTGCCCAAACGGTTGCCGAGGTTGACGAGGTTGACTTAAGGCCAGGGAGGCAACCTCGGCAACCTCAACCCTATTTTGACCAAAGTATTGGGGGGGGTAGCTCGTTACCCCGTTATAAAAGATATAAGCTGTGTTAGCTTCACTAAAGGAAGTTTAGAGGTGTGTTGCTGCGTGACGCGCTCGGCACTGATTCTGTTACGACCAAGCCGGTTAAAGAAGCGGTTGGCCCGCTGTTACGAGACAGTGACCAACCGGGTGAAAAGTAGTTAGATTAAAATTCCAGCATTAAATAGCCCTCTGATCACAGCAACACAACCATCCGAATCTACTTCTTTTAGACCCAGTTGTTTTGAAATATTGTCCCAAAGATCAGGGTCATCATACTGATTTTTGGTATCGCTAAACGTGGGCCAAGCATAGCCATTTAAAACGATCTGATCACGTAAAGCGATCGCCCGATCTTTGTTACATGGATATACCGGTTGCGGTTTGATAGTGTTCTTGAGGTAAGCTCCGCTCGGTACGCCTTTAATATAACCTGCTTCCGCTAACGCTTTAAAAACAGTTAGCGAACCTTTCGCCGACGCCGGACTATAGCCCAAATTAATGATTTCTTGTTCCCAGATATTTTTAATAATTGTGCTGTCTATGGGTTGGTTTTGGTTGGTGATAATGTGTTGTGCAAACGCATTAGCGGTGTTTTCCGCTGCTTGCCCAATGAATTCATAAGCCATAATAATTATTCCTTTTTTAGTGTGATAAAAGAGCAGCCAGTAATCTCTGTTCTGATACTGGCTGCGTTAGTTAATATTAAATTATTTGCCTAGGCATTTGATATTTTTTCCCGGTTTTAGTAAGGCCTTTACCTTTCAAAATATTGCCCATTTTAGTAGCGTCGGCACGGTTCGGTGTCTTAAAACCAATGGCCTGCAACACGCCGGTTGGATTCAGTACCGGGCCATTAAAAGGAAAACTGTTGAAGTCAAAATTGTTGGTTAATAATTCCTCCAGCGGGTCAGCAACTTGGTGTTCAACATTAATTTCCGCTTGTAACGCCGCTTCTTCTGCGGTGTACCACCACTTTTCACCGGCGATGTACAGATCATAAGCCTGCGCCCATAGCTGTTGAATATCAACGTTATGCGGCTTAATTTCTAGCACCTCAATTGTTGAAAAACGTCTGCTGCCAGTATCATCAACCAGAAATGTTGAAGTATTTACAGTGGCACAAAATGCGGTGCGCCTCGGAAAATTGCTGAACGTAGCCGCATACGGGAGCCTTAGTTCATCCGTCATTTGTGACAAAAAGGCTTTCAACGCTGCAATTTCACTCCGTTTAAAGGTACCATCCAGTTCGCCAAGTTCCACAAGCCAATGGCTCGCACATTGTTTTACATTGTCTTTGTTGTTCGGGTCTAAGCTCATACCGTCTTTGAACCAACCCGAGTGCTCCGGCACTAATGCCTTCAAAAACGTTGTTTTTAGGGCGCCCTGTTTCCCGCACAACACCAACACAATCTCGTTTTTATTCCCCTCAATACTCAGTGCCGACGCAACGGCGCCAATTAACCAGCGGGTAAAAACGATTAATTTGAAAATAATATATTTTTCAGTAGTTATTAATGCATCAGTCAATTGCTTGATTCTATCTTGACCGTCCCAGGGTTTCGACACTATCCAATCTTTCACCGGGTTATGGTGATAGTGATCGGCAATAACGCCAATATATTTGGACATTCTATTTTCGGAGATACTGAACCCTTGGGAAATAGCCAAACTATGTAGGCTTGTTAAAACGGCATTATCTTTATTATCTGGGAGAAACTTAGTCCCAGGTATATTTATATTGATACTTTTCTTTATTACATCGTAATTGATGCTTATATTATTAAATGTTAGTAATGTATTGAAGTTCTCAATGGTGGAGTCAACATCTGCAAATGGTTTTTCTTGATCTATTTCCTGTGAATCAATATTACAAAAATAAGTTATTCCGGTAGCAAAGTCATGCAAACAAACCACGTTTTTTATATAAGGGTGTTTAGATATTAACCCCGATGGATTATTGTCAATTCTTATTGCATTTGGAACATAACAAGGTGTCGCTGGTTTGTTTGACTTATAGAACTCGAAAGGTGTTGTTTCTTCTCCTGTTGTAAGGGTAATTAAAGTATCTTTTTTCAGTAATTTGTTGTCATGTTTGGTTAATTTAGTTACCGATTGAGAGCAGTTTCTAACTGCCGGTAAGTTTGCTTTCCCAAATTTCTTTTCAAACTCCTTTATTTCCGCCGCTGTTAAATCTGTAAAAGCCTCGGTATCCAGTACATCCCCGACTATATACTCAGGGTCAGGTACGTGCCGTACTAAGCCGTCACGAAGTTCAGGCGCCACTTCAAAACAAAAACGTTCCGGCGATACTGCCACTTTGTCAATCAATGTAAATAGTTTGCCGTCATCATTTTTCCAGTATAAGTCCGCCAATAATAATCGGGCGACTAATACTTTTACAAACCGCTCAATATCAAGCGGGTTTTTCACTATTATGTAAAGGTGAAAACCACAAGGCGGTTTTAACTCCACGCCATTACTGTCATAAATACCTGCGCTGCTGCCGTAATTTGCAACATACCCCACTGTCAAAAGTCCAGGAAATATAGTTGCCAGTTTTTCAATATAGGTCGCCGGTGTTAAGTTTAACCAGTGCGCAGGGGTAAATTTATTGACATCAAAATCGAAAAATAATACTGCCGACTGATGAAATATATCTTTGGTTTTGGTGGCAATGAGTCGCACACCATTATTATAGGGAGCGACAGCTCCAGGATATTGCTCTGCAAATCGTTTCCGTGATAGAAGTGTTACCTGCTGCAGGTGCTGCGTGCCTTCGATGTAACCACAAATGATCGTGCAATTCTTTGCCCGTACCGCATTAAAGACAGTTTCCAGGTTTAGTTCGACCACGATCGCTTCGTACTCAGACAGGTTTGCTGCCGGCTCTTTTTGTAAAACCCCCTCTTTGAGATGAAATATTTTAGGACTTACGCATTGACAAATTAACAAAAGCGAGATCAAAGTGACATAGCTAGTAAAAACAAATGGGACACCCGCCATGAGAGAAATTACACGCCCCCCAACAGCCCGCTGTGTTATGTCAATGTACATAAGCTTTCTGC
>JAUXXQ010000182.1 GCA_030684815.1 Methylobacter sp. | reverse complement strand
AAAATCACCTTGATCCTTTTTTTAGGAACCCCCATCTCAGCCAAGGTGTCGATGGTCTTGAGTGTGTCATAAATCTGCTTTTTCTCTATGACTGCCGGAACAACAAAACAGTCGAATTTTTTTGATGATCCTTTGTGTTGCAGCCTTAACTGGCAAAAATCTTCCGCATTTGAGGCGCCGACATCGATGATGCAGTCGCGTTCCAAAATAATCTCCTCCATGAGCGTATTAAATTGCCGGCCCTTATAGTTTTCCACGTCTACGCCGTCTTTAGATGAGTCAGTATTCAGTGTTTCAATGCTGAATATTTTCGCATCATTCATTCGCGGTTTTAAAAGATGCGCAGCGATGGTTGATTTACCGACATTACCGGAAAAGTTAATTACGACAATTTTCATATTATTATCCTTAAATAAGTTTAAATTTTAATATATTTTCCGCAATGGAAAAATTGCAGAATTTAAAATTCTGGAAGTTTTAATTTAATGTGATTTCACAGCCTAATTTTCAGCATCTATGACTGCGATAAGTGTATTTTTTTACTCCCGCTCTTTTCTCATCAGCTCCCGCTCTTTTCTTTTTTTCTCCTTATATTTTCGACCCATTTCTTCGATTTCACTAATGTTTGGTGGTTCACTGACCTTTTTCCTAAACTCCAACTCGGTCAATTCTTTCCTTTTATTATCTTTATTAGAAATATTTTTATTTATTTCAGATATTTCAGATATCGGCATTAGGGAAGTTTCCATAGTTTTATTATTTGAATATGGAACAAGTTCATTACTAAAATTATTTGTGATCGTTGAAATTGGATAATTAATATTTTTTTGCCGTCGTTTTTTTCGTATGCGATACAGCGTTGTTTCGAAGGTTTCAAATTTCATTTTAATTCCGAGCGATTTTTTGAGTGAATTGTAAACACTCTTTCGGCTCGCTCCTGATGAGAGTGCGAGCTCGATTTGCTCGATCAGACCTCGAATTTTTGCAGCCTCCGACCAGCTATCCGTCTCTGATGTTAGTAGCTCTAACAGCGCTAGCGCCTGCTGATGCGAATTTTTTTCACTGTCCATCCTTTCTCTGAACCTTTGTTATGTATTTGTTGTGTTTGTGTTATGTGTTTGTTATGTGTTTGTTATGTTTGTGTTATGTTTGTGTTATGTGTTTCTATTGGTTATTGCCAGCTTACACAGTTCCACGCCGCTGTGCCACATCGAAAGGAGGCGTTTTTCCGCCTCTTTTGATTTTGACGTTGAGCAAATTTTCTGAGATACTGAAATTTCGTTTATGGGCCAGATTACAGGATGCACTGGCACGATAGGATCTGCCCGCGACAGCAGAGAAATTG
>JAUXXQ010000173.1 GCA_030684815.1 Methylobacter sp. | reverse complement strand
GAATAATAATATTTTTAGTTTTATTGGTTACCGGATTTTACGCTAATTACACAACCTTGACGTTAGTATTAACGGATTTTGTATGCCGCCAATATATAACTGATTGTTTTAAATCGTTTTATAAGACTGACAGACTCCTAGCGGCGAATCCACCTTACGGGTTCGGACAAATGAAAAATGCACAATGCAAGACCTGACCCTGTTTTCGTGACCCTGTTTTATCTGCCAATTTTTTCAGGTTTTTTATTTTCACTCGTTTTTAATCCTACCGAAGCGGGTATAACTTCCTGCTTTTTTTGTCTTACACTTTAACCAAGTGGCAGAAGGTATTAATATCAGCTAAACTAAAAACCAGCTAGACAGTAACTGTCCAGCCGTAACCTCAATGCGACCGTGCTTGGCAACACTCTAATAACAATAAGCTGATTATGACCTCTCACATTTTTTGCCCTAAATGCGGCTACCAAAGAACAGAAAAAGACGATCCCAGTATTCCACAAGGTAAATGCCCCGCCTGTGAAATTTACTACGCTAAATATTTCAGCCAGCAAAACGCCCCCAAGCCAGAACCACCAAAACAGAAAAAAGCCGAACAACCCAAGGCTAAAGTCCGAACTCATTACGATAATTTAAAAGTGGCCAGGGATGTATCGACTAGCGATATTCAGGCCGCTTATGATGCGCTGGTCGACGCGTATCATCCCGATAAGCACCCTGATAACAAGGATAGTGCCGAGAAGGTTATGAAGGTTGTTCAGGCTGCTTACGAGGGATTAATAGACCCGATAAAAAAGGCTAAGCATGATGCTTGGATTCGGGAGCAGGAAGGTACACCTTTTTCAGCAGCGGACGAATGCCTATTAGCTGAGAAAGGCATTATTAGCTTAATTAGCAAAAAAATAAGAATCCAGCGTCTGATACAAATCTTTTTGAGTGCATTTGCGCTAGCATCAAAAGTATCATTGAAATCAATAATAAAAAAGTCCAAATCGAACCGAATTACTATTTTAAAATACAGTGCTGGTATTTCATTTGCAGCATTTATTTTCTTTGTTGATAATCCGGTTTCTGCTTATGTGTTGGGTCACAGTTTATTTTCAAAAGAAATAAGCGGAAGCGTTTTTATTAAAACCAAAGGAGGTGATAATATTAAGCTCGGGTTGGTTGATATCTACGTCATACCTCTTAGTAAGAATGAAGCATCACAAACACAAGCAATTATAAATCTTAAAAAACTACGCGCCATTGAATTAAGAGATACCTACGATTATGTAGGCCGGAGTCAAATACGTGAAAAATACGAAAAATATCACCAAATGTTCATGAGTTTTTTTTCATTGCATGAAAAAAGAGAAGAAATAGTTAGGTCGACAACTGATGCTGACGGTCGATTCAACTTTAGATTAAGAAAAGGAATTGAATATCTACTGACTGCCGAGGCAAGTCGGAAGCTTTTTGACAGTAGCGAGTATTATAAATGGGCTATTATTATAGACACTAATTATTCAGAAGAACTTTTATTAAGCAATCACACAATGATTGATAATGATTGATTGAGATGGAATTATGCGAGACAACGACCCTTTACTTTTTTTACGGAAGTAGTCTAAATTCAGGTGCGATAGCTCTTTAAATTAGCGGCTTACCCATTATGCTCAATGTAAAAAGTAATCCTTATTTCATCTTTAAGTGGTAGGTAAAAAAATGAAAAATATTATCCTGATAGCAATAGCCTTACTGATGACGTCGCCTATTAGGGCAGAAGTATTTAAATGCAAGGTAGGCGAAAACAAAATAATTTACCAACCCGCCCCTTGCTCAAACGATGCTGAATCTACCGCTATTGAAATAAAACGGCGAAGTGCAGAAAAAGAAGCTGTGGCAATAGCCGCTTTAAACCAGTGGAAGGAAACCTACGAAAAAAACGAAGCCTTAAAAATAGCCCGTATAAAAGAAGCCCGCGCACAACAGTTAAGAGAGGCTGAAGTAAGAGCCACAGAAAGGAATGCTATAGCTCAACAAGGGCAATGGAATGCTGAACATCGCCAAGCTAGAGCTATGGAAGAGGGTAAGGTAGGTAATAATTTTATTACTATCGGACGCTAATGTTTTGTCTCGTTCCCAAGCTCTTGGCTTGGGAATGCCTACCCTCAAGCTCTGCTTGATGGTGTTACACCAAGCGGAGCTTGGTTGTAGTCGCTCCCAAACTGGAGTTTGGGAGCGAGAAACAGTGTCTCCACTCCCAATAATTGCGAATAGGATAGTGAACCCATAAGCCCGTTTTGCATTCTCGAAAAATCAATTTAGAGCCGTAGGGCGGTTTCGCGTAGCAATAATTACTTTGTGTTTTATTTCCGCAGGCTCTATTTTTGCTATAAGCCAGGATGACCGAGGACTATTCTTACCTGAATCGCCGGATGGTGGAATAAGTATCAACGCCTAGGTTATTAAATGAGTTTTGCGGGTATTCTGCATACTTGGGTTTTCGCCCGTTCTTTGTCCTATTCACGTGTGCTAAACAACAGAGGATTAACCGACGATAGCCTACAATGCGGATTTTGATACTTTACTTTTATTTTGTTGAGTTGCAGACATGGCTGATTTTATGAGCGATACACCGATACGACGGCTAATTCCCGGCATTTTGCTGACCGGTCTTTTGTTGCTGGGCTTTATGGTGCTGCATGAGTTTTTACTCACTTTGGTCTGGGCGCTGATTATCGCTTATGTGGCGTGGCCGCCTTATCGCTATTTAAGGCGGCAACTCAATGCTAACGCTACGCTAAGTGCAGCGTTGATGACGGCAATGATTACCATAGTCGCTTTCCTGACACTCTACTGGCTGGCTTTTATGTTGCAGGATGAGCTGAAAACCGCCTATCAAACCCTGTCCGGTGGTTTTGATCGGGATAGTTTTCGTCTGCCCGATGCCGTCAGGCGTATTCCGTGGCTGGGCAATACCGCGCAGCTCTGGCTGGAGCGGTTGACCGACGACAGGGCGGCCGTGTTAGACCAATTTGCCAACTGGGCGAGGCAGTGGTCAGGCCAATTTGGCAAATTTCTTGGCGGTATCGGCGCTTACATGATGAAGCTGGGCGTTATCCTGGTGACGGTGTTTTTTTGTTTCCGCGACGGCGAAGAGATGATTAAGCAGCTGCATCATGGCTTAGTGCAGTTTCTTGGAAAGTATCAGGATGTCTATTTGCAAGCCGCTGGTGACACGACCCGCGCCGTAGTTTACGGCTTGGTGCTGGCCGCATTAGGGCAGGGCATCTTGGCCGGATTAGGTTACGCAGTGGCCGGGGTGCAAGCGCCGGTGTTGTTCGCTGTGGTGACGGCATTGCTGGCGATGGTGCCGATGGGGGCGACCTTGGTTTGGCTGCCGCTCGGTGTTATGTTGCTGTTGACAGGGCAACAGTGGCAGGGTGTAGGGCTGTTGCTGTGGGGCTTTTTTGCGGTGAGTACGGTGGATAATGTGATCCGGCCATTGGTCATCAGCGGCGCGGGACGGATTCCTTTTTTGGTGGTGTTGTTCGGTGTACTTGGCGGGCTTAGCACTTTCGGCGCAGTCGGCTTATTTTTAGGGCCGGTCATTCTGGCGGTGCTGCTGTCAGTGTGGCAAGCCTGGTTGAAGTTGCAAAATTATACCGAAACGACGTCGGTAACGGCCACTTCGGAGGAACCGGAATCCCTGTCCAATTGGCATGTCTTATCTGTCGAAGAAGCGTTATCGGCGCAGGCTTCGGATGCGGCATCTGGCTTGAGTCAAACAGCGGCCGATGAACGGCAACAGCGCTACGGCGCGAACCGGCTGGCCGAAAAAGCGCAGCGTTCCGCCTTGCATTTATTGTTATCGCAATTTAAAAGCTTTCTGATTGTCGTGCTGATTGTGGCGGCTATTTTGGCGGCTGCGATCGGTAATTTGACCGACGGCGTGGTGATTTTAACGGTTGTTGTCATTAACGCATTGCTAGGCTTTTATCAGGAATTTCAGGCTGAAAAATCGCTGGCGGCGCTAAAAAATATGCTGGCTTTGCAGGCCAAAGTACGCCGTGATGGCCATAGCGTACAACTGCCTGCCGACCAATTGGTGCCGGGCGATATTGTCATGTTGGAACCCGGCGACAAGATTCCCGCCGATGGCCGCGTTATTCTCGCGCATAATTTGGAAGTCGATGAGTCCTCGCTGACAGGCGAATCGATGCCGGTTACCAAAGAACTGGCCGCTTTGTCTTTGGCGACACTGCCGTTAGCCGAGCGCAGTAATATGTTGTATATGAACAATGCGGTGACGCGTGGGCGCGCCGAAATGCTGGTGACCGCGACCGGCATGGCCACCGAAATCGGCAAGCTGGCGGGGCTGCTGGCTGAAGCCAAAGACGGCGACACACCGTTGCAAATCCAGCTCGACAGTTTGGGCAAACGCTTGGCGCTGATTGCGCTGGCGATTATCGGCGTCTTGTTCATGACCGCTTTGTGGCGTGGCGAGCCGATGATACAGACCGCCTTTACCGCGATTGCCTTGGCGGTGGCGGCGATTCCTGAAGGCTTGCCTGCCGTAGTGACGGTGACGCTGGCATTAGGGATGCACCGCATGGCACGGCAACGCGCCATTGTCAAACGGTTGGCAGCGGTGGAAACTTTAGGTTGTACCACGGTGATCTGTACCGATAAAACCGGCACCTTGACGGTCAACCAGATGACGGCGCGGTCTGTTTTCTATCAAGGCCAAGTGTATAAGGTCAGTGGCGAAGGCTATGATGTGGCCGGTGAAATTTCACCACCAAGCGGCGACTTGACGGCGTTATTGCAACCGTTGGCACTGTGCAGCAACAGCCATTTTCAGGGTAAGGACGTGGTCGGCGATCCGATGGAAAATGCCCTGCTGGTGCTGGCTGCTAAAGGCGGCATCGATCATCAACAGGCGCTGGAACAACTGCCGCGACTGGCTGAAATCCCGTTCGATGCGGCCTATAAATTCATGGCGACGTTTCATCAACAGGGCGATCAGGTCAAGGTGTTTATTAAAGGTGCGCCTGAAGTGCTGCTTAAATTGTGCCAAACCGTCATTGATCAAGACGGCAACCCGCAGCCGCTTAAAGCGGAAACCGTGCTGGCAGAGAATCAAAACATGGCGGGTACCGGCTTGCGGGTTTTGGGTGTTGCTATGCGCACGTTGCCGGTTAGCGAATTTCAAGCGCAAGACTTGTTCCAATACATTCAGCAGCTGAGTTTTATTGCGTTAGTCGGCTTGATGGATCCGCCCCGGGCCGAAGCGCGCGAGGCGATCAAGCTGTGTCAACAAGCCGGTATTGCGGTCAAAATGATTACCGGCGACCAAAAAGTGACAGCTAAGGCCATTGCCCAAGAGCTGGGTTTGGCGGGCGACGTGATTGACGGCGAAGAGCTGACTGGGCTTGATGACGATGCACTGGCCGCACGCATTAACAGCATCACGGTGTTTGCGCGTACTGCGCCGGAACAGAAAGTACGCATCATCAAGGCGTTAAAAATCGACGGTCACGTTGTGGCGATGACTGGCGATGGTGTCAACGATGCGCCTGCATTGAAAAGCGCCGACATTGGCATTGCGATGGGCATCACCGGCACCGATGTTGCACGGGAAGCGGCGTCGATGATTTTGACCGATGATAATTTTGCCACTATCGTCAAGGCGGTCAAAGAAGGCCGGGGCATTTACGACAACATGGTCAAATTCATACGCTTCCAACTGTCCACCAATATCGGTGCGATTTTGACCGTGGCCGGTGCGCCATTGTTGGGCTTGCCGTTGCCGTTTACCGCCGTGCAATTGTTGTGGATCAACATCATCATGGACGGCCCGCCAGCCATGTCGCTGGGCGTCGATCCTGTGCGCAACGGCAGCATGGATGAGCCGCCGCGAGATCCGGGGGCGCGGATACTGTCGTTATCGCGCTTTGGCAATCTGCTCGGCTACGGCTTAACCATGGCTGTCGGCACTTTGGGCATCTTGTTTTATGACCTGCAAAACGGCGACAGCGGCCATGCCACTACCTTGGCTTTCACCACCTTCGTGTTGTTTCAGGTGTTTAACGTGTTCAATGCCCGGTCGGAAAAAGGCAGTACCTTTAACGGCAATTTTTTCGCCAACCGATTGCTCTGGCTGGCTCTTTTTGCCGTGGTGCTACTGCAAATTCTGGTCATACACTGGCCGCCTGCACAGCTGATATTCCGCACCAGCGCATTAACGCTACAGGATTGGCTGATAGCGACCGGCATTGCCGCGTCGATATTGGTGCTTGAGGAATTGCGTAAGAGGTTGTGGCAGATAAAATAGCCAATTAGACCTTCCAGGTTTTTAAAACCTGGAAGGTCTGCATAGTGTTTTATATCTCATCCAAATTTTAACGATAACGGCGATAGCTGTATCGGGGATAGTAATTGCCCCAATAATAGCCGCCCCAAAAATAAGGGTAAACCCCGTAATAAGGGCCGTAGCCATAACCGAAGTTGTCGTAATATTGGTCGTACACATAGGCAGGCCACAGGTAAGTGACGGTAGGCGAAAGTAATGGCAAGTACATGATCCTTTTGCCGATGCTGCGCTCAAGATCGCCGATTAAAGTGCCCGCGACGGTAATTTCCGTGTTTTTGACGTACACCGCCGGATCGAGAAACTCGACGCTTTTGACAAGGAAGCGTCCCTGATGCGGCTGGTCGGTCTGCGGCCGCCCATTATTGCCGAGCGGATAAGACAGCACTTGTAACAAACTGAAATCATGCTCATTTTCTACATCGACAATAATGCCGCCCCAGCGTACCGGCGCATTTTTAAGGTTGGCGATGTTCCCAATGGCCTCGTTATAGGACAGATCGTACAGCGGCGGATCTTGTATTGCCGGTGGCAATTGCGAGCAAGCGCCGAGCAACACACTGATGAGCAATAAATAACGGTTCATTTTTTTCTCCTGACATAAGCAAATTTTATCAGCGCTACTTAACCAGAAAACGGCTGGTAATGCCATTGTTACAGATACCTATTCCTGCAATCGCGCCTAATTGCAGTACAATAAGCGCCCTTTGTCTAACCGCATTATTGTCTTTTTCATGAATAAACAAAAAAAACTGCTTATCTCCGATATACGCTACGAATGTGGCGATGTTTTTTATGAACGCGGAATCAAGTATTTTCAAACAAATAAGGTGCTTAGCTTGACTATCGCCAGTGAAGGCGCCCTTTTTGTACAACTTAATGCCGCCGTTCAAGGCAGTGACAGGGAACCGTACCGGCAAAATATCCGCATTATTTGGCGCCCCGATTATAAGGCTGCCGAGATTGAAGGTGATTGCACCTGTCCAATCGGCTTCAATTGCAAACACGTTGCGGCGGTGTGCCTAAAATACCAACATGCCGGCCAAAGCCTGTTAGCCCCGGCTGCCGCAGCCAATTGCTTGAATTGGTTAAACAGCCTTCATCAGCCCGTCCCCAAAGAACACGATGTGCGCCAGGAATTTGTGGCCTATATCCTCAAACACGGCAATAAAAAATACGAATTTACCATTGACCTGTTAATCACCAAGTTCAAGAAAACCGGCGGCTTAGCCAAAGGCCGAAAAACGGTTTTAAGCAATCTCCGTTATACCTACTCCTACACCAATTATGCGCAACCGGAAGATCATGAAATTGCCAAACTGCTGACCGCACTGAATCCCGGATTTAAAGACGAGCCTTTAATTACCGGGGCGACCGGTTATTTGGCCTTATCCAAGTTGTTAAAAACAGGTCGCTTTTTTTGGCAGGATATAGAACGGCCAGCATTAAGCCCAGGCGACGAGCGCGATTTAACGTTTAATTGGCAGACCGCCGATAATGGCGATTATCAATTAGCCGTTGACATTGTGCCGCACGCCATTCTGCTATTAACCGAGCCGCCGCAATATCTGGACATCGCTTTGAGCCAGATAGGTGAGCTTAACTGTCATCGTCTGTCCACCGAACAACTAAAAAACATTCTTGCCGCACCGCGCATCCCGGCCAAATATGCCGATGAGTTCAGCATGCGCCTGATTACCGAACATCCCGGCCTGCCGGTGCCCGCACCGACAAAAGTCGATTTAATCGAAGCCGATAAATTGATGCCAACGCCGAGATTGCGGCTGTTCGGCCATCAACTTTCGCCGCAGCAATACAACCATTTTATCGAGGTCAAGTTTAATTACGGCGACTGGGCGCTGTCTGCCGTCACCTCGGAAAATTATAGTGTGATAAAAACCGAGCAAGGCTTGGTGCGGATTAAACGCGACCTGGAAACCGAGCAGCAAGCTGTCAATCGGCTGATTGATTTGGGTTTTGCTTTTTCAAATATGGACAGCGGTATCGCGGAATTACTGTTGTTTAGCCCGGCACAATTATCGGTCATGGACAGCGCCGCCCGCTGGGGCGATTTTTTGCACAATACCTTGCCGGAGCTGGAACAGGACGGCTGGCTTGTCGATATAGACGACAGCTTTTTGCTGAACTTTCACACCGCGCACAACTGGGATGCCGAAATCAGCGAAAGCCAGCAAGACTGGTTTGAAATGCGCTTTAACATCGACATTGACGGCGAACCGTGGCCTTTGTTGCCGCTGATTATGCCGGTGCTGGAAAATTACGATTTGGAACATCTGCCAGCAATGCTGAGTATCCCGCTAGCCGATCATCGCTATCTGAACTTGCCTAGCGAAAAAATCAAGCCGTTCCTGAGCGTATTGCTGGAGCTGTTCAACAGCAGCACCTTGGGCAAAGACGGCAGCCTAAAATTATCCCGCTTTAATGCCGCCACCCTGGCCGATTTGGAACAACATAACTACGGCCTGTTTTCTATACGCGGCGGCGAAGGCTTGCGCGAACTGGGGCAAAAACTTAAAAATTTCAGCGGCATTGAAGACGTCGCTCTGCCCAATAATTTGCAAGCGGAACTGCGCCCTTACCAGCAACAGGGGCTTAATTGGCTGCAATTTTTACGCGAATATCAGTTTTCCGGCATACTCGCCGACGACATGGGCCTGGGCAAAACCATACAGACGCTAACGCATTTGCTGCTGGAAAAACAAAGCGGCCGGATGAAATTGCCCAGCCTGATTATTGCGCCGACCAGTTTGATGAGCAATTGGCGCCGCGAAACCGAACGCTTCACCCCCGACCTAAAAATCCTGATTTTGCAGGGCACTGAACGCAAACAGCTGTTCTATAAAATCCGCGATTACGACCTGATTTTGACCACTTATCCGCTGCTGTCGCGGGATGAGGAAACGCTGCTCGAACATGACTATCATTATTTGATTCTGGATGAAGCCCAAACCATCAAAAACCCACTGTCCAAAGCCGCGCAACTGGTGCGCAAAATAAAGGCCAGTCACCGTTTGTGCCTGACCGGCACGCCGATGGAAAACCATCTGGGCGAACTGTGGGCGCAATTCGATTTTTTGATGCCGGGTTTCCTCAGCGACAGCACCACCTTTAAAAAACGTTACCGCACCCCGATTGAAATGTACGGCGACAGTGAGCAACGCGAGCGCCTATCGCGGCGGATTGCGCCGTTTATGTTGCGCCGCACCAAACACGATGTCGCCACCGAATTGCCGCCGAAAACCGAGATAATCCGCTCGGTGCCGCTGTACCCGAAACAGGCGGCGTTATACGAAAGCATCCGCCTGACCATGGAGAAAAAAGTGCGCGACGCAATCGCGGAAAAAGGCCTGTCGCGCAGCCACATCACCATTCTCGACGCCTTGCTTAAATTGCGTCAAACCTGTTGCGACCCGCGTACCTTGGCGCTAAAAGAAGCGCAAAAAGTCACCGAATCGGCCAAACTTGATCTGTTGATGGAGCTGTTGCCGGAACAGCTCGAAGAAGGGCGGCGCATCCTGGTGTTCTCGCAATTTACCCGCATGATTGCGCTGATTGAAAAAGAATTGAACGCGCTAGAAATCGGCTACACCAAGCTGACCGGGCAAACCCGCCAGCGCGACGAAGCCATAGAACGCTTTAAAAGCGGCGAAGTGAACGTGTTTTTGATTAGCCTGAAAGCGGGTGGCGTCGGTTTGAACCTGACCGAAGCCGACACCGTGATCATCTACGACCCGTGGTGGAACCCCGCCGCCGAAAGCCAGGCCGCCGACCGTGCCCATCGTATCGGCCAGGACAAACCGGTGTTCGTGTACAAACTGATTACCGAAAATACCGTTGAAGAAAAGATTATTGCCATGCAGGACAAAAAACGCGCACTGGCCGAAGGGATTTATCAAGGCGGCGAGAAAGAGGAATCGTTAAAATTGACGGCGGAAGATTTGACGGCTTTGTTTGAGCCGTTGTGAGGCCCTCGTCGTTATACACATCTCGACGTAGGCCGGAATAAGCGGGTTCGAGCGATAGCGAGAACCGGAGTTTCCGGCATTCCGAGGCTCAAGAGTGCCGGAAACTCCCACTCTGGCTATCGCCGGGCGGGCTTATTCCGGCCTACATCCTGTCTCGAACAGACTTGTGTATAACAATGAGTGTGAGGCCTGAGGGCAAGACACGAAGGGCGCAATAGTAAGAATGAACACATTTTGTAATGACTTAACCTGTAAGCCAATCTAATGAACATTGCTTATACGGCGGGATCAATAACACTCAAAACGCGGTTAACGATTTCCTCGACAGTGGACGTATCCAGAGTTTCGACAAAACGGGCGGAACCTGCCCGTACCCGCGCATCAAGATCGAAAGAACGCACCTGATTGCAGACCGCTACGCCAACTGTATCGTGGCCGGTAATCGGCACAGTCAGCCCCATATCTCTGGCAAAAGCCCCGCAGCTACTGATTGGCACCGTCATCGCAATACCCAAGGCGTTGATTTCTTTTGGCGTGATAACCACAAAACGGTGCCGATCCTTAATTTCCCGCCCGGCGATTGGGTTAGGGTCGATCCAATACACATCGCCCCGTTGCGCGATTTTGCGATGGCTCATGACAACTCGCGCCCTAGCGGTTTGCCTTCGTGCGCCCAAGCAGTATCGGCATTAAGTTCAGCCATTTTTTCCTCTGTCACCCCGCGTAATAACTCCTCCAAGGTATAACGTTTACGGGAAGACGGACGGGTAGGGCGAACCGTGAATGCGCCGTCGACAACTTCCAGTTCCAGGGTTGACCCGATTTTGACATCAAGCGTCTTTAAAACATCTGCCGGTATGGTCATAATGGCGGCACCACCTTGTTTGCGAACATTGACAGTGAGCATAGTTGGACTCCGTAAAAGATTAATGTGCTACAAATGTAGCACCTGAATAACACAAAAGCAATGCTTTGCCATTATCCAAAATATCTACAACATGAAGAAGGAATAGACATGCCGAATGTTGATATGCAATGGGTACAGGTTGACCACAAAAGAGTTTATGAATAACAAACCTATCGAAATCCTCAAGACCGTTTTCGGCTACGATAAATTCAGAGGCCAACAACAGGAGGTCATTGAAAATCTGATAGCCGGGCAGGATGCGTTGGTGCTGATGCCGACCGGCGGCGGCAAGTCGCTGTGCTACCAGATTCCGGCGTTGATCCGCCCCGGCGTGGGCATCGTGATTTCGCCGCTGATTGCGTTAATGCAGGATCAAGTCAGTGCCTTGCTGCAATTGGGTGTCAAGGCGGCTTTTTTAAATTCGACGCTATCCTATGACGAAGCCCAACGCATAGAGCGGCAGTTGCTTAACGACGAACTGGATTTGCTCTATGTCGCGCCGGAACGGCTGACTTCGGCGCGCACCGGCGCGCTGTTCGAGCGCATCAAGATTGCGCTGTTTGCGATTGACGAGGCGCATTGTGTGTCGCAATGGGGGCACGATTTCCGCGTCGATTATCTGCAGCTGTCATTGTTGCACGAGCGTTTCCCCGACATTCCCCGTATTGCGCTAACGGCAACTGCCGATGACAAAACCCGCGAAGAAATCAAGCTGCGCCTCAATCTGGGGCAGGCCCAACTCTATCTCAGCGGCTTCGACCGGCCCAATATCCGCTACCGTATCGTGCAAAAACAAAATGCCCGCGACCAGTTGATTGATTTTATCCGCGCCGAACATGCCGGTGATGCCGGGATTGTCTATTGCCTGTCGCGCAAAAAAGTCGAAGCCACCGCCGAATGGCTCCGGACCAAAGGCGTCAATGCCTTGCCTTATCATGCCGGGATGGACGCCGGTTTGCGCGCCAGACATCAGCATCAGTTTTTAATGGAAGAAGGCGTGGTCATTGTGGCGACCATTGCTTTCGGCATGGGCATCGACAAGCCCAATGTGCGTTTTGTCGCGCATCTGGATTTGCCCAAAAGCGTCGAAGCCTATTATCAGGAAACCGGACGCGGCGGCCGCGATGGTTTGCCCGCCAATGCCTGGATGGCTTACGGCTTACAGGATGTGATCACACTGCGGAAAATGCTACAGGAATCGAATGCCGACGAAGCGCATAAGCGCATTGAATACCACAAACTCGATGCGATGCTGGCCTTGTGCGAGCAGGTGCATTGCCGCCGTCAGGCCTTGCTGGCTTATTTCGGCGATACCTTGGAACAACCCTGCGGCAACTGCGACACCTGTCTGGAGCCGGTCAATACCTGGGATGGGACTGTGGCCGCGCAAAAAGCACTGTCCTGCATCCACCGCACCCAGCAGCGTTATGGCGTCGGCTATTTGATTGATGTGTTGCGCGGCAAGAGTAACGAGCGGATTTTAAGATCGGCACATGACCAACTGTCGACTTTCGGCATCGGCGCCGATATTGACGAGCAACAATGGCATTCGGTGTTCCGGCAGTTGGTGGCGCGGGGCTTAGTCGCGGTCGATTTCGAGCGTTTTGGCGCCTTGCAGCTGACCGAAGCCTGTCGGCCGATTTTGCGCGGCGAACAGCAGTTGATGTTGCGCAAGGATTTGAAGGCGGAGAAAGTCAAAGGCAGCAAAAGAACCAGCCGGGAATTCGGCAAGGCTGACGACACCCTGTTATGGAATGCCTTGCGCGCCAAACGCAAGATGATTGCTGAAGCCCAAGACGTGCCGCCTTATGTTATTTTCCATGACGCCACCTTGATGGCGATGCTCGAAGCCAAACCGGCCAACCGCCAGCAAATGAGCCTGCTGTCCGGTGTCGGCGAGCGCAAACTCGAACTTTATGCCGATGACTTTTTGGCGGTAATCAAAGAATTTGCCAAGCTTGACGGCTACGGCTCAACTGACCTGTCGGACACCATGGCCGAATCGGTGGCCTTATTCCGCTTAGGTTACGGCATCCAGCAAATTGCCCGGCAACGGGAACTGCAAGAAAGCACGATTTACGGCCATCTGGCGCAATCGCTGGAGCAAGGCATGTTAGTGCTGGCCGACGTGGTTGAACTGCCGGAAGCAGACATCAAATGCATAGAAGCCGCGATTCTCGACTTGCCCGAAGAACACAAGAACGCGCTAAAACCGGTGTATGAATTATTTGACGGGCAATACAATTACGGCATTTTGCGTTGTGTCAGAGCGGCGTTGCAGCGGCAAACGGGATGATTTTTGAAATGGAACATGGATGGCACGGATTTTATCCCGTTCCTAAATTCTAACTTGGGAACGAGACAGCCGGCTTTATTTAACCGCAGAGTCTCGCAGAGTTAAGCGCAGAGTATCGCTGAGTTTTTCAGACCTGTTGGGTTGTATCGTGTATCGTTCCCACGCTCCAGCGTGGGAATGCATCCAGCAACGCTCCAGCGTTGCGAAAAGAGCGATTGTTTTGGATGGAAGTAGTCATTGCAATGATACGGGACGCGGAGCGGCCATAACTGCATTCCCACGCCGGAGCGTGGGAACGATTTACGCAATCGCCATCAGCCCTTTTTTCTGGATAACGGTGAGCAGCCGTAAAGCTGGGCCACCAGGCTTTTTGACACCACGCTCCCAGTCAGAAACGAGATTCTTGGAAACATTGAGGTAGCGCGCAAACACCGGCTGCGATATATGCTCACGCAAACGGATCTCCTTGATCTCTTCCGGTGTCAGCACATGAATCGGCGTCAGGCACGCCTCATCAAATTCGCGCATCGTCTGCTTATCGACGGCACCAATTTCGTGCAAAGCCTCCATCGTCTCGTGGATGGCGGCAAAGGCATCGCTGCGGTATTTCTTAGGCATCTTTGACGACCTCCTCAAACTGACCGTTGTCGATGAGCCGTTGCAAATGCTCATCGGTGAGAGCAAGAACCTGCTTAGCCATCTTCTTGAACTGGACTTCTTCATCCTCGCGGATGTTGTCCTGCTCGCTCTTGGGGAATCCAAAAACGAAGAAAGCCCTGTCATCCTTGCGGTACAACACAATGCTGCGGTAACCCTTGGACTTGCCGCCACCTGGACGAGCAATCCGCTGCTTGATCACACCACCGCCTAGATCGGCATCGATCTGACCTTGTTCGGCACGCTCCATCGCATCCCAAAGCGCTTACCTCGTTCCCAAGTTGCAACTTGGGAGTGCATACCTTCGAACGCGCGACGGGGTATGTACCCCGTTGCAATGTTTGACGGTGGTATCGAGTTATATCTAAGCCATAAAACGTTTCGGACGGGGCAACATGCCCCGTCCGGCTCGAGAACCTCATTCAAAACACAGTCACAACAACTTAACCAGCGCCGCTACTAAGCAGGCTAACCATTGCGTTCGGAGGAAAAAGACAAAGAACCGTACGCAATGATTGGGTTTATTTTAACTAACGCTACGCACAAGGCAAAAGAAGCTGCTAAAAAAATAAACAGGGACAACCCAAGGCTGATAGTGTGAATATAATTTCACAGGCAATTTGCAGCGGATTGATAAGCATAGTTTTACAGTTTAGAATTTAAACCATGATAAAAACATTCCGACATAAAGGGCTTGAAGCCTTTTTTAAAACAGGCAGCAAAGCCGGAATACAGCTGCAACATGCCGGTAAGTTGCGCGTGTTATTAACCACGCTGGACAATGCCAAACAACCTAACGATATGAACGCACCCAACTGGAGATTGCACCCATTAACAGGAAATCTTAACGGGCATTATGCCGTTACCGTTAATGGCAATTGGCGAATCACCTTTAGCTTTGTTGGCGATGACGTTGAGTTGGTCGATTATTTAGATTATCACTGAGGGCACTATAATGAGCAGAATGCACAACCCCGCACATCCGGGCGAAATCTTACGGGAATGGCTCCCCGAGGGCATGACAGTGACCCAGGCGGCAAAAGATTTGCAGGTATCACGCGTTACCTTATCAAAAGTGCTGAATGGCAAAGCCGCCATTACAGCCAACTTGGCGTTACGTCTTGCGGCATGGTTAAGCACAAGCCCCGAAGTTTGGCTAAGTATGCAAATCCAATACGATTTATGGCAAGCCGAACAACAGCTGGCGCCCAGCATTAAAGCTCGCTTCAATTCCCCCTTTAAAAAAAGATAGGCAACACTTTTCTACCCATCTTTGCATGTCGGAAAAGGGTGGGCAAAGGATAAAGCTGATTGCTCACCTGGCTTTACAGATGTTATATTATAACATATCATTCAAGCTGTAAGCCTGAAGCTACATTTATGGAAAACACATTATTCAATTTTATGAGCACAAATTATGCAAAAACGTAAATTTTTTATCGCGAACCTCATTTTTCTGGGGCTAAGTTTTACCTCACCCGTAAAAGCGGATGCTGATGTCGATTTGGCAGGCTATTACTTAGGCAGGGATAATTTGGCGATTTTGACTTCCGGAACCTACAAAGATTTAGCAAATCCCAATGCTGGAAAATCAACATTATTGCTACAACACATAGACCATTATCATGGCATGGGAGTTCATAGCTATTCTGGTGCTAAAGAAGCGCCGACGATTATGGATACCAATGCCAATAATCGTATTCCAGAAATATCATCGCTAGAAGCACCTCTGGCGTTAACCTTAGGTGAAGGCCTCTATGCGGATAAATTAGTGTCCAATCGCAGCGATTCGATATACAGCAATTTAAGCTTTCAATTTGTGGATGCCTTAGAGGGTAAGCCTGCTGATAGCGTTGAAACTATTTTATTAAATAGCAGCGCCAAAAGATGGAATACTTTAATGAAAGATGCCTCTATAGGCTTAGAATTAATTTCAGCAACCCCCGGCTTATTTATCGGCGATGATAAAGAAACTAATGTGTTAACTCCAGGCAACACACTAAGCGGTGATTTCTTAGGCAATCGCTTTAAGCCGGTTTTTTGGGTTGCTAAAGATGCACCGGTTCAAACCTATACGGCTGAATTTCGCTTGGTTGACTTAAATGACCCTGGCAAAAATGGCGGGCGTTTCTATTTTGACTTTACTAATGCGGAAGAGCCGGCGGCAGTGGGTGAAAATGCTGTGTATGACGATAAGACAGGTGCGTTGAGCATTCAAGATGTGTATGTCGATGGGCAGCATTATCAAGTGCAATTGGAGATGCAAGGCGGCGATAGCTGGGTGCTGAAAACAGCAACACTAATGGATAAGCAATACCATAAAAGCCCGTACAAATATGATACGGCTACCATGAAATTAACCATTCGCAGCGTAAAAGCGATGGGTAAATACTACCGAGCCATCTTGGCAAATACTGGTAATTTTGTGTTTAAATTAGAAAGTGCCACGGAAGTATCTATACATTATTAAAACCGTCAATTTGGTTCCCGAACGCGCGACGGGGTATGTACCCCGTTGCAATGTTTGACGGTGGTATCGAGTTATATCTAAGCCATAAAATGTTTCGGACGGGGCAACATGCCCCGTCCGGCTCGAGTATTTTTTTAAAGCCACTACAACCCAGTAGGATGGGCAACGCTGTTCTGCTCATCTTTGCAGGCCGAAAAAGGGTGGGCAAACGCTGTTTGCCCACCTGGCTAATTTTACCCCAGCCAGCTTAGCGGTACTTCCAGCGCCTGTATCTCAGCCATGCCGACCAGTTGCACAAAATCAGCCAGTGGTTTGCTTTCGCCGACTGCCAGTGTAGGCAACTCGTCCTTAGCTCGGTAAATGTCGCCACCGATTCGGCCTAGCTCGATATTGCGCAGAATGTTGCTGTCGTTGCTATGCACATTGGTGAGTACCCAATCGATGGTATCTGCGCTTGTTTGTTGAAGGCCTATAGTGTAATCCGCCAATACGCCAACGAAAGCCACCATATCCAAACCTTCTCCGCCATCGAGCAGGTTATTGCCGATACCACCAATCAACAAATCATTGCCGGCACCGCCGAATAAATGGTCATTGCCGGCATTGGCCGACCAACCGGTTTCACCAACGACCAACGGCGTAGTCAGTTGCAGCAAGCCATCGGCATTAAGCAAGGTATTGCGGTTATTGGCATGGCGCGCCAGATACAGCAGCCCTTCAGCCCAACTGCCGCCTTGATTGATATAGTCGGTACCCAGTGCGGCTAGTTCGTCACTGGCACTGCCCCAAACGTGGGTAATAACGGTGCGCACTTGGGCTTTAACCGGCTGTTGTAATAAACCGGGATGCTGTCCGGCAACATAATCGTAGGCGATTTGTGCCAAGCCCTGTCCGTCTAAGCCCAGACCGGCAAAGTAATTAATTGCTTGCGTGTCCGGCAGTTGCTTGACCACGGCTTGGAACAGTAAGGCCACGTCTTCCAATGCGCCGTAATCCTGCTCAATCAGCGCGACGCGGTTGTCATGGATGTCCCGGGTGCCGTCCGGCATTGTCCAGGTACGGGTAAAGGCAGAGCGGATAAAGGTAGTGCCGGTGGAATCGGCCAGGTCGGCATCAACAGGCGTGAAACTTATCTGCATCTGTCTTTGGCTGTTCAACGCAAACGTCCATATACCGGCATCACTGGCGCCGCCCTGCAGTATGTCGTCGCCGTCGCCGCCGTATAAGCTATCGTCGCCGGTGCCGCCAACCAGCCAATCATTACCGGCATCGCCGTAAATCTTGTCGTTGCCGCGGGTGGAACCCAGAATGTCATCAGCGCCGCTGCCATGAATTTCGTCATCATCCGCACCGAGCAGGACAAATTGCGCCGCGTTATCGCCTATGACAAAGGTTTTATCATTGCCGCCGGTTACCCGGACTTCGCCGAAAATGGCCGCAAATTCGACATTATGCAATTGGATTTCGGTATTGGGCGCCAATTTTCGGGCATCGATAATCACCGCTTCCTGACGCAGAGGATGTTGCGTATCGCCTTCGCCCGCGCCGCTTGCGCCGGTAATGACAATGGCTGCGCCGGTCGCAGTTGCATCTTGTTCAAAAACAATATTGCGCACACTGACTTGGCTAGCGTTGCTTACTTGGGTGCTGATGAACTTATTAATCAATTGCTGAAAATGGCTTGCCAATGCCTGTGTGTCAACGCGATGGTCAATGGCGGTGTTCAGCACTTGCGTCAAAGTCAATGGGTGTTTCGGGTCAGCGATTAATTGCTCCGCCGTAAAACCAACGCCTAAAGGTATGCTGACGGTTAACAACACCTCGCCAGCCGCGTTTTCGGCTACCGGAATATCGGCCAGCGTGCGGAATGGCGTCGTAATATCCTCGATGCGAGCCTTGGTCACTATTGGCACGATTAAAGTTTTCAACGCCCGGTGTTCGGCGGTTACGCCATCAATAACGGTGATGCCGTTGGCAGCGGTTTTAATCACCGTTGATGGGCTTAAGGGCAAGGGTAACGATGCCAGCGGCAAATTCGGCGTAATCACTACCGTCGGATTGGCCTCGCCAACCAACAACAAACCCTGGTCGCCATAAGCATGAGTGATGACCGGCGCATAGTTAATGCCGGCCTCAATCAAATCGGCGCGGCTATGTTGTTGCAAATAATCTTCAACGACTTTAATCATTGCCGCATTAGTCGAGCCCAAGCCATTGCTGACCATTAGCCGGGCAAATTCAGGGTCACTCAAGCCGTCGAGTTCGCTTTTTACCTCAGCCAAGGCCAATGCCTGCCCAATCAACGCACGCGGGTTTTGCGCCAAATTGCCATAGTCGATAATGATGTCCGCACCCGGTGCCTGATTCAGCAATAATTGCCATAACACGCCCAGCGTTTCCAGCTGTGCGCCGGGTTGTTGCAGGAACGTAATGTCATAAGTCACATTGTTAATCTGGGCTAGTTCAATATTACGCAACACCGAACTCACCCCGGTTTCAGCATTCACGGCAACCAGATCATAAGGATTTACTTTATCAGCGGGATGGCGAACCAGCACCGCCTGCAGATTTTGCAACAGGCTCGGTTCAACCCAGGTATCAACACCGGCGTTGCCATCCAATAAATTATGTCCCAAGTTATCATAGAGATAGTTATAATTTAGACCGGACTGCAGCTGATCATCACCCGCACCGCCTATCAGTGTGTCGTTATGCATACCGCCATTAATAATTTGGGCGCTGGCATCGCCAATGACAAAATTACTGCCATTGCCGCCAATTACCGTAACCTCGCCCAACACAATCGCAAACTCAATATTATCCAGTTGCAACACCGTACCGGCCGCCAGTCTGTGCGCATCAATAACCACCGCTTCACCGGCGCCTGTTTCCGCCCCGGTCACATGAATCACCCGGTCACTGGGCAGTAGCGTGTCTTGGTTAAAAATAAGCGTGCGCACCGTGACTTTTGTGCTGTCCAAGACGGTCGGCACATAAGCATCAATACCTTTTCTTAGAATGTGCTCAAATTCCGCCGCGCTGGCCACAAAAGGCTTGCTGGCGATAATCAGCTGTTCGCGTAAAGTCAGCGTATCGCACTTATTGACGGCAATTTCCTGTGAGGTAAAGCCGATATTGACCGGCACCGCAACCTGTAACAGCACCTCGCCCAGCGCGCCTACCGCCACCGGAATTTCTGCCAGACTGCGCGATGTGGTCAGCGTATCGTCAATGCGGCTGCTAGTGACCGGCGCTATCACCAGCTGTCTGATATGTTCAACGCCGATTTTCATCCCATCGACATTGAAACAATCGCAAGCGCATTCTTTAGCGGGCGGGATCGGCGCTGGCGCTGGTGTTGGTGTTGGCGCGGGAGCTGGTGCAGGTGCAGGTTCTGGCGCGACTGAACGCACTGCTAAATAACCCGGATCTTCAATCACACCGTCTACGGTTAAATTAAAGTCGCCGTTAGCGCCATCGGTTAAAGTAATCACTATCCGCACCACTTTACCCTGCTCATTTCTGATCAATACCGCCCCGTCTTCATATTGACTAATATCTTGACTAGGCGCTAAAAATTCAAAGAAATGCGGGATGGGGTTTTCTTTGGTTGGGCCAAATTTAATATAAGTATCGGCTACCACGCCTTCCGGTATTTCCAGCGTAACACGCGTTTGTAAACCATCGCGAGTAGGATCCAAATCGGTCAGCGTCATACCATCGCGAGCAACAATAGTAAATTGCAACGGGTCAGTCACCGGTGTCACATTCGCGGGTGGCGTTTGCCCGGCAAATTTATCATCGGTTAATGGCAAGACTGCAACCTTTTGCAGCTGTACGTTACTGGCAACCGGGATTTGGTCAACAGTGGCTGTCGGATTTCGCAAATCTCCGGCAATTAACGAACCAAATGAGGCCTGCGGCGCATTCACTCCGGCTTGAAATGCTTCCGCACTTGATTGGCCCGCCGTCGGTAATAGCGGAAAAGTTGCCACCGCATTTTGTAAATGATCCGGTATACCATCACCGTTAAAATCACCCGGCATAAAATTACCGCCCGGATGCACTGCCGCATCTTCAATGGCCGGTGCGACACCGTCCAAGTCAGTCCGTACTTCAGCCCGTGTATTCGCATCATTTTTTGCATTGCCTGCGCTATCGAACAATTTGACGCTAAATAAATATTCACCATCATCCATAGGCTGAGTCACCATAAAGGCCGCACGATTAGCAACATCCGTATCGCTTAATACATAGCTACCCACTAATTGCGCCGCACCGCCCGCCGTTGATGTCGCATACAATTTCAAGATATACCCGCTTTGTATATCGGCATCATCAGCGGGCGGCAAGGTCACGTAAAACTTAGGGTTTTGAATATTAGTAATATTGTTGACAGTATTATCCGTTTGCAAATCCGACTCAGTGGTCAACACAATCGTCAACGGCGTATCCGGCGCTTTAGTATCGAGTGTCACCGTCAACTTGCTGTTCGAGTCAGGGACAGGTTGGCCATTAGCATCCACAATGTCCGCACTAAAGGTAAAGTTGCCATCGGCCAAAATGCCGGCATCATTTTTAATCGCTTGCAAATTAACATTAACCAGCGTCCAGAGACCTTGAGCATCTGCAGTCACCGTACCCAATACCGTGCCATCCGGTGCCTTGACTTGCACCCTGGAACCGCTCGGCGCATTGCCCTGCAACTGAATCAGCGAAATATTGGTTAAATTGTCCGTATTGCTTTCGCCGCTATCATACTGATCCGGCAGGTCAATACTCAGTAAGCCACGATTCAAAGTCAGTGTTAACGTAGCCGCAGGCCCTTCATTACCGGCAATATCCACGGTTTTTGCGGTAAACGTAAAGTCACCGTCCTCGTTCAAAATACCGTTACGGTCATCGCCATCGATTTTGGTCAAATCAATACCAGTCACTTGCCACTCGCCCAACTGATTAGACGTCACCGTGGCATACAACTGACCATCAGGCCGATACAGATTAACCTTACTATTAGGCTCGGCAGTGCCGGTTAACACCACCACGGTATTGCCGGTAATATTATCGGTATCACTGGAACCCGAATCACTGCTGGCCGGTAAATCAATCGTCGGCGCAAGCGGCGGCGTTGTATCGATAATAAACTCGCCCACCACTGCAACCTTGCCGGTGTTAGTCGTCGCGATAATCTGATAAGTGCCGTCAGTGGCATTCGCCGGATTACCCGCCGCCTGACCGTTGGCAAAATCACCAAACGCCTGGGCGCCCGGCCTGCTTAAATCAGCATCCAGCAACGTCACCTCATAGCGGCTTTGACCGTTTAATAACGGCACCTCTTTCACCGCATACTGACTCGACTGTAAAACCCCGCCATTCGGGCCTTTTAAAGACAAAGTCAAGCCCGAAGAAGCATGCAAAATTAATTGCGGATTGCCATGAGCGGTCATCAAATCATTAGCGCCGGTATCGGTCGCATCGGTAATATCAAGATTGGTCACCTTAATGTCACTATCAATCGTCAACAACCGATTGGCATTAGCCTTCTGACCGCTACTATTACTGGCTTCAGCGATAATTTGATAACTGCCGCCCGCCAAATTAAAGGCCGAGCGGTCAACCGACCAAGCGCCATTAACCGCCGTTTGTGTCGCTTCAAATACCAGCGTGTTATTGGCATCAAACAGCTTGATTAACACAGTGCTGCCCGCCGTCGCCGTACCTGAAAAAATCAGCGAAGAATCGTCGGTAATAAAATCACCCGGTATACCGGTATCTTCGCTGATAGCGGTGATGGCCACATTAATGGCGCGGTCGTCATCTTTGACTGCATTCGGATCGGTCGCGCCGGTGTTGTTGTCAGGATAAATGTCGCCGGTGCCATCGTCTTTAATGGTCGCAATGCCGACCACTGGACTGCCGCCATTAGGTGTCGCAGTCAGCGTGAAGGTTTCCGCGCCTTCATTCAAGTTGTCATTGATTATTCGGGTTCTGACTAACAACGTGTTGCCACCCGTTGGAATGGCAACCAGGCTGTCAGGGGCGTAATCCACCCAGCTCGTGCCATTGAAATATTGCAATGGAACGCCATTGCCCGCATTGCCGGTGTCGATGCCGAGAGTCGCATCGACATCGGTCGTAGTGCTGGTGTTGCCCAAAGCCAGTTTGACTTGTTGCCCAGCCGCGCCGGTGACGGTGAACACCGCATAAGGTGAGGCTTCGTTGACCGTGGGGCTGGTGATGGTGACGGCACGGTCATCGGACTTGGGCGCCGTGGTGTTCTCGGTGCCGTCGGCATTGAAGATAATGCCGCCGCCCTGATCGTTGATAGTGGCAGTGCCGATTACCGCTGAACCACCGGCTGGCGTCGCGGTCAGGGTGAAGGTTTCGCCATTGTCGGCGAGGGTGTCTTCAATCACCGGCGTGCGCACCAAGAGCGTCGTGCCGGTCAGGGTGGGGTTCGGTGTGTTGCTGTAGGCAAGCCAGTTCGCGCCGTTGTCGAGCGAGTATTCCAGGTTGGTGGTTGGCGTGCTGGAACCAAAGTCAATGCCGCCGCCGGTGGCGGTACCGGCCGCCAGCGTCAGGCCGACCGTCTGCCCAGCCGCGCCAGTGACGGTGAACACCGCATAAGGTGAGGCTTCGTTGACCGTGGGGCTGGTGATGGTGACGGCGCGGTCATTGTCGCTGTTGGTGACGGCAACGGTGGCGGTTTTGGTATTGCCGCCATTATAAGCACTGTCGCCACTGGTGGTGGCGGTCAGGGTATAAGTGATGTCGCCATCAATCAGGTCGTCATCCACGCCGGTGACAGTGACAGTCTGCGGAGTGTTCCAGTTCGCAGGGGTGAAGGTCAGGGTGGTGGCGCTCAGGCTGCCTTCGGTCGCGTCCAGCCCGGTCAGGGTGACGGTGACGTTAGCCGTTGGTTGGGCGTTGAGCTTGACGGTGAAGCTGTCGCTGCTGCCGTCTTCGCTGGTGCTCAGGGTGGTTTTGCTTAAGGTCAGGCCGGCACTGTCATTGTCGCTGTTGGTGACGGCAACGGTGGCGGTTTTGGCATTGCCGCCATTATAAGCGCTGTCGCCACTGGTGGTGGCGGTCAGGGTATAAGTGATGTCGCCATCAATCAGGTCGTCATCCACGCCGGTGACGGTGACAGTCTGCGGAGTGTTCCAGTTCTCAGGGGTGAAGGTCAGAGTGGTGGCGCTCAGGCTGCCTTCGGTCGCGTCCAGCCCAGTCAGGGTGACGGTGACGTCAGTCGTTGGTTGGGCGTTGAGCTTGACGGTGAAGCTGTCGCTGGTGCCGTTTTCGCTGGTGCTCAGGGTGGTTTTGCTTAAGGTCAGGCCGGCGAGATCTTCCGGGCGATCATTATCCAGATTGCCTTCTGTCGTGACAGGACTATTATTATCAATCACGCCAGTGAAGATGACGCTGGTGCCATCGTCGTGGATGGTGGCCGTCGCGGTAACGGTGTGTGCAAGGTTGGTAGACGGGATATTGAAAGGCGCAGGCGTGTCTGTGTCGGTGAAATCTTGGCGTGCTAGGGTGGCCTTGAGTTCGAAGGTCTCCGGCCCTTCATAGATGTCGTCCTGCTCGGCACGAATATCGACTGCGACAAAAATCTTGCCCTGTTCATTGAAGGTGGGTAGCGCCTTGTTTGGGTCGTAGGATTCCCAGATGGGGTTACCCAGCGCATCGGTGCCCATGTAAATCTTAATGGCACTTCTTTCATTGGAAGTATTGGGTTCGAGTATGGCAGGAATCGTGGCTTGACCGGTTTCAGCACCGGTATTGTTCAGTAGCTCCAGCGTTACCGTCTGGCCGGAGTCGCCGGTCAGGGTGAAGATGACGAGATCGGAGTTTTCGTTGACATCCACATCATCGGTGGCAAATTCGAGGCTGCGGTCGTCATCCAGATCGGGATAATCTTCATCAGTCGTGGCATTGGGCGTGCCGGTAGTGTTGCTTTCCAGATAAACATCACCGGTGCCGTCATCGTAGATGCTGGCGGTGCCGTAGACTGTAGTACCGGCGCTGATCTTAGTGACACCGAGTGCAAAGCCTTCCTGACCTTCAAAAACATCATCGTTGATGATGGCTGTGCGGATGAGCAGGGTTGAACCGGTCAGGGTAATGTTGGATCCCGCCGTATAGTCCACCCATTGACTGCCGTTGTAGTATTGCAGCCCAGAACCGAAGTCTTCGGTTGGTTCTTCAATTTCAGTATTGGTGCTGCCAACGATTCTTGCCGATCCTTCGTGCAAGGCAAGTTGGATGATCTGGTCTACTGCACCCGTTACCGTGAAGACCGCATAGGGTGAGGCCTCATTCACGGCAATGTTGTTGACGCTAATCGGGCGGTCGTCGTCAAGATGGGCGGGATAGTCATTGTGAGTGTCCAGGGTTGGAACGATGCTGTTGTTATCCGCCAGGAAGATTTCGCCCTGGGCATCATCACGGATAGCACCAATACCCTCAAAACCGGTATTGGCCGTATTACTGGCCACCAACTTGATGGTTTCCTCACCCTCATAGATGGTGTCCTGCAGGACGGCGGCGCGAACCAGCAGCGTGCCCCCGGCGGGGACGGTCGCGGTGGTGCCGGTGTAGGCCACCCAGGCGGTGCCGTTGAACACCTCCAGGTTGGGTAGCAGGTCGGCGCCCAGAGTGGCGTGACCCGTTCCGGTGTCGGTGGCTTGCAAGGTCAGGGATACTTTCTGACCCTCTCCCCCCGCAACGCTGAACACGATGTAGGGCGAGGCCTCGTTGACCGTGGTGCCGGTCACGGTCAGGGCGCGTTTGTCCGGCGACACGGTGATGTCGCGGGTGCTCGTAGCCTCCAGGCCGCCCGGATCGCGGGTCGTCACGCGCAGAACGTCGGTGCCGCTGAAGTCCGCTCCGCCGGTGTAGGTCAGGGTGGCCAGGGCGGCGTCAAGTTGGGCCTTGGTGCCGGTCAGGGTCAGGGCGCCCGTGCCGATGGCTCCCGCCGCCACGGTGGCGTCGTTGAGGTTGGGGACGTTCAGGATGCCGTTGCCGACGGCCAGCACGACGGTTAGGGTATCGTTGTCCACGTCGGCAACCGTGATCCCGGCCAGGGACACGGTGCCGCCCTCGGCCACGGTGGCGGGGTCGGTGGGAATGACGTGGGTCGGGGCGTCGTTGGCGCCGTGGATGGTGATGGCCAGGGTGCTGTCGGCCGTCGCCTCGGCCAAGTCCGCAGCCTGATAGGCGAAGGTCTCGGTCAGGGTGGTGCCGCCGACGTTCAGCGCCTGTACCGTCGCGTTGTCGTTATTCAGGGTATAGGTGTAGCTGCCATCGGAGTGGATCAGCAGGCTGCCGTACTGCCCGTTCACCGTCATCGGGTTGCCCGGCGTGACGGTAGCCGCACCGCCGGTGATGGTCGCGCCCGTATCGACGCTGGCCACGCGCAGGGTGTCGCCGGTGTCGGGATCGGTGTCATTGGTCAGCACGTTGCCGGTCGGGTTGACCCCTGTCGTGCCGTTGGCGATACCACCCTCTTCCCGCGCCGTGGCGGTGTCGGGGTTGGCGGTCGGGGCATCGTTGGCGCCGTTGATGGTGATGGTCAGGGTTGAGGCTGCGACGCCTGTTCCGTTGGTCGTGCGATAGGTAAACGTCTCGGTCAGTGTCTGACCCGCCTGCAGGGCGTTAACCTGGGCGTTGGCGTCATTCAGGGCGTAGGAATAGACGCCCGTATTGCTAATGGTCAGGATGCCGTATTGACCCGCGACCTCAGTGCCAGTCCCCACAGCCACAGCCGCGCCCGAAAGGCTTTGGGCGTGGCTCACGGTCAGAGTTCCCGTTGGCGTGGTGTCGGCCGTCCCATCGGTCAGCATGTTGCCCGTCGCCGGAGTGCCGCTGTTCTCGGTGACGGAGTTGGTATCGGGGTAAGCCGTCGGGTCGTTGGTGCCCGATCCCAGAACGGTGATGCGCAGCACGGCCGAACTGGTCAGCTCGGCGTTATCGCGCATGGTGTAGTGGAAGGTTTCGACGGCGCTCTGACCTTCGGTCAGGGCGGTATTGTCGGTGGTTGGCGTGTAGGTATAGGAGCCGTTGGCGTTCAGGGTCAGGGTGCCGTGAGCGCCGACGATCGCAATTCCGGGGGTGACGCTCGGCGCGGTGAACGTTAGCGCCGTGCCATTCAGCGACGCAGCTTTCGACAGCGTGACGCCGGTTACCATTCCGTTCCCGTCCGTCGTCACGTTCTGGACAGTGGTGTCCTCGGAGATGCCGGTACCGCTGACGGTCATTCCTAGGGTGATCGCAGACTGCACGTTGGTCAGCGTCGCCTCGGTGCCGCCGCTGGTGGTGGCGCTGCTGATCGCCGAAGTGCGATATGTGCCGCCAGTGCCCGCAGTATTGTTGGCAAAGCCCAGAACCATATTATCGATCAGGGTCACGTTGGCCACCGTGCCACTCAGGGTGAACGTTTTGGCGGTGGTATTGATGGATAGGATGGTAATCTGGTTGTTGGCGGCATCCCGCAGCGCGGTTCCGGGCGAGCCAGCGGTATCGACAAACGCATAGTAACCAACGTTCACATTGCTGTTCAATGAGTCGAACGAGAGGACGGTGGCGCCTGATGCCGATGTTCCGGTCGCCGTGGTCGTCAGGACGATCTCCGTCACCGTCTTGGTATCCCCGACATCCGGGTCAATGTCGTTGTCCAGCACGTTGCCGGTGGCCGAGAAGCCCGTAACTGCGCCCGTCCCGGTCGTGGTTTCCTTGGCAACGTTGGCATCATCCACCGCTGTCGGGGCGTCGTTGACGCCGTTGATAGTGATGGTCAGGGTGCTGGTGGATGTCAGGTTGCCGATGTCAGCGGCGGTATACTGGAACGTTTCCGTCGTGGACGTGCTGCCCGCAGGCAGGGCGCGCAGGGCGGCCAGGGTGGTGGCATCGGTGTTCAGCGTGTAGGTGTATTGCCCGTTGGAGGCATTGACGGTCAGGATGCCGTAAAGACCCTGAACCGTGTAGGTGCCGTTGTCCAGATTGGTCGCCCCGGCTCCGGTCACACCGATTACGCTCAGGGTGTCGTTATCGGGATCGGTGTCGTTGGCCAGCAGGCGCTGAGGTTCGGTGCTGGTGATCGACGTACCGTCGGCCGCGATGGCGGCCGTGTCAGCCACCGCCGTCGGCGCCTGGTTCACCGCTGTCACCGGCAGGGTCAGCGTGTTGGGCGTGGGGTCCAGATCAACCCCGCCGTTGGCCGTGCCGCCGTCGTCGCGCACCTGGAAGGTAAAGGTCGCCTCAGTCCGGCCGGTCGGCGTAAAGACCAGCTTGGTCAGGTCGGCGGCGGTGATCTCTTGACTCACCGTCACAGCCTGACCGTCTAAGGTCAGCGTGCCCGCCGTTGGCAGGGTGGTGATGATCACGGACTGCAGGCGGTTGGCCGGGCTGTCGTTGGCATCGGTGAACCCGAAGTCGGCGGCGGTGAAGGTGTAGCCGGTACCCTCGCGCACGGCGATGGTCGCATTGTCGCCCGACGGCGCATCGTTTACTTCGGTGATGGAAATCGACAGTGTGGTGCTGGCCGTGCCGCCGTTGCCGTCACTGACCGTATAGGTGATCGCGGGAACCGCCCCGGCGTAGTTGGCAACCGGCGTGAAGTTGAACGCGCCGTTGGCGGCCAGGGTGAAGGAGCCTACGTTGGTGATGGTGAACGCCTGACCCAGCGTTCCTGCGGTGCCATTGATGGTAAACCCGGTGACGGTCAGGGGATCGTTATTGGGGTCGGTGTCATTGGTCAGGACGTTGCCGATGTTGTTGGCGCTGTCTTCCAGCACCGTCAGGACATCGCTCACCGGCGTTGGCGCGCTGTTGGGCACGACGAGGGCGTTCAGTGCGCTATCGACACGGTCTGAGGATGAGCCAACAACAGCAACCTGGATAGCGCCCAGGATGCCGTCCTTGGTGTTATTGATAGTGTACTGAGTACTTTTTGTAGTTTGCAGGTCAAACCAGGCCTGATCCACCACCAGCAAGAACCCACGATTGTCCGTTACATTGCGGTCGCCATCGGTGTTGCCATCGTTCTGGGCTGTTGCCAAATTCACAAAATCATCATCAGTCCAGAAGTAGAAGCCACGCACCAGACCGTTGGCCTTGATCGGGCGGCTGATCCAGCCGAAATATTCCTTTCCCGCAATATTGATACCTATGGCCGAAACATCATTACCACTAAAGTACTGGCTATTGGTGTTGTCATCAATCGTGGCCTTACCTAATGATTGGGTATTGAAATAGTGGGTATTTTGCTCCTTTTCGGCCCAGCGTTCAGTATTGTTGATTTGACCATCGTTATTCAGGTCATAGACCATCTCGTAGGCGTTGATGAAGCTAAGGATCGCCAATTGATACTCCCATTGTTCTAATATTTCTGCCTTAAACGGGGCATTGATGGCATCAGTATCCAGTTGCCAGTTATTTGTGCGGCCTAATTTGCCCAGCGGCTGTTCGGAGGCGAATACCTGCGCGCCGGTCAGTTCACTCAATAAGCGGATAAATTCGGCATCTTGCCCGACTGAGCAGCTCCATAAGGCGATGCGCTGCACCTGCCATTGCGCCAGTAAGTCGGCATTAGCGCGCAACAGCTCGGCATCTATGTGTTGTCCGCCAAGGCTAAATGCGCCCGCTTGGCCGTGGGCAACCAGATGCAGGGTGTGTAATTTTTGTCCGGCAAGACGGGCGGTGATGGCGGCTAAGGGGGTGGCGATGCTGCCCAATGCGGCGACCGGCTGTAAAGCGTCGGTCAAGAGTTCGGCAATCTGTGGACACAGGCCGTCGGCAATGATTAATTCGCTGCCGGTTGCGGTTGGCAGTTGACAATGGATTAATTTGAGCCAGGGTTTGAATAAGGCGCTATCGGTGTTCAGCATCGACGTCGGTTGTTGCAGGATTTTTTTAAACCGGTTATATCGGTCAGTAGTAACGAAGTGGGGCGCTGATGATTCAATTGATAGCGTTATCATGATTTGTCTTGATAGGTTTTGATTTTTAATTAATGCGCATAATTGCAAAGTAGTGCTGGTTTTTATTATTTTGCAAATGTTATGGGCCCAAAATTGCGTGCGGCGGTTATATTAGCAATAACAAAGTCTCAAACCGGTCTGATTTTGTAAAAAATATATTTTCTATAGTGGTAGAGCCATTAGAATTTGCCACTATTTTATTACGCGGCCTGCCCACTGAATTTTTATGCTGACTCAGCAACACATTTTAAAAAACCTGAATTTACTGTTTGTCGATGATAATGCCGAGATGTGTGCTGATATTTATGCGTTGTTTTCCGGGGTGTTTAAGTCGATTACGGTGGCCAATAATGCGGCAATGGCGTTGCACATTTACCGGCAGCAGACGATCGATTTTATTATCACGGATATTAAAATGCCGGGGCGGGACGGTCTTAGTTTTGTCGAGAAAATACGCGCTGAAGATGCGTTTATCCCCATTGTTATCCTGAGTGCTTTTACCGATACCGATTATTTGTTGCGTGCGGCCAATCTGCAAATTGATGGTTACGTGGCTAAGCCGCTTAATTTTAAAAAGTTGAATGCGGCATTGATGTCTGCTATCAGGCGTCTGGGTACAAAAATGGAGCCGGTTATCATTGCGCCGCATGTTCATTATTTGCCACTGGAAAAGTCGCTGCAGGTTGATGGTATTGAGGTGAGTTTAGGCAACAAGGAGGGTTTGTTGTTGGAGTTGCTGTTGTTTTCTCCCGAACGGGTTGTGTCCAAACAGCTGATTAATGATACGGTTTGGCCGAATCAGGAAATGACTGATTCGGCATTAAAAAATTTGTTGAGCGAGCTGAGGAAAAAGCTGAGTTGCGATGTGATCAAAAACCGGCCTGCACAAGGTTGGTATATTCATGGTTGTGGGTGATTTTGTGGAGGCGTCGCTCCACAGAGTATTGCCCCCACCAAATTGGCCTAATGAATAACCAACTAATGAACAACACTTTTCGCTTGTTAGCCGGACTTCTATGCTTGATCGCCATCCCGGCATCGGCGTTAGAGCCGGTCACGCTGCAACTGAAATGGACGCACCAGTTCCAGTTTGCCGGTTATTATGTGGCCAAGGAAAAGGGCTACTATCAAGACGCGGGGCTGGAGGTCAATATCGTCGAGGCTGCGGCCAATACTGATCCGGTGCTGGAGGTGCTGAACGGCAATGCTGATTTCGGTGTGGGCAGCAGTAGTTTGTTGCTTGAGCGCAATGCGGGAAAACCGTTGGTGGTGCTGGCTGTGATTTTTCAGCATTCGCCTTATGTTATCCTGGCTCGGCAATTCTCTGCCGTGCAATCTGTCCACGATATTGCGGGTAAGCGCCTGATGATGGAGCTACTCGCCCACGAGCTAATTGCCTACCTTAAAAAAGAAAGCATTGCGCTCAATGAGCTTGCTTTGACTGTCCGTAATCCTGATGCCCAGGATTTAATTGATGGTCAGATTGATGTGATATCGGCTTCTCTGTACATGACAAAAAATCATCGAAATACAGAGAAGCCTTTCAAATCAATAAAATGAATAATACGTTGCAATGCGCACTCCAGTGAATAGGTGACGTTAAGCAATACGTCGCGAATGACATCCAGCCCCACCCTGAA
>JAUXXQ010000168.1 GCA_030684815.1 Methylobacter sp. | reverse complement strand
ATTTATTTTCAGTTTACAGATTTGAGGAATTGCCATGACCATCCAATTTAACATCAACAACTTTAACATCGAAAACTTAACCGCTGTCGTTGACTACCAAACTCACCGCAGCTTAACCCATGGAACTGAGTTTCAGAAGTCTATGGTTATACTGGCACTGCTCAACCGAATGCTGATGGATGTCCATAAAGAAGAACTTGAAAGCCTAAATTTGTCCGCCAGGGCGCATCAAGAGGCGCTTGATAAAATTGATGTTCTTTGTAAGATCCTTTTGAAGGACAACCCGCTGCCTGGGATAGACCCGGATGCCCTCAATATTTTCTGCGGTTAGTACGCAAGAGTGCCTTTGTGACATCAGATATTAACCGGTGTCTGTGTGCCTTTTCGGATATCGATAAAAGCGCCTTGATAATCCAGGCCACCCTGCCGCAACAACGACCAAATCAGTTGCATGGCCACATTGGCTATGGCACGGTTGATCGGTAAGTCCTGATTTGCCAGCGCTTCTTCCATACTGCATGACGGCGTATTATTGTCCACCATGCCATCCAGTTCCGGATAGAAATCAAATACCGAAGGCAGCTTGACAGGATTTTCATTGGCATGGCCAAGCCTGCCCAATATGACTTGCCCGGTACTTTCCCCATTTCCGGTGTCAAGCCACAGGCAGTTCGTATGTCGGTTGTTCGCGCATTTCGCCAAGTCAGCACGGAATTGCGCCACATCGACACTGGTGATCAACAGATCATAATCCCAGTATCCACGCTGTTCCTGGTCTATGATGAACATACGGGGCATGGCCACCCAATCACGCCCGTACAGGTAATTGATCCGTTGAATGGAAACCAGTGCCTTATTGTGGCCAAGATCGGCAGGATAGAAGGCTTGGCGGCCTATATTGGGCCTTTCAACCACATCGCCATCCCAAGCTGTCACATGCAGCCCTGGATGCCCCAGTTCCCGGATGGCGTAATCAATTCTGGCCAGACTGGCCAAGACTTCGGAACCGGTGCCGCCGACACCGATCAAGCAGATTTTGACGGGCTTACGCAGCCTGTGGGCGGGGGTGGGGAATTTGAAGTGTTTAACGAGTTGGGTATCCATGAGCCACCATTAAAAAATCGGTTAAAGTCCCCCTCTTTTAACATGGACGCATCATGATGCAATGCTTATATGGGACGGTGAGTGGATGTTAATTTACACGATATCTTTGGGTATCTTCGGAATGTCAGGCGCTATTGACTGGGCACGTTGGCACTGTTGCATAAAAATAGTTTCCATGGCGGCCAACGT
>JAUXXQ010000167.1 GCA_030684815.1 Methylobacter sp. | reverse complement strand
TAAAGTCTTCATCCAACTGCACATTGGGCCATTCAAGACCTTTGGCTTTGTGCGCGGTTGACATCACGATTTCAGCCGTGTCCATGGTAGTGGCTGCACCGGCTTGCCGTCTGATCGTGTCGATAATGCCCGGGATGGCATCGCCGTATTCTTCGGTGATCCTGCATCTTGGCTTGATCTCGGTGTCCTCCACGTCCTCTGCGTAAAGCTTTAGTTCCGCAAAATCCGTAAAAGAGCGGATAAACGGGTCTCTGACCAAACTGAATTGACGTTTCCATAAATGGTAAATATCCAAGATTTGTTCGAACCGGTATCCCGCGCTCCCACCCACATGCCACCAGCTTTGGTTTTTATTGATGGCTTTTGCCGTTTGCGAAAATACGCCGGCGTTCGACCGGCTGATGACCGTTTTAGCCTCGCCATCTCTGGCTTTCCCTATGTTGTCGGTACCTGATAGCCCATGCACCTGCATCGGTTCGCCTTTGACTGCGAGGATTTTGTTGGCTACTTGGGCGATGTTCGAACCAAAGCGAAACGACCCCGTTAGATAACGATCAACCGCCCCTTGTTTTATGGCAAACCCGAGTGCATTTCGAGCTCCACGCCACCCATAGATGGCTTGATGGGAATCGCCTACAAATACCTTTTGCGCCGTTTGCTTGAAGATAATAGACATTGTCACTGGGTTCGTGTCCTGGCTTTCATCAACGAGTAAGTAGTCGTATCCGGAAAGGTCAGGATCGGATAACTGGAACAGTTTCAGATAGCCATCGTGCAACATGCCGACATCCCGATCTTCAATGCCGATCATTTTCGACCACAATTTTTTGGCTTGGATGACGATTAATTGCTTGATGGCGTTTTCGTCCAGCCCCCCCACGCCATTGAGTATTTTTTCGAGCCGTTTGTAGTTTTCATGGACGTGCTTTTCCTGCAACTCCAGGTCGGGGATTTGTTCAAGGAAGCCAACACGACACTGGCGATCAGTAACCCATCGTTATGGCTTCCGCTGTAGCCAAGCTCATGGCTCAGTTCATTGACAAGCTGCAAGGCTTTTTCAACTTCATACGGCTTCAATCCGGCAATCAATTTGTGTTTGTAGCGATGGCCAACATGACGAAAAGCCAAGGCGTGGGCAGTGATAGGCTTGACCCAGGTGTCTTTAAATTTTTGCTCGGCCTCGATTTACACCGATTTATTGAGGACCAGATAAAGCATTTTTTTGTGCTTTCTGGTTTTGGCGAATTCAAGTAAGGTGGATGTTTTCCCCGCCCCGGCAAACGCCCTTACCACTAAAATTGGCGCTTCGGTTTCGACGATGGATTTTTG